>JBBKWP010000409.1:0-18750 GCA_037968995.1 Candidatus Xenobia bacterium
GAATCACACCGTCAAGGCCGGCGACACCGTCTCCAAACTGTTGCTCGCAATGGGCTACAGCAAAGAACAGTTGACCCCCGAACTCTTCGCGAAAATCGCGAAAGACAACAACCTGAAAGATGTGAACCTGATCCAGCCGGGACAGGAGTTGAAACTCCCGGTTCTCGACGGGACCAAAGCGACTTCAGGCAACGGAACTCAGCCCAACAAGCTCTCGGAGTCTCCCCCCAATGATGGTCCTGGCGAGAAAACCTCCGTCAAAAAAGCTCCGGGCAAGAAGAGACCCGCTCCGAAGAAGACCTCGAAAGTGACCAATGACAATCGCAATCGTGCAAGTGGACGCGTCGCCTGGAATGGAAAGTAGTTTCCGTGAAAGAAATGAAAAATCATGCCCGAAGGCGACACCGTACATAAAGTAGCGAATGTTTTGAGAAAGGACCTCGACGGAGAGGTCCTTTCTCGCTGCTTGGTGCGCGGAGTCTACGGCTCGGAGCGCTTGGCCGGAAGTCGAGTCATGGAGGTCGAGGTCCACGGGAAGCATCTGCTGGTTCATTTCGACCGTGATATCCAGCTTCGCGTCCACCTAGGGATGCACGGATCTTGGCATCGCTACCCGCCCGGTGCCCCTTGGAAACGCTCTAAAGCCACTGCGGCCGTGGTTCTTGAAACGAAGCAAACTGTGTTGGTCTGCTTCAAAGCCCTGGACGTGGAGATCATCACTTCGCCGCAACGCCGCTGGCATCGACAGTTGGGACAACTGGGCCCAGATCTCCTAGCGCAGGAGGAGCCGAATTGGTCGGACGTCCTGGCGAGGGCGTCCCAATACCACACCGGGTCCGACTTCTTGGGTGAAGTGTTGCTCGACCAGCGGGTGGCTTCAGGGATTGGGAATGTTTACAAATCCGAGTTGGCTTTCATGGGACCTCTCGATGGGAGCGCTTTTGAGTTCGTCCCGGAACGAAGCTTTTCGCCTTGGGCCCCCCTTTCCGAAGTCAAAGTGGAAGCTCTCGAAGGACTGTTTCGCAGAGCCCGGATTCTGCTTCAAGCGAACCTGGGGGGCTGGTTTCGCACCACCCGCGTGGACCGAAGGGTTTGCCCTAAGCCCGCTGGTGGAGATCTTTACGTCTATGGCAGAGTTGGTGAGAAGTGCTTCCGTTGTGACGCCAGTATCGCCCGCGGACATCAAGGCCTACAGAATCGCGTGACCTATTGGTGTCCAGAGTGCCAGCCAGCTTGACGATCTGCCCAGCCCTAGCCGCCCATCGACTCCTTGATCCGAAGGACTTCGTCGCGATGATCAATGAAGAGCTGTCCTAGTCGTGGGTCGAAGTGCTTGCCCAGTTCCTCGGCGATGATGCCAAAGGCCTTGTCCAGCGGATAAGCGTCTTTGTAAACCCGTCGACTGCACATAGCATCGAAAGCGTCGCAGATAGCTGTTATCCGTCCCTCTAAAGGGATGGCCTCTCCAACGATACCGCTGGGGTAACCTCGACCATCGAATTTTTCGTGATGGGAGGTGGCGATGCGATGGGCCATCTGAATGAGTGGCGAACCTGAATCCTTGAGGATGGTTCCTCCGATGGTAGTGTGTCGCTTCATCTTCTCGAACTCTTCGTCCGTAAACTTTCCCGGCTTTCTCAGGATCGCATCAGGAACTCCCAGCTTCCCTACGTCGTGCATTTTCGAGGCCAAGCGGATCTGCTCAACATAGTCGCAAGAGCATCCCGCCCAATGAGCCAAGCTCGCGGCGTATTGGCCCACTCGTTCAATGTGCGCGGCCGTCTCATTGTCTCGCCAGTCCGCGGCGACCGCGAGTCGGGTGATCGTCTCTTCCCGCGAGGCCCGCAGTTCTTCGTTGGCCGCAGCCAATCGTTCGGTGGCTCGTGCACGTTCGAGAGACGCCGCCAGTAGGTCCGCCAAAATGGTCAAAAGCGCCAATTCCGGCTCTTCGAAACGGCCCGGTCCAAGCCGGTTATCTGCGTAGAGCTGTCCGGTGCCCCGCAAAGGCACACACATCACCGAGCGCGCCCCCGAGAGGACTAAGCTTTCCGTGAGGGCGACGCTCTCGTCCTGGAAGGCATCGAGGGTCTGCCACGGCTCGCCGGTTTCTTTCACCCGATTGACTACGGTGCTCGAAAATTGAAACTCCGATTCGTCGACACCGTCGTCGGTCACTTGACGAAACAGACTCAAATGAGAGTAGGGTTCGTCCACCAGGACGGCGAGACGCTCGGCTCCTAGGGTGTGCAACAGGTTCTCCAGCATCGTCGCGGCGACATCGAAGAATCCGCCCTCAGCGCGACTTAACGCGGTGCTGATACTGGCGAGCGACGATAGCTTACCGAGTTCGCCGGCGCTTAAGTTGCGGAGGGTTCCTTTGTTCGAGGTTGGGCTTTGTGACATCCCAAGAGATTTCCCGTGCCTTAGTCAGAGCCCTGCCAAACTGGTCGCTTTCGTGTGGATCTTAACTTTCGAAGGCATCTCGCGGGGATCCCAGAACTCTTTCGGTAATTCATGTCAAAAAGAAAGTCGACCTTAGTCAGTGTTCAAAGAACTCCTCAACCTTCTTAGACCCGGTTTTGGCACTCCCACCGATGAACGGCGAGATACTATCCGTCTCGGCTGCCGGATTCCGGTGCTTCTGAAAATGAAATCCACCATGATGGAAGTTAAAGTTATCAATGCGAGCCTAACAGGTCTGTGCATCGAACTGGAGAGTTCGATCAAGCCGAAAACGAAGTTCACCTTACATAGGGATGAGTTTGGAGATGCAGTTTCGGCGAAGGTTCTCTGGTGTCGAGGCCAGCGAGGTAGCTCGAAATATCAAGCGGGGGTGCTCTATCTCTCAGACAGCGAAGAGCTTAAAAATTCATGGATCAAACCAGCCTTGAAACAGCTAGGTTTCACGGTTGGCCGAATCGGAGAAAAACGAAAACTTCTCAGAGTGCCGGGTCGCTATCGGTGCTTTTTAAAAAGTATGGCCGGCGACACCTATTCCAACGGCGAGTTGACGAATCTCTCCATTGGCGGCGCCTTGGTTGAGAGCGATGTAGAACTGCCTCTGAAGCTCAAGATCCGAATAAAGACCGACCCAGTGGGAGGACTCGAGGCTCTCACCGGAGTGGCCGAGGTGCGAACCTGCAAGAAAAATCCACAAACCCGCAACTACTGTTGCGGCCTGCGGTTCCTTGAGATCGATGAACAGTTGGTCAAGCGCCATATGGCCATTATGATGTCAAACCTTTGAAGACAACCCTGGATACGTTCGACCGACCCTTACGCAGTCTACGACTCTCGGTCACCGACCGCTGCAACCTACGCTGCCGATACTGCATGCCGGAGGAGAACTACCAATGGCTGCGTCGAAACTTATTGCTAACTTTTGAAGAGTTGAGCCGCTTGGTCTCGATTTTTCAAGAAATCGGTGTGGACCGAATCCGCTTGACCGGCGGCGAGCCCCTACTGCGTAAAGATCTACCCACTTTGGTTCGCCAGATCAAAACTTTAGGGATCTCAGAAATCGCCCTGACCACCAACGGAGTCCTTTTAGCCTCTCAGCAAAGGGCGCTCTTTGAAGCTGGGCTGGATCGGATTACGGTGTCTTTGGACGCGGTGGACAGATCTGTCTTTCAGAAGATGTCTGGTCGAGACGATCTCGACCGAGTTCTCGAAGGTTTGCGCTCGATCGCGGGTCGACCGGGCCTGAAGCTCGATTCGGTGGTGATGGCGGGTGTCAACGACAGCCAAATTCTTCCGCTCTTGGACTTGGGACGCGAAGTGGGCGCGGAAGTTCGTTTCATCGAGTACATGGATGTCGGTGGTGCCACCGCGTGGTCCAAAGATCAGGTTTTCTCGCAGCAGCAGATTTTGGAGTTTGTGAAGCGAGCGACCGGCGATGTGAAAGCCTTGCCCGGTCGGGGTTCAGCACCCGCCCAACGGTTTCAAATGAGCGACGGTACCGTCTTTGGCGTGATCGCTTCCGTCACGCGACCGTTCTGTCGTAGCTGCGATCGCGCTCGAGTGACCGCCGATGGACAACTTCTCACCTGTCTGTACGCACTCCGTGGGCGATCGCTGCGGGAACTTTTGAGGCAAGGGGCCGATGACGAGGCTCTTTTGGACGTCTTGAGAGGCATCTGGGGCCGTCGCGTGGACCGGGGAGCCGAAGAGCGCGCCGCCCTCCCAGATCGCGGTCCACTCGCCAATAAAGAGGAATTGCAGGAGAATCTCCATCTAGAGATGCACACCAGGGGCGGTTGAGACTTAAAGTGCCCCAAGAAGATATGAACGCTCAAGAAATTATCGAAAAACTCCGGCCCACTCTGCGCCAAGAAGGCTTAGAGATAGACTTCATGGGCCTCGAGGGTTCGGTTGTAAATTTAAGAGCGAAACGCGTGGCCCCGGGCGTGCCCGTAGCGTTTTTGGTCAAAGCCATCGCGGGCACCTTCAAACGCTACCTACCCGAGGTAGAGGACGTTTGTCTCACCGAATACGATCCCGGTGACTCGATCCCCACGGCACCCAGCGAGACTTTCGCTCCGGTCTTCTCCCATAAACCTCCGGTAGCGACCCTTGCGTTGAACGGCCTACCAGTGGTCGATTTGGGTGGACTCAATCGAAGAGAAGCCATTCTCGCCATTGAAGGTTTTGTCAAAGTCTGGGGCCCCCGTACTCCCGCTCTGGCCCTGCAAGGATTGTCCGAAGACGCCCCTGGTCGAGCAGCCCGCAAGTGGGCCGAAGTCTACCGTGAGGACTACCACGAACTCATCACAGCCGACGACAACCGTTGGGAAATCACCTTGGTCGACGGGTTGAACGAAGAGATCGAACGTCTAAAGAGCCAAGGTGATGAAGTGATGCCCGGTCGAATATTTCTAACCAGTGAGGAAGCATAAGTGAGCGACAAGCCAGCACCCCCCGAGTTATCCCAACGACAGGCTATGTTACGCCTGTTGCCTCTCATTCTTCTGACCACCTGGCTGTGTTACAACAAGCCGGGAAAAGATCCGAAATACCAAATGGAAGCGTGCGGCGCGGCGCTGCATAAGATCGGTGTCCAGTTGGAAACAGTCCGATTGACCAGCGACGACAAGCTTTATCCGACGAACCTGAAGCAGGCCTACGGTGAGAAAGAGATCCCAGGGTGCCCTCTAGGTGGCGTGGAAGCCTACGAAAAAGGCTATCGATTGAGCACCGACCAACGTTCCTACCTGCTGGTTTGCTCCGGCAGTCATCACACCGACGCGGGACTTCCTCCCGATTATCCGAGGATAGCCTTCGCATCGACCGAACCGAGTCCGTCAGGTGAAAAAAGCCCAAGCCAAGACATCGAGCCCACGATCGAAGCGAGTCCCGTCCCTCAAGCGACCCCAACCCAAGAAGCGACGCCAAGCCAAGTCAAAATCGTCGCCACCCCAACCCCAACGAGCCCCACTCCTAACGCCAAGTGAGCGTCAGAAAGTCGGTCTCTCTTTAACGCTGCTTACGATTTTCGTCATCGGATTTTCATTCACAACGGGCGGACTTCAAGTCAACACAGTTCCCGGCCCAGGTTGGCGCCTGAGCGCCTACGATATCAAAGGCCAGCGGCGAGTCGCTCTCACTGTCTATCTGCGTGAGCGGCCCGATATCGCAGCCTTCAATTCTCAAGGGGAGCGGTGGCGTCCGTAGCCGAATCGCGCGAAATGTTCAGCCGCGTCAAGCAAGCCTTCGCCCCACCACCCCCGGCCCTGGAAGCGGTTCCCGCCTACGAGGTCCCTTCCACCTACCGCTACTGGCGCAATCGACAACTGCTGAGCACCTACATCGGCTACGCGGTTTTCTATACCCTGCGGAAAAACATCCCCGTCGCGGCCCCTTTCATCAGTAGCGACCTGAACCTCAGCAAAGGCGCCTTCGGGCTGTTTTACACTTTTCATGACCTGACGTACGGATTCGCCAAATACGTGGCCGGTCTGATCGGAGACCGGACTAATCCTCGTTACCTCATTTCTTTGGGCTTGTTCCTAGCTGCACTTTGCAACTTCGGCTTCTCTATGGGTAACAGCATGCTGTTCTTGGGTATCTTGTGGGTGCTCAACGGCTTCTTCCAAGGCTTTGGGTTCCCGCCGACAGCCAGGATTCTCTCCTATTGGTTTCGCCCCAAGGAACGGGGACTAAAGTGGGGCATTTTCAATACCTCTCATCAGACCGGGACGTTCCTCATTTTGGCCCTGACCGGCTACTTGTGCGACCACTACAACTGGCGGGCGTGCTTTTGGGTGCCCGCCATTCTGGGTGTCGCCACATCTCTGTTTCTGGTCAACAGACTCCGCGATACGCCCGCTTCCTTGGGACTGCCCTTGGTAGAGAAAGACTGGGAAAGTGGCAAGGTGGAACTCGATGTCAAGACCGCCCACAGCGCCGAGAGCAAAACTACCCACGAGCCTTCGGCGGTCGCGACGGAAGGCGTGAGCGACGGAGACCTCGACCGGATTCCCACAAAACCCGCCTCAAAAGACGAGGAAGATCTGCGCAGTTTGACGGCTCGCCGAGTCTATCGCAATCCCGCCATCTGGCTAGCTTGCTTGGCAAACTTCTTCGTTTATACGGTCCGCTACGGGATCTTGAATTGGGCGCCCACTTATCTGTACGAAGTGAAGCACTGCAGCGCCTTGGCCGGAGGATTGATGACCGGCTCCTTTGAGTTGGCCGGATTGGTGGGGTCGCTTTTGGCCGGTTGGGTCAGCGACCGCTATTTCAACGGACGTCGAGCCCCCGCGTCGGTAATATGGATGTCCCTTTGTGCGGTCTTCATCGTGCTCTTTTGGAAGGCGCCCGAAGGGAACCTGTGGTGGGGAACCTTCTGCATCGCCGGCATCGGTTTCACCATCTACGGCCCGCAGTTCTTAGGTGGACTCATGTCCGCGGACTTGGCTGGCAAACGAGCCGCAGCCACCGCTGTGGGGTTCCACGGATTCTTTGGTTACCTCAGCGGCATCCTCTCCGGGTACGGCGTCAGCTCTTTAGTGGAAAGCTACGGCTGGGACGGCGCCTTCAGCATGCTGACCCTGGCGGCGGTGTTGGGCGGAGCAGCTTTCATCCCTATTTGGAATGCTCGACCCGTAGAGGAAGAGGAGTAGTAGGGTCAGTTTAGGCCGATTCCACCAGTCGGATCGGGATGCTAGTGGAGACGGAGGCGAAACTTGAGGGCCCCTTCACCTGAATTGGACGAGCGGGCTCCATTAACTCCGGCTCGAAGTTTAGGCGTTCTCTTCTGCACGAACATAGGGTACCGCACTTCAGAGAAATACAGCTCTAGCTGGGAAACCTGACCGCTGTTGGAGGTCGCCGAACGGGCGTCAGCCGACTCGCTTCTGGAGCCGGTAGACGCCGTTCGCGCGGTCGTGGACACTTGTGCGAGGAAAAGTTCGAGTCTATCAAGGGTGGCGATTTCTGACATTTTTGGCCGAGCCTCGTACGAAACCGCCCAGACTTTAACATAGCGTCCATATTCGACGAGGTCCATCTGATTATAGTCAGTGCCAGAATAAAAATTCTTTAATGTTCACCAGAACGTTGAGCAAGCGTTGCTTCAAACGTTGAACCCCGCGGCTGGCAAACGTTATCAAAAGGAACAGCAAATATGTTTATCAATGCTTCCCGCCCCTTGGTTGGGGCTTATCCTATTGCGAAAACCATCGGTCCAAATCGTGCGGACATTCCCTCCGAGAAATTCACCTCCGGAACCAACACCCGCGTAGCCGAGATCGACGCCCTGGCAGCTTTCGCGCAAATCTCCAAAACGAAGGTAACAGCAGAGCTTCCCAAGGAGCTCGCACAAGCCGTGACAGCGGAGTTCGGCGAAAGCGGAATCACAACGCTTGCTGATGAGCGCGTCACGAATCTGAAAGGCTACCTCATTGAAGGATGGGAGGCACCATTCTTCGACCCTCTCGCGACCTTGGGAGAGGGCTGGGAAGGCCAATCTCGAGAGGGTCTCGATTCCACTGAGCCTTACGCCTTCAGTCGATTGGGCGAGGGCATCATCCAACATCTCAGCTTTGACCAACGTGAAGGCACAACCGCGCTGCGAACTATCCACTCGGAATCGTTCATCTCCACTCGCCATTACGAGGTCATACAAGACCGAGACGGCAAGGTGACCGTCAGCGACGAAGCCTACCAATAGCGTCAATACACTCAAGTGGCTGATTCGACGAATCGATTGCTTAGTGTATTCGAGCCTTCGTCTTGACGTGACCACGGCACGATGAACCCGAAAGCCGCCTTCCTTGAGAGGCGGCTTTTTTATCGCCATGTTTTGGGAAGCGGTAGTGTCAACCACAAAAAAATCTCTCGGTCAAAACTCTTCACAATCTGTTTACCAGAATGAGTGATAGGGATCACCCCGTTCTCAAAGGTCGAGAGCCTATGGTGGGAGCAGAAAAAGGCAACGGAGAAACCGCTATGAGACTCGATCCCGACGACTACAGACCAGACCTTGTTTCCGCTTATCAGCGCCTCAACAGGGAGTTTCAACAGTTGGCGCCGCACCTGCTTTTGACAGATGCCAGGTCCGTTGAGGCGAATTTCGTTCGCCAGTCCTTGTCCGATAGGCGCAGAGTGCTCGAAGACTTGAGTCGGCTGCTTCTTGGAGACGTAGAACGCCGCTTAGGCGCTCATCTTTTGCCGCTGGGCAAAGTCACAGTTTATCTAAACTAAGTTGACGATCACCGCTCCAAACCCAACCAGGCGCGCGGACAGGACAATCTCGAGACGAAACCCGACCAGCCCCCCTTGGGCAGCGAGCTTTAGCCCGTGGCTTCTGGGTCTTCTCCCGAGAGATGCCTGCGAACCAAGTCCGCTATACGGACTGGATAATCTAGATGAAGGTGGTGTCCGCCTTGGAACGTCTCGGTCCTCAAATCGCGAACCTCTTGCTCTCTGCCACGGAAAATTGACGGAAAAGTCAGCCCGTCGCCGGCCAGTACCAGCAGGGTGGGACAAGCGACAGCCCGGAGAAAGGCTCTCACTTGAGCCTCGCTCAGACGTGAGCGACTGGGCGCTCGAACCTGGGAGGCATAGGTGAAGGCCCATCCTCCGTCTACTGGCTCCAAGGCCCTGACAGCTAAGCATTCCGCACTCTCAGGAAGCAATCCGCGAGCGGCCAGTCGACTGACAGCTTCGCTCCGGGTGGAGTAAATCCGACGCCCCTTGGACAGTCGATGGAGCAGTGCTTTGGCCAACAGACTGGGCGCCTCGTCATCGGGACTGGTGAACGGACCTAGGCCTTCGACCAACACCATCCTCGTTATGCGTTCGGGAAACGTGCCTGCCGCAAGGCTAGCGACCCCGCCACCCATAGAATGGCCCAGCAGAGCGAACTCTTCCCAGCCCAAAGAATGGGCCGCCGCGAAAACCTCGGGAATCCAATCAATAAAGTGATAAGTGTCAGACTCTGGTCGATGCTCGGAGTGCCCGTGGCCGGGAAAATCCAAAGCCACTAGGTCGAGACCGGACAATAGCGGAGCCAAACGGTCGTATGTTCCCGCATTGTCAAGCCAACCGTGCAGGGCCATGACGGGCGTCCTTCCGGATGTCCACCGTTTGGCGGCCAACTCTCCAGACGCGCCGCGTAAGCGAATCTCTTGAATTAGCCGCCGACCTTCACGAAGACGGTCTCAAATCCGTAGGGGCACTCGGCAGGACTTGCGAATCCGTGGTATTCGCCATTGGCTTGACGGGTCAGGAAAAATTCTCCCACTTGACCGTCATCCCAGTCTTCTCGAAAGCTCCAGATACCGTCTTCAAAAGAGTGATCATAGGAACGGTAAGCGTGCTTGGGAAAGGTGTCGGCGGAAAGCTCTAGGGGACTCGCCATAAAGTTGAGTCCATCCTTGCGGATGTCCAAGCGGGCCATGAAGTGACGCTGTCCATCCGCCACGGCGTACTGCTCCCAAACGCCTTCCACTGCGAGTACCGAGTTATCAAGGGAGGCACGATGGCACTCGGTCGACTGACGTTGGCAAACCTGAACGTGCTGAGCAGCAGGCCGCACGGCTTCGCTCTGAACATTGAAGTAAGAGTGAGTTAGGCTCAGCATGGCCAAGCTGGAGATGAGAAGAGAGAAGGATCCGATCAAATATTTGCGTGGTTTCGTCATGCTCTCATGATAAACCATACTGAGCGTTCTTCAAAGGGCTAACAGAAAATAATCTGACAGAGGTTCGAGAATTGGAGGGAGAAACTACAAAAGCGGGCTCAATCCGGCATAGCGCCTGATGATCTGGCCCGCCTCCAGGGACCGACGATTTTCACCTCAAAGCGAAGACTCTAAAGGCCCAATAAAAGATCTCTACCAGAGCGCCTCGTGATCTTCAGCCACGCCAAAGGCGGTTGCGATAGCGAACGTTTCTGCTCCGACCCGAAACCACCCTACGGCCTCCCCGTAGGGCTGTTGAAAGGAGGAGCGGACCAGTCCGAAGTTGACATCCTGTCGTCTCCGGCCGAGGGGGCGAAACTCAATGTCCAGAGCCTCCCCGTGAATTCTCCAACAGCCCTCATCCGATGGGACGAAGTGCACAGACCCCAGAGGGGTTATCTGTTCTTCCAGCCAGAGATAATTCTCCGCCGATTCGTAAAGACACTCGCTCAAATTGAGCCCAAAGCGGCGCCCGTCAACAAGCTCACCCGTCAGGAAGAGCCACTTCCAGACAGTGTGCCGATCCGCATAACTGCAGGTGTAGTCCATGCCGCCCACAGCCCCGTCGAGATCGAGTGTCTCGCCGTTCCAAACGACCTGACCTGAGCAAGGGCTGCCGACCTCCTTGTGAGTGTAGGCTGCCCTGTTCTGATGGAGCGGATAAAGTAGGCACAGCGGCGGGACGGAGGGCATTCGCCAGTGGGCGCGCAACGGTCGGCCCTCAATGTGAAGGTCTAACTCGCAGAACCAGTGGTGCTCACGATGAGAAAACCTCATTCCCCTGGCTCGAGAAGGGCGTTCGGAAGCAGCCCCCACCTGGACGCCCAGAGCCAATGGAATCAGGCTTTCTCTCTCATTTTTTCGGCCCGTATGACGGTCAACCAAGTAGCAGAACGTGTTGCCCATATAGCCGACGTCCGCCACCGCCGCACAGAGGAAAAGGTCCCGATGACAGACGGAAAAGTAGTGCCATCGCTTGAGCCGCATCCGCCGAACCGTTCGACCCAACCAACCTGTTTGCGGCCGTCCCCACCAAGAGGAAACATCACTGAGATCGGCGTCGGCAAAGTTCAGCATATTCAATGGAGTTTCAAAACGACCAAAAAGAAACTGTCCCTGTGAGTCCACGGCCTGCATCCTGGAGAGTTCTCGAAGGGAGACCCACTTGACCTTTCAGATTCTCTGACACAGGATCACCTTTGCGCCCTTTGAAAGTCCCAGGATGAACAGCACAGCCTTAGAAAAGCGAACCTTCCGTATCGGCTCTTTGATGTGGTCAGCAGGGGGGATCGTCTTCATGGCCTTCATGCTTTGGTCCGTACCCTCGGACGCAAAGTTGCCACCGAGCATCGAATCTCTTCAGCCTTTGGCAAACCATATCGGAACCAGAGGGACGATCTTCGTCGCCGGTTGGGCCGTATGGTCGCTGGCCGGAATGGTCAGCATGTGGCGACTTGCGAAGGTCGTGGCCCGCAATCAGCAGATGCAGCGATAGCGAGCTGTTTGATCACCATCCCCACTTTTCTGCGCGCAAGTTTTGCCCCCGATCCCTCATCCTCGATCTTGCCGGAGAGCCAACCGCTGGACCTTAGGACCACTTTAATCCTGAGCGCCGGCGAAAACTTTCAGGGCCAACGAGCCCACCTGCGAGTCATCCGTTTGTTTCCCCATGTAGCCGTAGTGTTCGGCCTCGGAACTTAACAGCGCCTCACCATCGATACGGATTTCATCGGGAAGTTGAAACTCGCTATCACCGAAATTCGCCACCACCCAAACGCCGGCACGCCGAAAAGCCAGCACCTTCGCTTTGTCGTTTAGGTAGTGGTTCGAGATGGGGACCTCGGAATGGAGGTCGCGGCGCTTGAGGCGAAACTGCAACACGTCGCGGATGCTCTCTAAATGCCGCTGACGCTTTTCAGGAAGAGCGCGGCCCAAAAGATGGCTTCCCACGTCCCAAGACGACGGGATGCCCCAAGTAAAAGCGTTCTCCGCCAGATCTTCTGTGCCTTGAAAGAGGATCGGGTATCCAGGAGAGAGCAGCGATATCCAACAGACCAGTCGGGCGATGTCCGTACCTCGAAGATGAGGCGCCACCAACAAAGCGATCCTGGTGGCGTTTCCTACCTCATCGTGGTTGGAAAGGACAGTGGCCGAGCAGGTCGGGCGAGAAAATCCGGAAGGTCGAAGCAACTGCTCTAGAAACGACGCCAAGGGAGGAGCTTTTTTCTCCACTACCGCTTGGGTGACCGAGAGATGATGATGGCTGTAGATCAGACGATGCTGGTGCTCAGTGTTCCACATAGCGTCAAAACCCATGCCGCCCTCCAAGATGGAGGTGGTCAAGATCGAGTGAGGCGGAAACTCCTCCGCGAAGGTCTTCACCTTGGGATAGAAGTGTTGGAGTCGGCGATTGATCTCTTGCAACAGCGTCCAACCGGCCTCGCCTCCAGAGTTCGGTCCTTGGGCGTGGATCAGATGTGTAAAATCGAAGCGGATGCCGTCGAACTTCAAGCGCTGGATCTGGTCGATAGCGTGATCCACGAAGAACTGGAAGACCGGAGCCTTGTTGTAAGCCGGAATGGGACCCCACGGAGTGTTCTTCACCGAGGGGGATTCCGTTTGCGGGAGGGCGTTGGCCGTCCGAAACGGACGCGTGACTTGGTCGCCCATACTGGCCCCAATGATAGGCTCTTCGTTCCATTCGAACCAAGGGTTTTTATGGCCGTCAAAGTCCCAAAGGTCGTTGTGATCGCCACCGATATGGTTGTAAACCACGTCCGTGAACACCGACAGACCCAGGGCGTGCGCGGCAGCGATGAACTCGATCAGGCTCTCTTCAGCGGCTTGGCCAGGGTTGGCGTAAGTTTCGTGATGAGCTAACGAACCGGTTCCCAGATATCCCCAATCTCGGTGCCCCTCGGTCGGATTGGTCGGCATCAGAGCCACGGCTGTGAAGCCCATCTCCTTGATGGCCGTGAGAGCGCTGGCGACTTCCCCGAAACGGGAAGGTCGCAGATTCCCTCCCCGTCCTAGGACCGAACCAATGTGCAACTCATAGATGATAAGGTCGCCTACCGGAGCTTGACGATGGGGTGGGCGTCCGACTCCAAAGCAGGGTCGCGAAACGATCCCAAACCTGGACCAATTGTGGTGTCCGTCTAAAAGGTTGCTCCACTTGTCGTGGTAGGTGCGACCCGCCTCGTCCTCGATGGTGTAAGCAAGACCCAACAGCGCATCGGCCGGCCCCAGGCATAAGGCATAGGCTTCCACATCGTCGCGCCGGGCCAGCGCGAGCGTGCCATCTGCTTGCACCTGGTCCGCCCACCAAGTCTCTGGGCTTTGAAGTTGGACCGAAGATGCGAATCTCAGTTGGAGTTGCTCGAGACTCAGAGGGTCGCCATGCTCGTAAAGGCGCAAGTGGGGCGGTCCAGTGAGTTCACATCCATCCTCTGGGAGCGCTTCGAAGCGCAGCAGATGGTGACCCCGAGGGTCTTGAGCATATTGATGAGTTTGGCTGCCGTCGGCCCTGACATAAAGATCGCTCACTCCGACCTGAGGCCCTTGGCGACGTCGCGCGTAGGGGTCCGCTCGAAGCACTCTTTGCCCCTCCGAAGTCGTGATTTCGAAGGCATAGACTCGACCCTCGACACCTGACCATCCGGACTCGACTTGCTTGCTCCAGACTCCGCCTTTGGACTCAAGACTCCAACGCTCTTCGGCCGGTCCATCATAAAGCACGAGGACCACGGCACGGGCGTGGGGCGCCCAAACTCCCACTGAAACACCGTCCTCACCGCAAGGATTGACACCCATCCGGTGTCGATTTCCCATCAGGAAAATCTGCTGACGCTGCTCGGGTTCGCTAGGTATAAAGGAGATCGCCGAGTGTCCGAACAGCATCCATTCCCCCGTATCGCGCACTCCCCACCAGAAAGTTTGACCCGGCTCACACTCGAGTTCGCAGGTCACTTGCCAGCTTCCATCGGCCATGGCTTGGAGGGGCCTTCCCGCATCGGTCCAGTCCGCATTGAAGCGTCCTCCCGAATCCCACGAACCGATCACGGTCGGGCGCTTCAAAGGGAGTCCATCGGGGTGATAGGTGAAATGAATCGAACAGCGTTGTATCACAATTCTTGCGCTTTCTTATCAGGAGTTATCGGTGCGTTGAAAAGGGACAGGGGCGTGAAAGTTGAGGTCGCGTTGGGGAAACGGAATGGTGACATCGTTCTGGCGGAAAAGATGATCGATGGAGTAGCGGACCTGACTTTCGACGATCTTGCGGTCCATGGGGCGAAGGACCTTGAGCCAGAAATGGACCGTGAAATTGAGCGACGAGTCGGCAAAGTCGTCGAAGGTGATGATGGGGGCGGGCGTCTTTTCGACCCGCTCTTCACCGAAGGCGGCCTTCTCCATCAAGCTGGTCACGAGCTTGGTGTCGCTTCCGTAAGCCACTCCCACTGTCACCGAGGTTCGCACCTGTTGATCGGCGAGAGTCCAATTCGTCACGCTGTTCTCCAGCAGAAACGAGTTGGGAACAACGACGTGAATCCCAGTTCCCATCAGAATACGGGTGGAACGAGCGCCAATCTCCTGGACCACCCCAGCGGTTCCCTCGACTTCGATCAGGTCCCCAACCCTGACGGGCCTTTCCACCATCAAAATCAGACCGCTGATGAAATTGTTCAGAATGTTTTGCGCGCCAAAACCCACGGCGATCGCTAGGGTACCGCCCAAAAACGTAAAAATCGTCAAGGGAATGTTGACCACTCGCAGAGCGAATAAGAAAACGAAAAAGATAAAGAAATAGTGAAGCGTTCGCTCAATGTTAGCCCGACTGGCGTCGGTGATGGGAAGCTTGCGGAGAAGCTTCCTGCTCACCATTTTGGAGGCCCTGCCGACCGCTGTCAGTCCAAGAATGAGAACCAACAGAGCGATGCTGACTTTCCCGACGGTGACGGAACTGTCGCCAATGGTGTAGAGTTCGGTGTTCCAAACCCCCATCAAGGTCGACCATCCTTGGCCCATCCGTTCCTGCCAAGTGACGTCCGCGTTTTGAGCTCTGATTTCACTCAGCAGACGATCCGCCAGGGCGCGGGTTTCTGACAAGTTCCTGAGGGCGTCCTCAATAGCGTCCTGGTGTTCCGCGATGGCTTGGGCTTCCACTGTGTCCCAGCGACGCTCGCCCTCGTTAGTGGCCTGGGGCGCTTCTTCTAGGGCTACCGCCATCCTCGAACGCAGTTGACTCAGCTCACTGGTGAGAACCTCTTGACGATTGTCCAAGCGCACGATCAAGCCGCTGGTGGCATCTTTGAGATTGCTCCAAGAGAGTCCCGGGGTGTCCTGGCTGAGCTGATACCGCTGAGCCCATAGGTCTTGCTGGGTAAGATTGAGTTCGAGAAGCTCTTCTAGAAGTGTCTTTTGCTGCTGATGGGTCGTGAGCCACTCGGATTTGGCCTGAATCTCAGATTCTTGGAGATCGTCATCGATGGCGTCTTCTTGCACTGACTTGAGTTCGACGAGACTCCGTTCGGTAGCAACCTTCACCTCTTCGAGCTTTTCGCTCAGACGGCTGCGATCCGACTCTAGGGTCTCGATCTGCTTCCTGAGGGTGGATTCAGAAAACAAGATCTCGGGTTTCACGAGAGCGATCTTCTTGTTGAGAAGGTCTTGCTGCTTCTTGACCAATTCGATACCGCGCCGTGCGGTGCTCGCCTCTGCTTTGGCGAGTTCCAAGGCGAGTTCGGAAGCCGCCACCGCCGCGCCAGCTTTCTCGAGTTGACGGTCGAGTTCAAGGTCCACACCGTCGGTGTTCTGGGAACGTTCCACTAGACGTCGGCGCTGAGCTTGACGCCCTTGGAGCTGTCCCTCCGCCAGTTCGAGGTTCGACTCGGCCGATCGGAGAGCCAGTTCTTCGGATGCGAGTTTCTCCTGGGCCAGGCTCAGCTGCCCTTGAAAACTGTCCAAGGACGCGACCGAAAACGGGCGTTCATTCGCCAAGCCGTTCTGAGTGAAGTCTTGGAGGTCCTTATCGAGCTTTTCGATCTTGGTCTGCAAAAGAGCATCGGCTTCTTTGAGAGTGATGAGACGACGAAGATTGGTTTCCATTCTTCTCATGGACTTGATGTAGGGCGGAGGAGTGGTGGGGTCGTCGATCACGTCACCTGAACTCGAAGGGGGAGCGGTCTTGAGCGATTCCTCCACCTTGCTCAGGCGCGCTCTGAGTTCGGAGAGCGACTGGAGCGCCTGGGGACTGGCGCCGGCACTCGGAGTGGCAGCGGGGCTTAGACTTGGGCTTTCGGACTGAGCAAAGCTCGGAAGCCCGAAAGCCCCCCAGAGCACCACGACAAGCAGCAAAGTTTTTATTTTAGAGATCGGTGTCATGGCGTACGGGGCTCTTCAGATGAACCACCCGGCCGATGTTCGTGACGGTCTTCCGGTATCCCGCTAAGGGCATCGGGATGTAAAGCGTGAACTGGCGTTCTTTCGCCAACGAAATCCTAGTCTTCTGTTAAACGAGGTGTTGCGGGTGTGTCGAACGAGTACTCCATAGCGGCTTCGTAGCCCGCTCGAATGATGGCATCAGCTTGGTGAAAATCGAACAGTCCGTAGCGCCCGGTTTCCGGCTGGATGTAGTGGTCCACGGAGTCGAGCAGGCGACCCTGAGAAGCCGCGCTGGCGAGCGTGGTGACCCGAACCAGAATCTCAAAAATGTGGGGAGCTGTGGTTTTCCCGCGCAGCTTCCTCCAGACTTGCTGTGTGATGCTGCCTTCGAAGTCTCGCATATCGATGGCCATTTCGTCTTTCGGATCGACATTGACGGCCAAGATGCGCCCGCAATCGTAAGTCTTGGCGATGTCGGTAGGCAGGTTATTGAGAAGTCCCCCATCGAGCAGAAGGCTACCCTGGTAAGGAAACGGAGGAGCCACGCCGGGAACAGACATCCCCACCGAGAGCCACTGAACCAGGGGACCCTGATCGTGAACAAGAGACTTGGCCCGCGTGATGTCCGCGCTCATACAGAAGAACGGCATAGGCAAATCTTCGATATTGGCCGCTCCAAAAAGACGACTCAATCGCCCCGACATTCGAGAGCCCTTGATCATGGAATAGAGTGGAAAGTTGTAATCTAGAAAAGGTCCAGCCTCGGTCCAGGACCAGCGGATATCACTCTCTACACGACGGGCTGACCGTCCTGAGGCATGCAGAGCCGCCACATACCCTCCCATGCTGGTGCCACAGACCAGGTCCACTTCGATCTTTTTCTCTTCCAAGGCCCGCAGCACTCCGACATGAGCCAAGCCACGGGCTCCCCCACCGCCCAACACCAAACCCAGCGCCGTACCGTCGAGAAATCGCGCGACCCTTTTGGGGGCTTGACCCCAATCAAGGTGGTGGATCCCCACAGCCTCCCGGCCGTCCAGCCATCGCGAAGTGCCACGACGTTTCCCCGACCCCAACAGTACCAAAAGATTGCGAGAGGGCTTTTTGTGAATATCTGCCCAGTAATGTTCTAATGGACCGGGCGATACAGGCTGCTTGGCGAGTCCGACGACGACCACGCGCTCGGCCTGGCGAAGGCAGCGCCGGCTCCAGCCGTCGAGCTTGCTCCGGCATTGATAGAGGACGGTGTCGTATCGAGCTTCTTGCAGATCGAACCAGCCCGGCTCGGGCACCATGTCGGAGGGCGCGAACAAGGCGGACGCGTGGCGACTGTGCAGTTGATGCTGTAAGGCGGCGCAGAACCGCTCCACTTCGGGATGGTCGGTCAGCGGGATGATGGCGATGCTTCTCGGCTGTTTAGAAATCGGTTGAGGAGGGCTGATGAGACGGTCTGTCACCCCCAGCGCCAAGCGTAAAAGAATCTTGGGATCCTCGGAAAAGAGCTTCTCGAAGTCGGGGCGGTCAAGGCGCACCAGTCGACAGTCGCGCTCCGCCCGGACCGTGGTGTAGCGCTTTCCGTCACGCAACAGCGCGACCTCTCCGACGCACTGGCCCGCTCGAACTTCACGAATACGACGGCGTCCCGACCACACTCCTAGGCGCCCGTACATCACAGCAAAGAAAGAGTGACCTTCTTCCCCTTCGCGGAACAGGTAGTCTCCGCGCTCGATCTCCTGGAAAGTACAGGCTTCAGCCACGCGTTCCATAACCGATTCGTCCAGACTCTGGAAGAATTCCGTGTTGCGGAGAAAGTCGATGATGGCACTCACGAAGCGAGCCTTCGGGCCCATCGGGTAGGTTTCCGCTCATCAAGGGACATGTTTGTTGCGAACATATGGTGGGCTTTATCAGGAAGTCAAGGCGTCTATGGCGAAATGGCGAACGCTAGTAGCATGAAGACCTCATTAAGCTCGAGAAACCCCGACCGACCCGCTGAAGCGCCCTCTTGGGTTTGGTCCTTAGAGATTCACCACAAGCCCAGCGGAGCCAGCCAGGCCATCTGAAGCCATGGAGTTCACCAGCGTTCATCTGCTTCTCGTCGAAGACTCAGCGACTGACCGCCTACTCGTCACCTACCAGTTGTCGAAGGTGTCGAACCCGATATTCCGAGTGACTGAAGCGTTAAG
>JBBKWP010000410.1:0-14427 GCA_037968995.1 Candidatus Xenobia bacterium
GGTCATTTCGGTGGGGGCGTTGACCTTGATCGGGGCCTTTCCCGGTTCGCTCAAAGGCTTGGTCGATATGGCCACGACACTCTCGTTTTTAACGGCCCCCGTGTTGGCTTGGATGAACCATCGGGCGGTGTTCGGGCCAGACCTTGAGCCAGAGCAGCGACCGCCCTTTTGGCTCAAAGCTTTGAGTGTTTCGGGGATGATCTTCCTCGGAACCTTCGCTCTTTTTTACCTGACGTTGATGGTTTGAGCAACAGAGGGCTAAGCTAATCGGTCTGGATGAACGTCTCGTTGATTCGTTCAGACTCGCCCTTCAGTCAGATTCAAAGCGCCATTGATGGTCCCGCCGATTTCCCCCCCGCCATGAGCAGATCGGCGGCAGCGTGGTTCCAATTTCCATTCGGTTCCTAGGGTTGGGCGGTAGTTATTATCCGTGGGTCACACTTTCCACTCAATTCGCAACAAAAAACACCGCCCTCAACCCCACCACTAACGCATTCGGGATCCCCGGATCAAATCCAGGGTTGATGATGTACTGCAGATCGGGCTGCAACGTCACATGGTCGTTGATCACCGCAGCATAGGTCAGTTCAACATTCGTCTCATGCCGGTCAAAACTCCCAGACCGCAAAAACTCAGAACTCGCGAACCCGGTATTGAAAGAGATCCCGACCTGGTCGCGGTTACGCCCTGGGATCGCCCCGGTATACACCAACCCACCACCCAAAAACGTTCCCAACGGATTCACCTGCCCCTCAGCGACCCCGAGTCTCAGATAAGTCGCGAGCCCTTGCAGTGGATCGCCTTCGCGATGAAGAGTCTTTTCTAAGCTGAGGTAGGTTCCTCGGTTGTTGGCTTTGAGCTTGGAATCGAGCAGCGTCTCAAATCCTTGCGTAAAACCCCACCCACCAAGCGCCACTTTCCCCAACTGCCCGTGATCGTCGCTCCACACCTTGCCAGCCTCTCCGATGACGAACAGACCTTCGTTTTTATCGAAGCGGAAGGTGTTCCCGAAGGGGTCGTCCGGATCTCCAGGAATTCCCTCTACCACGGCCGTCTGACCATACCATCCGTTGGCCTCGAATTTGAACCTGGTTCCCAGCGCCCCCACAGGAAAGATTCCCGGTCCGTTGACTCCCAACTGCCCAAGGTCGCCTCCGGTGCCTGGAGAACTGTGAACAAAAAGGCCGGCGGTCTCTCGAACGTCGAACTCGGAGTCCACCGCGTAGAGACCGATGAGAATCGAAAGGCGGTCGTCGGCGAACTTTTGCTGCAGGTAGGCCTCATAAAAATTGACCGTGTTGGGAGCTTCGATGCTGTCGAGGGTCTGGTAGTCCCCAATTTTGTCAGTGAACGGACCACCGAAGTTCCAAATCGCGTGGGCATGCAGAGACGTTCCCCGCCACCCGAGGGCGGATTCCGCGTCCCAGTCCATGACCACGTTCAGGCTACCCAACGTGTCGGTTCCGCGTTCGAGACCTCCGCTCACGTTGCTGAGAACATCGAGGACTTGGGCGGCTTCTATGACAAAGGGATGGTCGTGGGACTGACTGGATTGGTCTAACTCATTGGGAGCGGACGGATGCATGGGTGCAGGAGAGATTTGGGTTTCGAGATCTTCTTGAGCGTACCCGCAGCAGGTCAAAAGATGGCATAGTAGTAGGAGTAGAAGCGCACGCGGGAATGTCATTCTGGAGATTTTTAGCCATGGCTAAAAAATCCTGCAGCACTGCAAATACGGGAGTTAAAATTGTATGGCTATAAAGACAGAAACTTTTGAAGGCTTTGAGATTCTCTATGGGACGGCCGCCGTCGACAACGACCGAATTTCCACGGAGTTAGCGGACCCTAAGGATTTTTGGTTTCACGCCGCGGGCTACGCGGGATCCCACCTTATCGTGAGGAATCCAGAACATTTGCGAGACCTACCCCCGGAGGTAGAGCGGTACGCCGCGGGACTTGCCGTGGCACAGTCTAAGGCCAAGGCCGCCAAGGGCAAAGTCGAAGTACACCTAGCGTGGGCCGGTGACGTCACCAAACCTAAGAGATTTCCGCCCGGTAAGGTTTTACTCAAGAGCTTTCGTTCTCTGAAAGTGTATTCTCCCAAGACCCACTGACCTTATATAGGAATATTGAAGTTTTTGCAGTAGGCATAGGTTATGAATAGTTTAGGTTGCCCCGTGTGCAAGGGACAAAAATTAGAGCTTCTCAAGGACGGTACCTCAGGTCTGGAAGTCGATAGCTGTCCCAACTGCATGGGAGTATGGTTCGACGCCGCCGAGCTATCGAAATTCTACAAATCGCCTGAATTGCAACAGCGCCTGACTCCAGTAGGTGGTGGTTCGGTCCACCACACTTATGAACTCTCCGCTCGAGCACGGGCCTGCCCCCGCTGCCGCAAAGCGATGGACAGACCTTACGTCGGGGGAATCGCTTTGGATGTCTGTCGGGAGTGCCGGGGCATTTGGTTCGATGATGGCGAACTGCGTAAGATCACGGAGATCCATAAGACTAGAGGCCTAAAAGGGGACGAGACAGTGACCGATCAAGTCCGCGAAGGGATGCGCCAAGGGGGATCCAAGAGTGGAGGGCCGTTAGAAGTCTTGAGTTGGTTCCTCAACTCGTTTCTCAGCAAGTAAGGAAAAGGTCTTAAGGATCTGCCGAGTCCTAGAAGATGGACCAGAGAAAACTAAAATCGCCCCCGGGGAGGACCCGAGGGCGATTTTGTTGTGAGAGTGCTAGGCCTTTTTGGGGGCGATTCGCACGCGGTTGAGTTCGTAGGTTTGTGGCCACCAGTCAAACATTCGTTGGCTCTTGCCATTTTTTACGTAGGAGGACACGAACTTTTTGTGGTTGAGGGACAGTTCGGTGATTCCCTGAGAGGCGAGGCTCTTGACCTCTCCACTCTGAGGACGGGCGTCGGTGTTGGAGTCTGTCCAGACAGCTAAGTCGTTGAGTTCTGGTCCGGTGATTTTACCGTCGTTGTTGGTATCCTTGGTGCGCAGTGCTTCGTAGCCGTCTTTGAAGCCAGTCGCAGTTCCGAAAAGACGAGTGCCGTCAATAGAACCGTCTTGCCTCGGCTGACATAAGATTCCATCTTGCGGACCCGGCCATTCCATCAGGACGGGAAACTTGTCGCCATGGAAGTCAAAGAATGCCATACGTTGTCTGTCGGTCTTAGAATGAGGTAGCCATTGGCCTCCAGAAGCTTGGATGGCGCCGTCACCATCAAGATCGAGAAGTAGGGGGCTGATCGTTCGGAGCGTGGAGACCTGCCATACGGCGACTTGATTGAATTCGGTGGTCGTGAGAGCGTCGAGGAAGGTTGTGACAGTCGTAACTTGGTCGACATCAACGTTGACATCATTTGGCGTGATGGCGATCCAAGTCAGGTAGTTGGAGGAGTCGCCGATATAATCGACGCCCTCTTGGGCTCCATTGGCGTTCACGTTTTCTTGGAATGTAACGTTTTGACCCGTCTGAGTTTCTTCGTAGGTCTGAGATACTTGGTCCAGGCGCGAGCCCGTTTGCTCATCCTGGAGGGTGTTGTAGGTAGTACGACGTCCGGGGGTATTGCTAAGTTGCTCGAGTTGAGTCTTCATGTCGGCGAGGGCCGTGGCGAACTCGCTGTCCGCGACCGTGACTTCGAGTTCCCAAAATTTGGGGGCTACACTCGTGTTCCATATGTTCCGAAGTTCAGTTTTTCCCATGATTTGCCACAGCGATTCGAGAATGACATCATTAACGACCTGATTCACTTCGGTCTGCTCGACGGTGGAGGTGTTGACGTTAACGTTGACGCTTCCAGGCGCCGCGACACCCGCCCACACCGGCACCGAAATGAACAGAAAAGCTATGCCAACCTTGGCGCATTGTTTTTGAAACTTTGAAATCCTGTGGCTCATAAAATGAGAACCTCCTAGCCCTATCGATGTAGCAAACGGACCGACACCCCTGGTCTACTCTCTAAAATTCCTCGTCGTGAGGGGAAAGCCCTTCTGGATTTTCGAAATGGACCGCGACAAACGCCCGTTCGACTAGAGGGGAATCCCTGGGCTTTCTGGGCGTCATTCGGACAGAAAAAAAGCCCCCGAACTTCGAGGGCTGACTGTTTGGGAAGCGATTCTAGAAAAAAGCAGGGTCTAGACTTTCTTCGGGATGACTTTGACTCGGTTGAGTTCGTAGCTCAGCGGCCACCAGTCGAACATCTTTTGGCTCTTACCGTTTTGGACATAAGAGGCCACGAATTTCTTGTGATTGAGAGAGAGTTCGGTGATTCCCTCAGATGCCAAGCTCTTTACCTCGCCCGACTGGGGTCGGGCATCGGAGTTCGTGTCTGTCCAAACCGACAGACCGTTCAGTTCTTCGCCCTGAATTTTGCCGTTCTTGTTGAGGTCTTTGACTCTCAGCGCTTCAAAGCCGTTCTCAAATCCAGAGGCAGTTCCAAAAAGTCGAGTACCGTCGATGGAGCCGTCGTCTTTGGGTTGACACAAAATACCGTCTTGGGGTCCGGGCCATTCCATCAGAACCGGGAATTTGTCTCCGTGAAAGTCGAAGAATGCCATCCGTTTACGGTCTAAGGTGTTGTGGGGTAGCCATTGACCGCTCGAGGCCTGGATAGCACCGTCGCCATCCATGTCGAGCAGCAGAGGAGTGATCGTTCTGGTCGTTGAGACTTGCCAGACGGCGAGTTGGTTGTAAGTGTTGGTGGTGATTCCGTCGACAAGGTTCGTGACAGTGACGACTTGATTGACGTCGACGTTCACGTCGTTGGAAGAGATCGCGATCCAGGTCAGATAGTTGTCGGGGTCACCAATGTAATCGGAGCCGTAAACGGCTCCTCCAGCATCCACGTTCTCTTGGAAGTCCGCGGTCTGCCCGGTTTGTACCTGTTCGTACGTCTGGGTCACTTGGTCGAGGACCTGGCCGGTTTGCTCGTCCTGGACGGTGGTGTAGGTTGTTCGACCCCTCGGGACGTTGTTGAGAAGTTCTAGTTGTGCTTTGACGTCTGCAAGGGCGGTGGCGAACTCACTGTCCGAGACCGTCATCTCTATTTCCCAGAACTTGGGGGGTATCGCCTTTCCCTTGGGCGTGAGAAGTTGGGTCTGTCCAACAATCCGCCAGAGTGACTCTAGGACGACATCGTTGACCACCTGATTGACCTGAGTCTGCTCTACGGTGGAAGTGTTGACGTTGACGTTGACCTGACCGGGTGCTGCGACGCCGGCCCAGGCGGGTGCGCTGCCAATCAAGGCCGCGATCCCCAATCGAACGAGTTTTCGCTGAAACTTCACAATGTTTTTGCCCATGACTAAACCTCTCAATCAGTTTATCACCTATTCCGTGGACCACATGGAGGGATACTACCCTATAAACATACGAGTGGGCTTTGAGTCGGGAAATGGCTTATGGGCGCGCGGTCAAGGAGAACAAGGTGAGGCCTGTGGAACTGACGTGCGCGAGATAAGCGCCTTTTGACGACACGCGAATCCATCCGGACGGAATCGTTCGGGCTCGGCCGCTGGAATCGGCCTCGATCGGCTCCAGTTCCCATTTGGTCGAGGCGCCCGCGAAGAAGGTGCTCAGACGGCGGTCTTCGGCCGTGATAAGGGACGCGACAGCCGTTTGGCCGTCACGAGAGAGAAAGAGATAGCGATACGCCTCATCGCCACTCCCTAAAACCTTTCGTTCCCCTTTTCGGGCATCGTAGAGCATGAGTTCGGACTTTCCGGTGTCTGCGCGCTCTACTGAGTATAGAAAGCGCCCTGCGTTGGCCCACGAGCCATGCACTTTGGAAGCACGATCGAACTCTTTCACATTTTGACCATCCCAGTGAGACATCGTCACGCTGTCCGAGAATTTTTGCCCAAAAAATGCTGATTTGGGACTGAGGTAGAGACTGAACCAAAGGCGCTCCAGAGATTTCTCTAAGCTAGAGATGTCCGGTCCGGCGGTGAATGCGGCCGCCCCGGTCAGGTTAGGATCTATGGCGGCGACGGTGCGTGCATTGATGAAGCGCGCTTTGTCGTAGGGGTAGCCCGTTGTATAGAGTTGCCCAGCCTCGGTCCAGAGAACGGTGGGCTCGGCGCGAAAGCCCGCCTCACCTTCTGCGGGGACCATTAGGGGGCTGACCTCAAAGTCACGAAGACTGACCTTGATAAAAGTGTTGCCCCGGTTGCCCATAACCACGAAGGCATCGTCGTTGGCGGTGAACTCCCCCTGCTGGAAACTCGCCAACCTCAAAGGGACCTTCCTGGGGCGCGCTAGTTTCCCGTCGGCCTGGATCTCGAAGAACCACAGTCGAAAAAAGATTCCGTCCTTCTTCTCCTCGAAGGGCGCTCGGTCAAATCCCACCAGCCATTTATCGTTGTGGGAGAAGAGAATCGGCTGAAACGATTCGGTGAGGATTCCGGCCTGACGAAGCTCCGAGGTGCTCATCCTCTCCTGTGCCAAGGCCGGTACGACCAGCGAAACGAGGAGATAGATCGCAAACGCAATTCTTATTGGGTAAAGAGTTTTCTTCATGTGTCGCACCTTCAAAGAGTTAAAAGGGTCAATGTGTCGGCAAGTTCCGCGGGCTCGGTCGTCAAGTGGAGAGAATAGTCCGCGAAGAGTTTACCGGCGAGTGTGACGATCTCCTCGTAGCTTGGCTGAGTTTCCCTCTGGTGGCAGACTAATAGGGTGGGGATGAAGTGAATTTTGGGAGGTCCCTGATAGGGAAAGTTCAGATGAAGACTGGGGTGCAACAGGATAAGTCTTCGAACCTTACTCGGATTTTCCGCGGTCCAGTGGGCTGCCGGGATGGCTCCGAGTCGAGAGGCGATCAGCGTCAAGGGGCCGCTTGGAAGCTGGTCTAACCGTTCTAGAATATCCGGATCGCCAGGAGTCCACGTCTCGCTTCCAAGGGATAAGTTTCGTTCCTTGAGAGTGTCGAGATGTTTAGCTTGCAGTCGCCAATTGATGTCGTCGCCTATGTAATGATAATGCATCTCTTACGGAATCGGGATGGACCAAGCGGGATTTGTGAGCTGGAGAGGGTTCGGTACGACGATGCTGTTCAGATACGGGCTGTTGGCTGGGTCGATCTGACTAGCCCAGTAGAGCTTGTGTCGCATGTAACGTTCGGCATAGGTTGCCTCTTCAGCAGTCTTGAGTGCCCCCACCACAGCTTCTTGAAGCCCGGCGGTGTTGGGAGACGCCACTACGTTGGGCGGCGCGGCGACCGGAGCTTCTGGTCCCGGATCGTTGGGAGTGACGCCCGGATTAGCCCGGTCCGCGGCGGTCGGTTGGGCGACCGCGCCGTTGGCGACCGGTGCTCCGGAGGCGGAGGACTTTGTGTAGAGTACGAGGCCACGTGTTTGATCGGTTTCGACTTTGGAACCTGTCGCAAGTGCGAAAGCTTCAGCCGGTAAGTAGGGGCGGCCGTTCCGCACGACGGGTACGAAATCCACAGGACTGCCCGCGAGTCGGACAGCGGTGGTGCTGAAACTGACGACGCTGACGCCGGTTGCTTGGGACAGGACGTCGACCGGGAAATAGGGGAGGCCTTTCTCCAGGATGGCAGGGGATCGGTACAGAACGCCGTCCACGAAAAGTTGATAGTCGGGCGATGCGAAAGCCGCGGTCACGAACACCAGCAAAAGCAAACTATATCGAATCGAGATTTTCATAGACATCCTTCTTTATCCAACGCGGCTCGCCAAACGGAGCCACTCCATGCTATTTTCCTTTCCAGCGCCTCCTGAAACATTAAACTCATGTTAACAAACAAACGATTCAACGGCTTCCTCGGCGCCACCTTGAGCGGGCTCTTGCTCTACGGGGCTTTGTCACCGAACGATCATTGGCTATTGGCCTGGTTTGCCTTAGTGCCGTTACTCTGCTCTCTCAAAGGAAGTACGGTGCGACAAGCCGCGCTGCTCGGCGGGGTCACGGGAACAGTGGTCAATTTTTTGGCCTTTCATTGGTGCATCCAATTGATGCAATCCTTCTCAAATTTGGGGCCGGCCTCTTATCTCATTATGCTTTTGATGGCTATGTATCAAGCGGTGCCTTGGGCACTTTGGTGTGCTTTTCTAAGAGCCCCGGGTCCTGTCGTGAAGAATCCCTATCGGCGCGGACTGGGATTTGCCACGTTCTCCGTCTCTGCGTTCTTGGCGTTGGAGTATTTCTATCCCATCATCTTCCCCTGGTTCCTCGCGAACACTCAGCATATGCGGCCCGAACTGCTGTCCATCATCGAAGTCGGCGGAGTGAGCAGTTTGTCCATGGCCATATTGGTCGTCAATCTTTGCTTGGCTCGCGCCTTGGTAGGGGACCCCAAAGAAGCGCCCACCCGGTTATGGCCTGTGCAAACCGCGAAACCTCTGGCTTGGCTGCTTCCTGTTCCCCTTATCATCGGCGCGCTGCTGGCTTGGAACAGCTATCGGGTTCCTATGATTGAGCAGCAGATCAAGGACAGTCCGACGCTCGAGCTAGGCTTGGTTCAACCCAAAGAGTGGATTCGCTCTGGTCCCTCCCTCGAGGGACTTCACAAATACCAGGTACTGACACATCAACTCATTGAGAGGGCCGCGGCCCTCGGTCGCCCACTGGATCTCATTTTGTGGCCGGAAAGTGCGGTCCGAACTCCGCCCGGTTTGATAGAGAGGCTTCCCAGCGAGTCCAAGGGCCAAACGGTCCTTGAGACCCCAGGTCGTCTCACCCAGTATCCGGTAGACGTCACGCGGTTGATGCCGTCTCTCACGGTTCCAAGTGAGACCCTAGAGTCGGAGCGGGGGGTACCGCTCGAGGATCTCCTCGCGGTCCAAAGAGGACACTCGGTCCCTACCTTGTTCGGAACCACGCTCGTCGACCTCGATCCCGATGCCACGGCCCCCATTCCTGGTCGAGCACCGCTTTACAACTGCGCCGTGCTGCTCGACGAGTATGGCGCAGTTTTGGGAGCGGTCAAAAAGGTCAAACTCTTGATTTTTGGGGAATTCATTCCCGGCTCCGCCTATTTCCCGTGGGTTTATACCCTTCTTCCCTCCTCGAGCGCTTTGTTGCCCGGCACCGAACCCGCCGTGCTCGATTTTCGCGACTCAAGGTTGGGAATTATGATCTGTTATGAAGATCTACTGCCTTGGTTTCACTATGCTTTGGCAAAGAAGAAGCCCCAGATCCTTTTAAACCTGACCAACGACGCTTGGTTTGGACTGACTGCTGAGCCCGCTGCTCATTTCGCTCTGTCCAAATTGAGAACCATCGAGGGTCGTTGCTATCTGGTACGCTCCACGCCCACAGGCATTAGCGCGGTGGTGGACCCGTTTGGAAACGTCGTAGGGGAAATACCCTCGGGCGAATCGGGAACTTTACAGCGAACAGTTAGACTTTTGGACGTTGAGACAGGGTTCGAACGCTGGGGCGACACCATCGCCTGGCTGAGTCTTCTCTTCTCGCTGGCTTACGGAGTATTTTGGTGGACTCGCGGCGCGCGAGGCGTCAAAACGAATGAGACCTAAGGTGTGTCTTGAAGAGATTTCGCGGCTTCGACAGCCTCGTCTCGCAGGGCGTCGAGTTGCTCGGAATTGATGTTGAGGTCTTTAGCGAACTTCTCGATCTGCGCGAATTCGGCGAAGCTCAGCACACCGTCCATAAAACTCATGATCAAAAGGGCCCTCATCACATTGAGTCGGCTCTCCTCATCCTCTATTGCAGAATCGAGTTGCACACCGGAGTGGTCGGCGTCAACGTCGGGCTGCCCGAGGAGTCCAGAAAACTCCTCGACGTCTTCAGGGCTGGCCCCGGCTTCCGACAAAACTTTTAAGAGAAGGGCACGCTCCTCCGTGGAGACTTCGCCATCTGCCCAGGCCATGGCGGCTAGGCCTTTGATGATCTCTCTGCTTTCGCTGTTCATGCTTGTTCCTTTGGGTTGTTGGGGTCTGTTAGACTTTTCCGGCTTGAGATTCGGGTCCGACAAGATGGAGCCGCAGGGTTTTAAGGGCTCTGTGCATCTGGGAGAGAACGGTTCCGAGGGGGCGTTCGATCACATAAGCGATCTCTTTGAAAGAAAGTCCCGCGTATTCGCGCAACAAGACCACTTCTCGTTGCTCCATCGAAAGATTTTTGAGCGCGTTGCGAACCCAAGCCGTGTCGAGACGGTACTCTAAATGGTCCACAAGGTCTGGGTGGTGCCCCTCGTCATCGGAGACGTCGGAGATGGGCATGTCTCGATAAAGTCTGCGTTGTCTATCTCGAGCGAGGTTTCGCGCAATCTCGTAAACGTAAGCGGAGAATTTTCCACTCGGTCGGTAGCGCTCCAGCGACGTGAGGAGGCGTGAAAACGTCTCCTGAAGCAGGTCTTCGGCCCAAACGGATCCGACTTCCCCATGCAGAAAAGCGAGCAGTCTCCGTGAATAGCGATCATAGAGCTCCTCGAAGGCGCCGATGTGCCCTCCTAGGTACTGAAGTACCAATTGGTCGTCTGTTAAGGTCTGCTGCTGACTCAAACGTCCCTACCGCTCCATTTCGTGTCGAACCGAATTGGCGCATTATGCGGTTTGGGCGAGATCTCCTTGCTGGGAACATAAAGGAAAGACAGATTCGGCGCGCAGCCCCTCAACCAGGGGATTCGCGGAGAATAACAAAGATGGGGTAGAGATGGTTAGCGACGACCGCAGATTGCAACTCAATCGAAATTTTTTCCGAGGCCAGGTTCATCGCCAATGGCAAGCCTACACGGATCCTCGTCCGACGTTCGAACAGCGCCTTTGTCGCAGTCGTCTCGAGTCCGCGGTTGCCACCGTGCACGCGAACGTCGCTTCGGGCGGGCGAGTTCTCGATGTAGGATGTGGCACCGGCGAGTTCTGTCACCGATTGACAGAACTCGGTTTTATTACCACAGGCATCGATTTCCTCGATGAAATGCTTGAGGTCGCGCGTCGCCGTGGATCGAGTATTGAATGGTTGCACGCCCCGTTCTCTGACAAAATTGGGGGGAAGCGGGCGTTCGATGCGATCACCGCGTTGGGGTACTTAGAGTATCAAGAGCGTGCCGGGAAAGAGTTGGTGCGCATGAACCGCCTGCTCAAGCCAGGTGGACTACTGATTCTTTCGGTTCCCAATACTCTCTCGGCTCGCTTCGCGTTCGGCCTAAAACGAGCCGCCTACAGAGTAGGCAAAGAACCCGAAACTACCAATATTCGCCATTCTTTCACGCCGGAGCGTCTCCAAAGATTGTTGGGAATGGCTGGATTTATCTTCTTGGACTATCTGTGGGTGGATCCAAACCCCAGCGAGCCCGTGGCGCTCTCCCCCCACCGGCGGCGCCCATTCTGGCGTCATCGCATTCGAGACCGACTGCAGCCTGAGCTGTTGACTCTCTCTCGCTCTTATTCCACAGCGGATCTCCTTGAAAGGGAAAACGTGTCATCGTGACATCCATCGGGAAAAACTACAAAGGTTGGACTCTCTGCTGCCTCATATTGATAGGCTGGCTATGTCCTCCGACGTTCGCCGGCACAGGAACGACTCCAGGAATCTGTGCCTCCCGAGAACAGTATCTCGCCGACCAGATACTCCAACGGGTCAATGCATTCCGAATGGCACGCAACTGTTCGGCGCTCACCAAAAATAGGCTTCTGGAAGCCGCCGCCAGTCGGCACAGTATCGATATGGTGCAACTTCGGTATTTCAGCCACACAAGTCCGACTCCAGGCAGGTCTCGACCTATGGAACGAGTGAACAGCGAAGGCTACTCTTGTTCAGTCATTTCGGAGAATCTGTTTGCGGCCCAAGGGATCGATGACGCTGCTTTTCCGGAGCTGTGTGTTGAGTCTTGGAGCCAGTCGTCCGGCCACCTTAGGAACATGCTCGATGAGAAAGTTGTCGAAATTGGATTGGGAGTGGCGACCGACTCAGCAGGAGAGACTTTTGTGACCGCGGTTTTCGCAAAGCCTTAGAATTCTAGTTTCGTTGGGAGGCGGTCTCTTTTCGAAGCCCCTCGAGAGCCTCGGCGCAACCCTCCGGTGTGGTGAACTGCTCCCAGAGTGACATAGGATCTTGGTGATCCCAGAGAATGCCCGCGAGGATATCTCTCCCTTCATCATCGCTGTGTCCCGGCAGGTAGAGATCGGGTTCCCCTAGGCTTCTCGTCTGCATCAACGGATGTTCGTGGGCGCTGTCCTTCCAGGCCGCCTCGGGCAGAGGGCGATAACGACTGAACCAATCGAGATGCCAACTCAGGAACGCAGTGGCCCGTTTCCGACCCAAATCGTCGTCTCCAAAATGATCCCTAAGGTAGCTCGTGAATCTGAGAAGAATCTCCCACTGTTCGGAGGCGCTGGGAAGCCACTCACGACCCTCCAACAACTCTTTGAAAATCCATGGTTTCGTGAGGGCGCCACGGGCGATGACCGCACCCGCGATGGCGTTGCCTTCGAGGCGGGCACTTGCCTCCCACGGAATCAGTATGTCGCCGTTTCCCAAGACCGGCACCTTAAAACGTGAGGCGATGTCCGCGATCAGGGGCCAATCCGCTGTCTTGGAGTAGCGTTGCTCTCGGGTTCGGCCGTGAATGATGATGGTGGAGACTCCCGCGTCGACAGCGGCTTGAACGGTCTCCTCTATGTTGATGCGATTTTCAGAGAATCCGATGCGTAGTTTCACGGTGACGGGAAGTTCGGTCGCGTCGACCATGGCCGAAAGGATACTTCCCAGTTTGGAGGGTTTCTGTAGGAGTCGGGCTCCCATTCCCTTGCGGACGGTGTCGTAAATAGGGCATCCACAGTTGAGGTCGATAAACTTGGCCCCACTGTCTTGAGACATTTTGCAGGCCAAGACCGCCTCTTCGGGCCTCTTGGCGGCAATCTGGACGCCGAAGTTATTTTCCGTGGCATGGTGCCGCAGAAGTGCCGGTTCACGGCCTTTTCCGCGGATCAGTTGATAGGCATATACCATTTCCGAGCAAGTGGCGGTGGCCCCGAAGTCTCGACAGAGACGTCGGAAAGGCAGATTCCCCCCTTTCGTCAGAGGAGATAAGGGGAATCGGCCCAAGATAGGAGAGTTGGGGATCTGGGTGTTCATGGGTATCTCATTCATAGGGTGTATCTCTGGGGCGGACTCTTTTTCTGCGCGTCGCTGGGGGATGACTCCCTGCCTTTCGATGGACTGACCTCCCTAAATGTGCTATATATGAAACTTAGGAGGCGTGTCATGCGTTTAGATCTCAAGGAAAATATCGTATCTCCCTTCAGTGATCCTGCCTGGATTCAAAAAACTCTTATGGGCATCGCCGCACAACTTCTTGTTGTAACGGGCCCTGCCCTAGTGGGCTATATGTTCTCTATTATCCGTCAAACGGCTAACGGGGAGGACGAAAAGCTTCCCGAATTTGATGATTTCGGAAAACTCTGGGTTTCGGGCTTCATTTTTACCCTATTTATGATAGCTTTGACGATGGTTCCAATCTCCGTCGTCGGCGGCGGCGTTTTTATGATGGCCGCAGGGGTCGTTCAAATGGGTGGTGACGGCGCCGCGCCGATCGCTATGATAGGGATGGGCTTAGTGTTCTTGGTCGTCATGGTTCTCTATCTCGCCATCATGTTCTTAGCTCCCGCCCTGATGCTGCGATACGCGATGACCGAACAGTGGTCCAGCCTGATCGATATCCCTACGGCTATCAGTGACATGAAGCATGGTATATCGGATTACCTCGCCATTGTCTTCTTCCCGGTCGTGGCATCGTGCGCGATGCTGGCTCTGTCGACCGTGACTTTCGGGATTGGTGGGATCCTCGCTATTCCCGGCGGAGTTCTGGTGATGTTCATTCAGGCAAGAATGCTCGGAAACTACTATCGTCTTTACTTCACGTAATTGATGACTGGCCTCTAAAGCCATGAAAAAAAGAGTTCCACCTCGGTGGAACTCTTTTTTTCATGTGTTTCTTCCTTACTCGGCGCGTTCGGCTTTGCGACGAGTCATCTTGGCGAAATCTTCCTTGCCAAGATCTTCATAGGTTTGCGCCAGTTCCTCGTAGGCTTCAGGGGACGGCGCGGCTTTGATGTATTTCTGATACTGAATCACCGCCATGGTTTCGGATCCGCTCCGGCGAAACGCCCGAGCAAGGAGCAGAAGCCAGGCGGGCTCATCAGGGAAGGTGTTGGAACGGTCTTTAAGCGATGTGGTGAGTTCCCGCATGGAGTTGGATTCAGCGAAAACCGCGAAGACGCCCTCGGAGATGGAATCATCCCCAGGAGCCGCTTCTAGTGTCTCTAGCGCCTCTTCTTTGCTGGCAAACATGGGTGCGTCGGCTGCAAGATTGACTGGGGCCGCCGGAGTAGGTGGCGATTCCTCGAGCGCTGCGTCGGGTGTTGCAGCTACCTCTGCCACGGGTTCCGTCGGCGCTGCTCCTGTCGGCTTGGACTCGGGGCCGGGACCTTCGGCTGAAGG
>JBBKWP010000411.1:0-10167 GCA_037968995.1 Candidatus Xenobia bacterium
ATTCCGTCATCGGGCGCCTGGATCGCCTGCGTCCGAGTGAGTTGTTCTCCTTCGATAAGGAAGAAGACCTACCGTGGTCGGCCCCGCTAGGTGGGTTTGTTGAAGTGCCCCAGGACCGAGAACTCATTTTCGGGACCGTCAACCCAGATGTTTTTATTAGAACCTTGGTCTCTCGTGGCTTGTTGCCACAGAATCAAAAGTTTTCCGTGCAGACCAATCGCGGACAGAAGAAGCTCTCCCGCTCGGTCTCCGTGATTCAAGAAGACACCGGAGAAAACGTCATGAGCTTGAGGGGCCATCTTGGAGTTTGGACCTTCGAGAATCCGGTCAGTGAGGAACGAGAGTGTGTTCAAGCCTACCTCTTGCATCAGTTCTTCGTGTCCGATATCGGTCAACCCGACAGCGACCTCGGTCATTTTCTGTCAGCTTGTCTTGACATGGGGATGGACGCGATCATCGCCCTTCCCTTGGGTTATGAAAGGGCTTTCGACTTCAAAGCGGCGGGATTTCGCTTCCTTCATCCCGTGGCCGCCGGCCAGTTCGCCGCACTTCAGCGCGATCTGGGTCATATGGAGCTGGACAAAGTTTTCGAAAAGGGCGAAGTGATGATGATGCCCGAGCAAAAGATCACGACTTGGAAGATCAAGGAAATGATTCTCTCCAATTCCGAGCAGTGGCTCACTTACTTTGAAAACGGCCGCTATGAGAAGTTGTGGGAGGCAGCACTTAACTCACATCACTACCAGCGAGTGTAAGCTAAGTCTCATTTTCATCTCACAAGACTCCAGCTTCCCCACGTGACCCACTTTTTTTAGACCGCCAAGCGCGGAACAGTTGAGTCCCAGTCACGACGATCAAAACCCACTCCGCACCCACAATCCAACCCGCTAGAACATCGCTGAAGTAGTGCACTCCCAGAACCAGACGACTGAGTCCGATCAGAGTCCCCAAGAGCAGTGACGCGATGGTAGCCGGAATACGGTAGCTTGGACGCGCCAAGACAAATATAAGGTAGGTCAAGAGACCATACATCACCACCGAACCCATGGCGTGACCGCTGGGGAAGCTGTAGAATTTCTCCACCAAGAAGGGGTCGCTAAAGTTGGGACGTTGTCGCTGAAAGCTGAGCTTGAGAACGTAATTCAGGCCTGCCCCCCCAACCATACCCAGAATCCAAGCAGCGAGTAGACTCCAGTGCTTCCTCGCGAGAAGTGCGATACTTACTCCCAAACCGATGATGATGGTGGCCCACAGACCACCCAGTTGGGTGACACCATTGAAGAATGAAACCACAAAAGGAGTGGCTCCTTTGTGGAGCGCGTCGGCGATGGTGAGGTCGAGGGATTTCGTACCTGTCATCTCAAAAGCGATCTCGGCCGCCTCACTGAACCACATCGCGAAGAGAATGGAGAATAGTAGGCCGAGTAGAACGTGAGCCCTTGCGTATCCCACTCTAGAAAATCGGTGTTTTATGGCCTCAAGATACTTCTGCCCGATTTTTCGAAAGGCCAAGACACCGGTCCCGATTGCGAGAACAATCAACAAAGTTAGCACCGCGCTGAATAGCATGAGATGAGTCGCGATACCGTGGAGAATCATAAGGCTCATTTTATCTATCCGATTCACCAACTGTATTGATAACGAACCCTGACCCCGTTGCTCCAAAGCTGCGGTCCTTCGGTCTCTTTGTGAACCTCGTAGTTGAGCATGACGCGGTGGGCGGGTTCGCGGTTGAGATAATAGTTGAGGCCGACCACGAATCGGCTTCGAGAATTGATACGATCGTTGGAAACGTGGCGGTCGACTTGGGCTAGGTCGGGATCGAACTGATCGTAGTGTAGTACAGCGTCCAAGCGGTCGTTGAGTTCATAAGTTCCGGTCAGATAGAGCCCACTCGCCTGAGTATCGGCTTCAGAGAATGTGTTGTAGCCGTCGGAGTAGACAAACTCGGTTTCTAATAGCAAGCGCTTGAGTTGGTAGTGAAGTTCCGCCCCGATTCGCCGATCGGGGATTGTGTCGGCCTGCTCCTGAAAGGTCCCGAGATACCCCGACATGCCGACTTGGAGTTTGGGACTCGCTTTCCATAAAATTCGTCCGGCCACGTCTTTATTTGGATTCAGGTCGCGGCGGCCTTGACCTTGGCCCTGGAAGACGCCCACACCGAAGTCCAGTTTTTCGGCGTCTTGAAAGAACCCGATGCCAATGTCTCGCTGCTCATACGACCGACTCACGTCACTGCGCTCCACCGTCGGGAGGCTCTTCGATGAACGATAGTTCTCCCAGCCAAAAGGGACCTTGAACTGGCCGCCCCTGAGATGGGTGAGATCGTCGACATGGTGATCGAGGTAGAGGTCAAGGATGGTAAATCGGACACCCGTGACGTCGAGACTGGTGACGTTGAGGTCGATCTGGCTCGACAGACTGGTGTGTGGGGAGAACTCTAGTTCCGTGTTGAAACGGGCCCTCCGGATGGACAAGGAATCCGCGGCCGGGAAAGGAGCTATACCGTTATCCGCCGGGAGCACGGAAGTGGACGAGTTGGAGCCTAGGCCTTCGCTATCGTACTGAAGTTGCAATTGACCTCCGTCGAAACGAAAACGCGGGTAGGTCTTCTGTTGTTCTTCCTCCTGGGCGACGGCGGTTCCAATCAAGAGGCCTAGGGTTGTCAAGAACCAGGCGAACAACCGCATCACGCTCGGCCTCCCACCACTGTGGTCGTCGCGGCCCGAGAAGGCATTCGAAGGAGCGCGGCTTGGGGTTCGTCTTCGATGACGAGAACTCGCATAAGTGTCCTTCCGTTCAAAAACCTTAATCGGGCCGGATGAGAGTGCCCTGAGAGGAACCTTAGAAGATTCTCACGATGCATATACTATTCCGATATCTCGTGTCGTTGAAACGCCAAGCATTGCTAATACCCATAGGAAAGATTCTCAAAAAGGAATCTTACCTGTTCGAGAGACAGCTTGATTGATGATCGGTGTCGATGAACTTTTTCAAGCCAAGGGACGTTGGTGGTGTCACCTGCTGTGCGATGACTTCAGTGAGGATGGCTTAGAAGAGTTGCACGACTTCGCGCGCCGCCTCGGAGTCTCTGCCCGAGCTTTCCACGATCCTCCGGGTCATCCGCGTCCGCACTACGATCTCACGCCCGAGTACCGAGAGAAAGCCTTGGTGATGGGTGCTGAGACTCTCACTCGTCGACAACTGGTCGAATACCTTAAACGGGGCCGGAGTAAACTGTCCCCGCCGGCCTTCTAGAACCGAGATCGAAAATTTAAGGCTTGTTCCAGCGAGCCTTGCCTCTGGCTTCTATCGGGGTCGAGAAGCGACCATCCGGTACCTGCAATCGTCCGGGGAGGTCACCGGGTGCCAAAACGAACAGAAGAGAGGCTTTGACTTTGCCTTTTTTCGGTACCAAGAAAGGGCCGGTGGCACGGGTTAAGCCGCCGCCTGAGTCGACTAGGACGTCGTAATTGCTGCTCATGGTGCTTTTGTCTTCGCGTTCCAAGGCGATCAACTGCCGCCAGTCGCAACGATGGTCCTCATTGTCGGGGTTTCTGATGTTGAAGTGGACAATGAGGTACGGTTTGTCCCTGGGCTGTTCAAAATTGATCATTTCTACCTTCAGTGGGCCCATAGGATAATGAACTCTGGAAGTAAAGCCGGGGTTCGCGACTGCGACCGTCACTAAGACAAGGGAGATGTAGAGCCACTTCATATCCTCTCTTTCGACCAATGCCCGTCGAATTCAGCCAATTTTCAAGGTCTTTTCAGGGTTGAGGTTTAGTTTATATGAGAACAAGTGAGAAGGACCCGCCCAATAATGCAGCTGAAGAAAGAGACTCGTGACGAGAGTTCGCCTCGAACGGAGAGCTCTGTCTCTACCGACAGGGGAGAGAAACTTCATGCGGAATCCTCTCCAGTGAAGTCCAAGCCGTCATCTAGAAAGCATGACATCCTGCTCATGGAGCGACAGCCCAACGTTCGTCAGACCCTGACCGTTCTGTTGGAAGACCTCTTTACTATCCACGCGGCCAATACCGCCAAGGCAGCCCTTGATATTCTCCGCGACTTTAGCGTCGCAGTCTTGGTGGCTGATGAGAGCGTCACCAACCTTGGCAACAAATTTCTTGAACAGATGGGCCATCTCTCCCCGGCGACTCGCGTTTTGCTGACGGGCTACGACCAAGTGGAAACGGTTGTTCAAGCTGTGGATCGTGGCCAAATTTATGCCTATGTCGCCAAGCCGTGGTCGCCCATGGAGTTACGACTCACCTTAACCCAGGCCGCCGCTCACTACGGACTCTTTCGAAAGCTTCAACTCGAACAGCAACTGCTCCGACAACTCCTTGAACACAGTCCGGACGTTATCTATTTCAAAGACCAAGAGCGCCGTTTCACCCGCGTGAATCAAGCCAAGGCCGACCTGGTGGGACTCGATGACCCCAAAGTCTTGATAGGCCGTGGGGACTGGGACTTTTTTTCGCCAGAGGAAGCCGCGCGCATCACAGCGGAAGACGATCGCGTGATCGCGGGTCAGAAACCGGTGGTCGATGAACTTCACCAGTTCACTCCTCCCGACGGACGGCAGCGTTGGTTTTCCACCACCAAGGTGCCTCTCGACCCTGAAGTGGGAGGGGGCCTCGTCGGGATCTCTCGTGACATCACTGACCGCAAGATCGCCGAAGAGAAGTTCCAGTCGATGAGCCAGCGTTTGGTGGAAGCCGAACAAGAGAAGAAAGAGTTTTACACACAAGTGGTCCGTGCCGTCACGGGCGGCAAACTCCACCTGATCGATGCCGAAGAATTGCCGCCTATGGGCGACATCCAGTTTTCCTTTGAGCTAGACGACCCAGAGAACTATGCTCGCCTAAGGGAGAAGCTTCGTGAAGGCGCCGCCGCGGCGGGCTTTGACGAAGAACAGGTGGCGGATCTCGTTTTGGCGACCGGTGAAGCCGTCACCAACGCCATTAAGCACGCCGTCAAAGGTTTGACGGAAGTTTCTATCAACGAGGACCAAGTGATAGTGAGGGTTCGAGACAACGGGCACGGTATTCGTTCTGAGGATCTCCCTGATACACTCTTCCAAGCTGGATTTTCAACCAAGATCTCTTTGGGTCTCGGGTACACGCTTCTTTTTCAACTGGTCGACCGCATCTGGTTGGTCACGGGACCCAAGGGTACGACCTTGCAACTGCTGAAAAAGAGAGTCTCGCGGGACGCTGAAGAAGAAGCGATGTTAGCTCTGCTCGATCGCTTCTAACGAGCTGTTACCTCTAGAAACTTTCATGTTCTTCGATCTCTGCGTATAATCGCTGTATGGTCGAACATTTAGAGCCCCTAATCCTGATCATCGATGACGAAGAGATCGGCCGAGCCATGCTACGAAGGCTTTTGGAGGATGAGGGCTATCGTGTCGAGTGCGCCGAGAACGGAAGCGCGGGGATCGAGAAAGCGCGCAACTTGGAGCCGGATCTTATTTTGCTGGACGTGGTAATGCCCGTCATCGATGGGTATGAAGTCTGCGAATGTCTGCGCCGGGATGTCGATCTGGCCGAAGTCCCGGTGATCATGCTAACCTCACTCGACGATGCCAAATCTCGATTGCGCGGGCTCGAGGCCGGGGCTGATGACTTCCTCTCAAAGCCGGTGCAGCCCGACGAACTGAAGGCGCGCGCCAGAACGGTTACACGACTCAATCGCTATCGTCGCCTGCGTACGGAAAAGGCTCGCTTCGGTTGGGTTCTCGAGAACGCCGACGAAGGTTACTTGTTAGTTGATGAGCGCGGCGGACTGCTCTATGCCAACGGAATGGCTAAGAAGCTCCTCGGGTTCTCTCGAAAGAACGCGGGGCCCGCTGTTTTGGAGTTGATCAAGCGGCGGTATCAACTTCGTCCTCCTGAGCGATGGGTCTCCTGGCCATCTCTACCGACGGACGAAACGTTGTATCTGCTCAAACCGGAGACGGTTCGGTCTCCTGCGGTTTGGCTGGCGGTACGGTCCCAGGCCCACGCCGTAGGTCGGGAGCGGGAGTATCTGTTGCAGTTGCGCGACGTTACTCAAGAGCGCGCGACTCAGCGATGTGTTTGGACCTTCGAATCGCTGATTTCCCACAAGCTCCGAACCCCGCTCACGAAAATCCATTTGGGACTGTCGGTGATTGAGAAAAAGGCCCAAAGTTTGAGTCGCGACCAGATTCAAGAGTTCGCGGGAATCGCCAATGAGGGCGTTCTCGATCTCAAGCGCCAACTAGAGGGGGTTCTAGGTTACATTAACGCTCCCACGGCGACTCCGGAGGGCGACGGGTTCCAACTCGGAGAACTTCACCAGTTGCTCGAAGAGGTAGCGATCCAACTGGACCTCAAACGGATCCAAACGGAGTTCGTGGAGGATTTCCGGGGAACCATCTATTTGTCTAGGCACGCGGTGGAACTGATCGTCATCGAATTGCTGCAGAACAGCAAAAAATTTCACCCAGAAAGTTCACCCCAGGTGGAGGTCTTCGTTCGTTTGGAGGACGAGCGGGTTGTCGTAGAGGTGGCTGATGACGGCTTGAGCCTGTCCCCCGAACAGCTATCTCGCGCGCTGCTTCCCTATTACCAAGGTGAGAAAACGTTCACTGGACAGGTCCACGGAATGGGTCTGGGTCTGTCGTTGGTCTGTTCTCTGGTGTGGGAGGTTGGAGGAGAGTGTACTCTGCGAAATCGAGAGTTCGGTGAAGGTGTCGTTGTGGAACTCCGACTTCCGACGCGTCGCCTCAAAGCTCCACGAGTTCTTTCTCCTCGCTCGGCGGGGTGAACCAAAGAAGGGTTTCGCGTTCTTACAGTTGACCTGTGGAGAATAGACTTCGTTAACAAACCGTTTACATGTAAGGGGCACCGTCCACTCTGGCTCCATCAAGGTCACCGATAATAAGGGCAAGACTTATTTCAAGAGGTGCTCTCCAAGATGAACATTATGAAGCCTGGGAACGGACAACAAGGAAACTTCGGCCTTATGGGCGGCTTTGGGAGCGGCGGCTTTAGTGCCGGTGGACTCAGTGGCTTCGGCGGTTTAGAGGCCGGCGGTTTAGGTGCTTTCGGGGCGCAGCAAGACCCCTTCATGAATCAGCAGATGCAGATGCTGGGCACCATGTCGGCCATGCTCAACGTCGTGATGATGACCTATCTATCCCGCTTGATCGGTATGATGCAGAGCGGCGGCGGCGCGGCAGTGTCGGGCGGCAATCCTAGCTTCGGCGGAGGCGGCTCCGGAGGCGGTAGCCCGGCATCCAACTTCCTGGGCGGCTCGTCCGGTGCTGGTGGGGCATCCGGTGCTTCTTCATCAGGACCTGCCGGACCGGGTGTCTCTGGTGCGCTCGACAAGGCACGCTCGATGATCGGGCTGCAAGAGGGAAGCGACCGCGCCAAGATTCAAGAAGTCACCGGCAAGAGCGGCATAAATCCCGCAACCACCCCCTGGTGCGCGGCTTTCGCAATGAATATCCTGAAAGATGCTGGGGTTTTGGATCTCGAAGGACTCGACAACCGCAACTACTGTCCGTCCATCGTGTCCTGGGCCAAGAAGAAAGGCATCTTCGGACCGCGGGGTCAGTATCAGCCCAAGCCCGGCGACGCCATCATGTTCGACTGGGGCAGCGACGGCACTTCGGACCACATCGGTATCGTGGAGAAGGTAGAGAACGGTAAAGTCATCACCATCGAAGGTAACTCGAGCAACAGCGTTAAGCGCAACACCTACGAACTCGGTTCTTCGAAAATCATGGGCTACGTGATCGGCAAGAACAAATAGAATTCTATTATCGACCAGTTTCGGACCGCGGCCCAGGCAGCGGAAGGGAGTCTCGTGCGAACCTTCTTTCTTTCCTGCCGACCGTTCGTCTACCCCGGAACTCTATGATAGACTCGAACCAGTGAAGACCTTGTCTCGTGATACCACTCTGGAAAGCTTGCGTGTTCAAATAGCCATTTGGAAACGCTTAGATCCCACTGGTAAGCTCAACATCCTGAGTGGTGCGATCCGGGCAGGCTTCCGCCTCCGCCGACCTGAAACCGCCGGCATGGAACCGATGAGTATCGCCCATAGTGTGATCTCCTTTTTCGAGGACTCCGGTATCGAGTACTTCGTCGGAGGGTCCGTCGCCAGTACCATCCACGGCGAACCACGTTTTACTCAAGATGTTGACTTGGTTGTCCGTCTCAAAGCTCATCATATTCCCGACCTGCGACGCGCTCTAGGGGAGAACTTTTACTCCAGTGAAGTTGCGCTTCAAGAGGCGATTTCGAGATGTTCGTGCGCCAACCTCATTCACACTCAAACTGGATTCAAGATCGACCTGATGATTTCCAGAGAGCGACCCTTCGAGCAATCTCGCTTTCAACGAAAGCAGCGCATTCACGACGAGGCTGCCGCTTTTTGGGTCGCAACAGCCGAGGACACCGTTTTGGTCAAACTAGAATGGTATCGCGATGGTGGAGAAATCTCGGAGCGACAGTGGCGAGATGTTCAAACGGTACTCATGACACAAGCTGACCTCGACCAGGAATATCTGGTGCGGTGGGCCGCTCAACTCGGCATTGCTGACTTGTTGGAGAAGGCTCTCTCAGACTCACAGCCTTAGAGCAGCAGTGGCCTGCTCTGCCACTTCATCCCAAACCCAAGGCAATCCGCCCCCGCTTCTGGTCCACTTCCAAGACCTCGAACTCCAGCACTTCACCCACTGAGAGTCGGCGGTTTTTCAGTTGGCTGCGGTGGATAAGGCCGTCTTGTTTGACGCCGAGGTCCACGAAGGCGCCGAAGTCTACCACGTTGCGAACGGTGCCGTGGAGGAGCATGTTGGGGTAGAGGTCGTTCATGCTCAAGACGTCTTTGCGCAACTGGGGCGGCGGCAGTTCCAGTCGGGGATCTCGGGACGGCTTTTTGAGCTGTTCTAAGATGTCTTTAAGGGTCGGTTCGGGACAGGAAATCTCGGATTTCAAGGCCTCAAAGGTCAGTTTGTCCGGCTCGCCTTGAGTGGCCTTGATGACTTGCCGCGCCACGGGATAGCTCTCGGGGTGGATGGCGGTAGCGTCCAGCGGTTCCGCGCCGTCGCGAATGCGCAGAAAACCGGCCGCCTGCTCGAAAGCCTTGGGGCCTAGGCCTTTGACTTTGGTCAGAGCGGCGCGGGTGGGAAAGGGACCATTTTTCTCTCGGTACTCCACCACACGCTCGGCCACTTTAGCGCCGATTCCGCCCAAGTGACTCAACAAAGTGGGGGACGCCGTGTTAAGATCGACGCCCACATTGTGAACCACGCTTTCCACTACCGACCCCAGAGCTTGGTCGAGTTTCTTTTCATCGAGATCGTGCTGGTAAAGGCCGACGCCCACCGACTTGGGGTCGATCTTGATTAGCTCGGCTAGTGGGTCCTGGATGCGTCGTCCAATGGATACCGCGCCGCGCAGCGTCACGTCCAATGTCGGGAGTTCGGCTTTGGCCAAAGGACTGGCTGAGTAGACGCTGGCGCCGGCTTCACTCACCATCAGGTAGGCTAAGTCGGGAAGTTCGCGGATCAACTCCGCGACCAACTCTTCGCTCTCCCGTGAGGCCGTACCGTTGCCGATGGCGATCAATGTCACTTTGTGGCGACGAACCATTTTCGAGAGCGTGGCCAGGCTTTCTCTGCGCTGCTTTTGCGGCGGATGCGGATACATGGTGTCGGTGTCTAAGAGCTTTCCGGTGGAGTCCACTACGGCCACTTTACAGCCCGAGCGGAAGCCTGGGTCGAGGGCCAACACGGTATGGTCGGCCAATGGTGGAATCAACAGCAGCGATTTCAGATTGCCGGCGAAGACTTCTATGGCGTGGTTTTGAGCTTTTTCGGTCAAAGCTCGACGCACGTCACGCTCCATCGCGGGAAGCAGCAGTCGTTTGGCGCTGTCTTCTATGGCTTCCACCAGCACCTCGCACCAGGGGGAATGGGTTCTGGGCCGATAAGCCTTCCAAAGCGGGTCGCGCCAGTCGCGCTCGGTGATTTCGAGCGAGACCTTTAGAATCTTCTCGCGTTCGCCGCGGTCGAGAGCTAGAACCTGATGCGGCGCCAAACGCGAAACCGAAGTAGAAAAGTCGTAATAGCTGCGATAGGTCTCTTTAGGGTCTTCGGCGCTCTTTTTTAGAATCGCTTTGAGA
>JBBKWP010000412.1:0-20934 GCA_037968995.1 Candidatus Xenobia bacterium
CTCTGTCCGGTCCATCCAAAATTCATCCACGTGAACGCGATGCAGCGGTTGGGCATCGCTGGTCAAGTTCGAGCCTTCCAGAGTGCAAAAGGATTCTCCCTCGACCTCGCAGCCCATCAAAAAATCTCCAGCCGGAATCCGGACCATGTCGGGTGGAGCCACCCTTTCCTCGGACTCTGAGGAAGTGAAGAGTCAAGACAACGTGCAGCCTTGGAATTCCGGGGGCGATGCCCACCACGCGAATCTGGCCGAGCGGGTGACCAACCCAATTTCTCTGCTCGGCCGGTTCAAGCTCAAAGAAGCTTACAGCCCATCTTATCTGGGCAAAGCTGGGTCTGGAAACACATTCGAATTGCAAGGGCTCATTCCCATACCGCGATCGGGCTCGACGGAAGTGGGGCAGTTGATCCGCATCACCGCGCCGCTGACTCGGCCTGTCGACGGAAGCACGGCGCTGGGCGACGTGCAAATTTTTGACATGTTCACCATGGAAACGGACTGGGGACTGGTTGGTATTGGCCCGACGGCGGTGTTGCCGACCGCCGGCACAATGAAGACCGGTAAAGGAAAGTGGCAGATAGGTCCCGCCGTGGCCGTCTTTTACACGAAAATCCCCCATCTCCAACTTGGTGTGTTAGCACAAAATCCGATCTCCGTGGCCGGTGACTCCTCACGAAGTGCGGTCAGTCAGCTTCTCTTACAGCCCCATGTGACTTGGCACGTAGGGGACGGTTGGTATGTGAACTCCGACCCTCAAATGAGCTTCAACTGGATCGACAACGGGCGAGACATTCCCGTGAATGTCGGTCTTGGGCGCGTCTTCAAGGTCAGCGAACAGCCAGTGAACCTGAATCTGCAATATGAATGGACCGCCTACAGTCGCAACACGACGGCGGCCGCCCAGACCATCAAGCTCAATCTCGAGTTTGTCTTTCCTTGAGGATCTCATCTCGTTTGCAACAGGACCAAACCGGAGGGAGGCGCTTGCCGTCGCCGCGGGCCCTTCAACTACCGCCCTCCTTAGACCAACTGGGAGATTAACGCGCGCAAGGTCTTTCGTCCCTCGGCCTTCAGAGGGGAAAGCGGACTTCGTGGTCTCCCGCCGTGCAGTCCCAACAGTTCGACCGCCCCTTTCAAACCTGCGATCCCGTAACCCCGACTGCCTCCGATAGCCCGGTTGAGAGGGATCAGTCGGCGTTGTAACATATGTGCCTGATCCCACTCACCGGCCTCGGCAAAGTTCAGTAGTTGGCGGCACGGGCCCGGTATGACGTTAGCCAAAGCAAGAATGCCGCCATCGGCGCCGGCGCGCAAGCCCGGCAACAGCAGGTTGGCTGCTCCCAACAAGTAACGAAAGCTGTCGGGCGCTTCGACCTCCTGTAAGAGCGATAGGTCTCCCAGACTGTCTTTAATACCGATAATATTAGGATGCTGGGCTAGGTCGTAAAGTGTCCGTTCATCGAGTTTGACTCCGGTGTTCTGAGGAATTTGATAGATAATGATGGGGTGAGGACTGCTCTCGGCCACAGTCCGATAGAACAGGCGCTGGTCCAACTGTGAGCCGAAGTAGGACGGAGTTCGTAACAGCACCGCCGCCAACGGCAGGTCCCGCAGGCGCTCGATCTCTTCGACAGCCACTCTCACCGAACAGGCCGCGATACCGGCGAAAACCGGTCGACCGGTATGCTGACATGCCAATTCTACCAACTGAAACTGCTCAGTCCCGCTCAGCATGTCGGCCTCACCGGAACTGCCGTTGACCAGGTAGCCGTCTAAAGGCTGCGCATCATACCAGGCTAGGTTGTTCACGAATCCTTGATAGTCGACATTCTCGTCCCCGTCAAAGGGAGTGATCAGCGGCGCGTAGAGTTCGAACATGTCAGCTCAGGTTCGCAAGTAAGCTCTGAACGCCTTTGTGATTACCTCTCGTGTCACCCTCTCGTGTCACCCTCTCGAGTGGCCTTCAGGGTCTGGCTGACATTGCGGCCTCAGTCATAACAAAGAAGAACGAATGTCGCCTCTTGGCCTTAGCACACCGTGTTCGCGAAAAGACTTGGTGGCTCGGACCAACACGTCGGTCTCAAAGGCCTTCTGGTATCGTACGTCAAGAACGAAGGCTTTGATCGTCAATTTGAAGACGATGCTCTGCGACAGAGTCACTTCCATCAGATCCAGAGCTACCGGCTTCTTCAGATAGACGTAGCGGCTTGTTACAACCACTTCTCTTAGGAGGTTTTGGGCTTTCTCGAGATCAGCTTCTAAATCGAGATGCAGTGAGCAGCATACCAGCATGTCTAAGGCACCGGCGTTGCCGCTGGCCACCGCCTCGGTCAGAAACTTGTTGTTCGGAATGGTGACGATGTCATCGTTGAGCGTGCGCAGACGCACGGCACGGAGCCCTATGAGTTCGATGTCGCCGTAAAAGCTTTCGAAGCTAACGCGGTCGCCAACCTGAAAAGGGCGATCGAAGATGAGTACCAATCCCGCAACCACCGAGGCCACGAAATCCTTGAGAGCGAATCCGATGGCTACCGCCACACTGCCGCCTAGTGCCAATAGAAGCGCTTGTGGGGGCTGGATGACCAGGGCCACGATGGCGAACAGCCCAAAGGTATAGACGACGAAATTGACCACCGTCGCGCTCTGGAGAATGGAGAGTCGTGATGTCGGGAAGCTTTTTCCCAGAGTCTGGGCCGCCTGACGAATCAAGGCGGTGATCGCATAGAGGGCCGCTAGGGAAACCAAGCTCAAAAAGACGGTGTCGAACTGAAACAGCTGAAAGAAGTCGGTTATCGCGACGCCGTTATCACTACCCATAAAGAAAATTCCTTCGTCTGAGATGTCGGGTCAGTGGGATGGTCCAGAAGAGCTGAACCCGAATACGGTCCGATGCGGTACGTTCTAAGAGTCCTGACTCCAGGCCATGGTTGAACGCCGTTTGAACGAACCCTTTGGGCAAGGCGGTTACGGCCTCGGCCTCCTCGGCCGACAAACTGTCGTGCCGAAGCAACGCTGCCAGCAAAAACAGGGAGTTATCGTTAAGCCGGTCCAGAACCTCAGCTCGAATCGCCGGCGGAGGCCCTACTCGCAGCGTGAGTTCTTCTCCGAGTATCGGACTGAGCGACTCGAACCAGAGCGCCTCAGCGATGCCGGGATTGCCGTCACTTTGGTCCCACAGCAGATGGAAAAAGGCGCGCTCAACATTGGGAAGATCGTCGGGGTCTAGAGTGGTTTTCAGCAGAGAGTCATCATAACGAAGGACGAATCCGGTGGCTCGGTGTCGAGACAGAATGAGTTTGCGCAAGGCTTCGGCCGACCATTTGGGGAGCTCGTACACCTCTGGGGTGATCACTTGGCCCAGAAAAGCGCTGTCGAGGTAATTCCAGGCCTCCCGATCAAAACTCAGGCAGAATAGGCATCGGTTCAATCGAAGAAATCGACCCAGAGCCAGGAAAGCTTCAAAACCACCGACTTGCGCCAGAAAAATATTTTGCGCATCCTCGACCAAGATCAGCGTTTGATGCCGGTTCTGAAGTTGCTCTACTAATTGGCTCAAACTTTGACAATCCGAGGGGTCGACGCCCAAAGGTTGTCCCAAGCAATTGGCGAGATCGCTTTCGTGCAACGTTTTGGCGGGAATATCGATTCGGACCACCTCCAGCGATTCGCCGAAGCGCTCGGACAGTTCCCCAAGGACAGCACTTCGACCGGATCCTCGTGCCCCACTGACGATCACAAATTCTCCACCCCTCACACCCTCAAGCCAGGCTTGGATGGTCTCTTCGAGACTCTCCCGAAAAGATTGCCTGCCTCCATCCCAGTCTCGCGCTGCGGAATGGCCGGCTGCATGGTAGGCGTCTAGATAAGCCGAAGGCAACTCGACTTTGGAGGCCCCTAGAGAAGCCGTGCCTAGACGTTGCCTCAGAACCCCAGCCAAAAGTCGATTGAACCACTCAAAGCGAATCGCCAGCTTGGATAGGCTTTTTGCAAACATCCCGACTAGTACTACGGCTAAGACGAAAGGGGCCACCACGAGGCCTTGCAAGCCCTCGCTAAGGGGAGTCAACTTGCGACGGACCGCTCGACCGTAGATGGCCTCGGTCAGAAATGGTAGGTCCTGCCTCCAGGTGGCAGACCAGACATAAAACAGCAAAGCAGCGCCCCAAGGAAGAGCGGCCGTCATTGTCCAGTAGAGCAGCCCTCGTCCAATGCTGACATAGAGCGCATAGCGTGCCAAGGCGACCAGAGCCACGAACGCCGCCGCGACCGACGAAGTGATCCGAACCTTCCTGGCCAGACGTAGCCGCTCTTCGGGAGGGACTCCGCGCAGAGAGTAATTCAGCAGAGCGCGGAACACGATCGATAATATCCGGTAGAGAGCGTAGAACTGACCCACCGCGGGAACGATAGAGAGTTCGAGAAGTAGCTCGTTGGTCGTTAAGACTTGCTCCTCATATCTGAGCACGCCGAACAGTCCCAGCCAAGGTAGTAGGCTCAGAAACAGAGGTGCCCAGCGTGCTAACGCGCTTTCGGTATCGACCCGCTGGATTAAACGTCGAAGGAAGGAGACCAACCGGGTCAGGAGCAGAAAGGCGACCAGGGGTCCCAGCGCGGCTAGTAGCAGTCGAGTGGCACCACGCAACAGCAAAAGCCAACCGGTCAAGCCATGACCCACGCCCTGTTCCACTTGGGTTTCCTTAACGACTCCGAGAACCGAAAAGCGATACGGTATCAGCCCGGCTTCAAACTGCATGGTCGCGAAATTCTCCGGCGTCCAACTGACGATATCAGGCGCCCCCAGTCGAACCAGTTCCGTTAAATAGGCAGAGCGTAGCCTATGCCACCGGAGCAACTCAGAGAACTCGCCCGCGATATCGGCTTTCCAGGCGTCGACAGCCTCCTGTCGGGCCTTCACCGAAAGATCATAGGTTAGACGATAGAGGACGAGATACTTGTGGGCCTCGGTGGTCTGAGCTGTTCCGGAGTAAAGTTCCTCGGCGAATGGCGGCAAGACGGGAATGTGGGAGAAATCCGGCTTGACTTTCGCAGAGGCTTCAGCTCGGGCTACCTGGCCGCGCCAGTGATCGTTGAGGATTGGAAAGAGACGTTCGAGATCGGCGAGTTGGGGTTGACTGGTGTCGATAGCTGCTCGAAGCTCCGCCAACATTTTGACCGAATCTTTTGACTCTTTTGTCAGGCTACTCGTCGGAGTCTTTGAGGTCTCGAGTTGCTGCTTGATCCCCTCCAGTGTTTGGGTCTGGCCCGATAACTCTTGGACTCTTTCTGCCAGTAAGCCCCTAGGGAGAGTCTGTTGAAGAGAGGCTGTGGCAGTTTCCCACGGCTGTGCGACAGGAGCGCTCCCGAGTGTTTCGACATACCAAAGTACACCTAGCAAAAGGGCGCATACCAGTGGGACCGTAAAGGAGAGTCGACGTTTCAAGGCAGGAGGACATTCACTGCGGGGGCCGTGTGCCTTCCATCAAAGTTATGGACGCCCTTGGTGTTTAGCTTCAGGGCGAGGCTGCCTTTCTAACCAGACACTGTAGGGAACGATTTCAACCCACCTCACATTGTTACTGTGGTCGCAGCGAACTCGGACTTTGGACCCCACTCGAAGGGCTGCCTCACTAGGCAGGTACTCAGTTGCCTCGCCACGAGAGAAGTAGATTTTGTCTCCATATGTATCCGTACGAATAGCCATAACGGTATCGTCGTACAGGATAACCTGGCCCTGAAAGTCCTTTTGGTAGGCGGTGCCCAGATCGGCTCCGTCGAAACCGGGACCCATGTAGGGATAACTCCAGCCTCGGGTCGCTTCGATCTCTTGAAGGTTCTCGACGATCGCTTCTTGGGCGGAGCCCTGAGTGACAAGGCTGGTTAAAAGGGCGGTGACTAAAATTAGGTTTTTCATGTTATTCCTTATCGACGTGCCCAAGAGGGGGCTCCGGCCCGTTCCATCATCTCTTCGCTAGGGAAAATACCTTGCTTAACCTGCTCGCAGGGACTTTCGCTTCGGCCATAGAGAACTTTACGGGGGGTGGATTTCGCGACTCTGGCAAGACGGGAGAAATAGCCGTCCGCGAGATGTTGGCTTCCACCACAAAGTAGGTGCTCTAGACGCCACACAGCGTAGAGCGTCGAGGAAAAGGTCTTGCCGTTTAGGTAGGGAGCCAGAGCTTCTACGGTATTGGGCGCGTCCATGACCTCATTGATAGCTGCTAGGTCTTCGGAAACCGGCGCCTGGGGATCGCCATAGGAGATCAGCGACGGAATGATCCGGGCGAGGCGCCATTCACTGTAGTATTTCAGCATGAAATGCTCAAGCGGTATCTGCTTGTTGTCAAAAATGATTCGACGACTACCCAGAATACCGTCGTACTGCTGTTCCGTCATTTTGGGGAAGGCGGAGCCGAGGGCTCTTCCTCCCAACAGTCGGCGGAGGTCTAAAATCTTGTCGCGATCGTTGCCGAGAACCTCGGACATGGTCATGTACATCATTTTGCCGTGTTGAAAGTTGACAGAGGTGCCACCGTGTGCGGCCGCGTCATAGTTGAGATCAGCCCCACAGAGCACCATTCCGTCAAGCGACACACTCTCGTCGGGGCGGTAAGCCCCCAACTCATCGGTGACTTTGTCGAACTTCATAGTCGGATTGGTGGCTGCCGCCGCCACTTCACATCCCATGCTGTGTGCCATGATACTGATTTGGGCGTTAGGGAAGTGCTTCTGTAGTTCCAGCAAGGTGTGCCGGGCACCAAAGCGACCGGTTTTCCTGGACAGCAAAGTCTTGTGATGATACTTGCCGGGAAGTGAGAACAGGTTTAGGCTCACCGCGGAATCCCACTGAATGCCCACGATGGCAACGCTTTTCCCGTGCTTGGCGTACTCTTTCCGGATCCGTTCAGATACGATTCCGTATTCCACAGTGCTGTCGGCCCGGGGCACGGCGAAGCCGTGTATCAGGACCACGAGATGGTCTGGATTGGGATTTTGTGCGGTCGTGTCGCTGATGGTTTTGGCAACAGCTTCCTCGGTCACGGTGGCGCTGTCGTCGATCCAGATGGAACTGAATCCGGTGTCGTCAGCCCAAGCGCAGCCGAGGAGTAGGAGCGAAGCGATGACAATATTTTGAAGCCTAAACATGCAACGCGGTTCTTTGGCCGATTGACCTTTCCTCCGAGGCTAAGGGGGCTAAAGGTCGGCGAAGGAATGAGCGAGGGCGAGTGTCAATGACCGGCGAACGCCGGATGATGAAAGCCTACATCCTCATGCTCCTCTCCCTGCTCCTCGCACCTTGCTTCGGAGAGGGTCGAGCCATCGGAAGACTGACGCTCGACGGTGTGAGCGTAGGCCAGAGCTACGCCGAGGTGTTGAAAGTTCTGGGGCGGCCAAACGAACTGGACGTCAATCAGGGGCTGGTCGCTTTTGTCTATCCGGCGCCCAAGGGACGCTCGGAGGGGACCCACGTTTGGTTCGACAAAGGTACGGTTGTCTACTGTACGGGCTATGCGTTGGAAGAGGACGACGAGCCCTTGTTCTTGTACGGGATGCAAGGATCGGTTCTGCAAGAGCGCTTCGGAGAATCCGAGGAGTTGAATGAGTTCGCTCGCTGGTGGCCCGCCTCAGGGGTCGTGCTGGCGGGGCGAAACATCGCCGACCCCGGCCAGACTTTACACTCCCCGCTGGGTCTACGAAGTCTGGCTTTTCCCGTGGAGAAGGTCACTGACCCGCCCGGGTCGCGATTCGAGCCTTGGGCGGACGACGAGTTGGAGACTTGGCTGGCCGACGACGTGGAACTGGGTATGAACCAGCAGCACGCGGCCAAGATGGCGGGTTCACTGGACGTGATGTATGACGCCGGCTACGTGCGAGGCGTGCGTGGTCCCCAGAGTCTTCTGCTCAACCATCTGATAGGGATGCAGAACTTCAGCGTTCAATTTGACGTCGGGGAGAAGCCCGCGCCCTTCGGGAAAGCTTCTCCTTTGAAGGCGCCTCGCAACGGCTGGATCACACCGTCTCGGTTCGGTCGAGTGAAGTTGAAGGGTGGCAAAATTGCCGAGCTTCAATTATGGATTGACGATGAGGAACTGTTCCAAGCGCTCCGGAGTCTGCAGCTTGATTCGGCGGACGGTCTCTGAGTCCCTAACCCAGCGCCTGTACAGCCTCTAAGGCTAAGCTCAACAGCCTGTCCTGGATCGAATGGGCCGACGTCCAATCGCGAAAATCCCACTTCTCGCTGCTGAGGTCGTCTCCGCAGGTGAGGATGGCGACCGCCGGAACTTCGCGAAAGCGTGCCACCGCTAGAATAGAGGCGACCTCCATCTCCACGGTCAAACATCCCTGCGTTCGACGCCGGGCAATGCGCTCGGGAGTTTCGCGGTAGAGCGCGTCCGTGGTCCATGTTTTGCCCCGAACAAACTTGACGCCGCGAGTGGTGAGAAGATTTGCTACAGTTTCCACAGCGTGTCGGTCGGCCGTCACGCTCGTTTCGGCCGTTAGATAGTGGTGGGACACACCCTCGTCTCGGACGGCTTCGTCTACCAAGACGAGGCGACCCATTTCCAACTCGCCAACCAGACCGCCGGCGCCGCCGCAGAGTACGAAGCGTTCGCAACCAAAAGCGATCAGCTCCTCGAGGGCTATCGCGGCCAGCGGACCGCCGACACCGGGCGAACAGACAGCGATCTCGCGGTCGCCTTCTCTGAGTACGTGAATAAGATTGGGACCGACCGCCGAACCTAGGCCTTTCAGGCTCTCGACACCAGGCTGCCGGGCGAGGCGTTCGAGGACTTCCGGAAAACAACAGAGCACGGCGTGGCGTGGAAGCTCTCGTTTTGGGAATCTCTTGCTCGGTTCTATCAGAGCCTCTCCTGGGTCAGGTCGATCCAGTAAGGGGCTCTTCAGGCCCGCGAGGGCGTCGGGCCAGAAGAAGTCGCCCTCTGGGCCTCGATCCAGTCGAACTATGCAGCGAACGGACTGTTCAGGAATCGGAGCGTAGAGATGAGGAAAGACCTCTCCACGAGCGTGAGTGTCTTCCCATACCAGCCCTTCGCAGAGCGCTGACTTGTCAAGAACGAGGACGCCCAGGGACTGCTGTCCGACAAACCAACGTTGCGCGGTTTGTAGCAGTTGATGATCGGTCGATAGATGAACGAAGCCTTCGCTCTCAAGGGTGGCCGGAGCAAGGGTGTGGGGGCCGGGATAGGGCCACTCGCAGAGATGAAAAAGATATCGCATGTTCGGATTTGATTCGTCTTGAACGTTGACAATTCCCCGGAAAAGGTGTCATCCGGCCGTTTCAGGAAACTCTGCGTCATGAATAGAGACCAGGTCCGTGATGTCGTCAACCGATCCTTTTACAACTCTTTAGAAGAGTCAGAGACAGTTATTTCCTCTCTTCCACCCGGCCAGCTGCAGGGACTAGTGAGAGCGATTTCGGACTCTATGTTCGCCGTGCTTGAGTCCTTGGACCTTGAAGAAGAGGCCGCTCCGAAGTCCAATTCCGGGCCGCTTCCAAGGCCCGAAGGGGGTTCGGCCTGGACCGATGACGAGGAAGTCTTGTGGACCGGGCGCCCGTTGATGACGCTTCGCGTTCGCTACGAGTTGACCACTCAACGCATTCGGATCTATCGGGGTTTGGTGGGGCGTGACATCGAGGAGATCGATCTCGTCAGAATTCGCGACACCAAGGTCACGCAGCACGCGGGCGAGCGCATGGCCAACATCGGTGACATCACGATTTTTTCATCGGACACCAACAATCCCGAGATCGTTTTGGACAATGTGGACAAGCCTATCGAGGTGCGGGAGATGATCCGCAAAGCCTACCTCACCGAACAAGAGCGTCGGGGACTACGATATCGCGATAATGAGTAAACTTGGATCGTGAGTGTGAGCCGAATTCGGAAGATACTCGGAGAGCTCCTTAGAGGACTTGCATCATGAAATGGTCGCTGAGGGCCGTATGTCTAAGTCTAGGCGTTCTGGCAACCCTGGCTTGCCGAACGCCTGCCGATCGCTTGCCTTCGAGTTCTCCGACTCTGGCTGTTCCCGGCAATCATCAAAGACTCTTGTCGGAGCAGAGCCCCTACTTGCGGCAGCACGCCGACAACGCGGTGGATTGGTACCCGTGGGGGGACGAGGCTTTCGCGAAGGCCAAGGCCGAGAATAAGCCGATCTTTCTTTCTGTGGGGTACTCAACGTGCCACTGGTGTCACGTGATGGAGGAAGAGTCGTTTCTCAATCCGGTGGTCGGAGCCTATCTCAACGAGCGGTTCGTTCCGATCAAAGTGGACCGGGAAACTCGCCCCGACATTGACCGACTCTACATGCAGTTTTTGGTCGCCACCACCGGGAGCGGCGGCTGGCCAATGTCCGTTTTCCTGACCCCGGATGCTCAACCTTTCTACGCGGGAACCTACTTTCCTCAGCCCGCGAAATACGGTCGAGCGGCCTTTCTCGAGGTCCTGGAAAAGGTGTCCGAGCAGTGGGGAATCAACAGCGCGGCGATCAAAGGTGACGCCTCAAAATTCACTCAAGAGCTGCAAGACTCTCAGTTGCAAAAAGGGAACTCAGATCTACCATCGATGGCCTCGGTGGAACGGGCGGTCAAAACCTGGCAAGGCGCCTTCGACGTCGAGTGGGGAGGGTTTAACGGGGCCCCAAAATTCCCCCAAGCCCCTGTTCTTGAATGTCTTTTAGCGCACGCTCGGACTCATCCCAACTCAGGTACCGAAAAGATGGTGTTCAAAACACTTGAGGCCATGGCCAAGGGCGGCATTCACGACCAGTTGGGCGGGGGTTTTCACCGCTACTCGACGGACGCCACCTGGACTGTTCCCCACTTTGAGAAGATGCTGACAGACCAGGCTCTGCTGTTGAGGCTCTACGCTCGGGCGTTCGCCTGGACCGGACAAGAGATTTTTCGCGAGGCCGCGCAATCCACAGTCTCCTATCTCGACCGACGCATGCGACTTCCCAATGGTGGTTTGGCTTCGGCCGAAGATGCCGATAGCGCTGAACCCGAGAACCCCTCCAAGCATTCGGAAGGCGCTTTTTATGTGTGGACTCTCAAGGAGATCGAAGAAGTCTTGGGCGGAGGCGAAGAGTTGGCGCCGGTGCTAAAAGCGTTCGGAGCGACTGAGAAGGGCAACGCCACAGGGGATCAGAGTGGTGAACTTTCCGGCAAAAACGTTCTATTAGAGGCTGATACCAAGATCTGGAATCAGGAGACTCTGCGACAAGCACGAGAGAAGCTGCTCTCGGCCCGCGATCAACGTCCCAGACCCGCGCGAGATGAGAAAGTTTTGGCCGGTTGGAACGCTATGGCCGCGGCATCGCTTGCCGAGTCGGGACGGTTGATGAGTGAATCCGCTTGGATTCAACGTGCACGCGAGATTTTGGAAACCATCGAAGGCTCGATGGTCGTCGATGGTCGCCTTCGACGAAGCTTGTTCGAGGGAAAAGCGGATGGTGAAGCCTTCGCACAAGACTACGCTGAACTGATCGCGGCATACTTGGCCCTCTATGCGGCCGAGGCCCGACCTGACGATCTCGAACGCGCCGTCCATTGGCAGTCCCAGCTCGAGGACCGATTCGCAGACTCTAAAGGTGGCGGCTACTTCGAAACCGAGGCAGACCATGGACTTCTTTATCGCGACAAAGAACTTAACGACGGAGCGCTCTGGTCTGCTAACTCTCGAGCCGCGGTCAACCTTGTCACGCTCTATCGTCTGACCGGTCAAGAAAGCTATCGAACGACTCTAGAAGGTTTGCTTCGGTCCGTGGGCGCCGCGCTCAAGGATCGCCCGGAAAATCTTCCCGGGATTTTGCTGGCCGTGGACCTGTGGAACGGCGAAGAGGAGAGCGTGGTTCTGGTTGGAGACCAAGAGCGCTGGTGGACTGTCATTTCCCAAGGTTACCATCCCCAGCGGGTGGCGCACTGGTTAAAATCCGATGTGGAGCGAGAGGCGCTGGCCCCACTGGTAGGTTATCTGAAAGAGCTTCCTATGAAGAACGCCGCTTACGTTTGCCAAAACTTTACTTGTGGACTGCCCATCACCAGTCTCGACGGATTGCGAGAACGGTTCCCCGCAAAAGCCAGGCCGCAGAAGTAAACCCACGCGACAGGGCGAACCTATCTCTAAATCCGAACGAGGCTTTCCAAGAGTCTTTTGTTCCTTTGAACTGGGGGAGGTCACCGTGCCGATATCGAGAGCGTTGCTTCTTTTCACTTTACTCTGGATGTTATTAGGGGCTGTTCAGGCCCAAGATGCGGGGCAGCCTAACGATCCGGCGGGTCGGGCCCACGCCTTGGAACTCCTTAAGATTTTTCAAGAGAACCAGAGCGACCCGACGAATTCAAGCTTTTTGGAGCTGTTTCAGGAGAATCCCAACTATACGAAACGCGCGTTCGTGTCCATGATTGACGCTATGCCTGACGAGTATGAGACAGCGCCTGGGAAGGCGCGAGTTCATTTGGAATTCGCCCTGGTTTTAGCGCAGCTTATCAGCGAGACGTTCGCTGACCCCGAGCCTCTCGAAATTCTCAGGGGGCTCAACGAGAGAGACCAGGCGGTCTCTCTGCTTATCACAGGCTATCTCAGTCGTCTCTTGGAAGCCGACCCTGAGAGCGGGTCGGCGGTCACGTCTACGCCAAAGCCCACTGAACCTTCGTCTGGGAAAGAGGACCCGCACCCGGCTCCGGACATTCGAGACCAAGCAACTGAAGCGATCGAATCACACCTGATGAAGATTCTTCGTATTCAGCTGGCAGTCTCCGCAGCAAATCCAGACTTGATAGTTTCGGAATTGGACAGCTACCCGGCCAGCGTGGCCGCACTCCAGATGACGGTCCGGAAACTAGGCTTCCCCGACGACGGGGTCAACGATCTTTTGCGGATCGATTCATCACGTTTTTACGAATCGCAGAAGCTAACCATGCTCGGGGAGATAGGATTGCTCGACGAGTTTGAAGAGAAGTACCAGGCATTGATAAGGGAAGGCGTTGACCCGCTGACCGAAGCGGCCCTTTCCTTGGCGGGGTTTCGGGCTTCTTACCGTCAGAAGCGAGTGGAGAAATCCGAGAAATACCTAAGCCGCGCCCGCTTGCTCCTGTCAGACGTAGCGACGCCAACGGATCCCGTCCTAGAGTACGCTGTGAGAACCTCGGAATACCAACTTCGCCTGCTGAAGGGGTTCGAGCCTGATGCCAGACAGGTGGCTCAGTCGTTTCAGAAAGCGTGGTCGGCGCTCGACACCTACCATCCAATGAAGGTCGTGCGCCACGAGAGGAACTGGTACCTTGGGCGCTTGGCCACCCGTTTCTGGTTGGAAGAGTTGGCTCCACACGCCAGTTCCGTCGAAGACCAGCTCGATGTATTGGCACTCCGATTGGTCGCCTGGGCTGAGGTGCTCTTCCGGGTTAACACTTCCAAGGAAGATTATTTTCACGGAGACGTTGAAGAGAATCTCGATACAATTTTTGGTTATCTGAATTTCTCTCTGTCGTTAATTGATCAAATGATCTATGTGCTGGAAATCTTTCCTGAGGCGATCGGAGACGCCGGTATGGCGGAAGAAATAGTCTCAGTTCTTGAACCGCATGTCACGCAATACTCAGACATTCCTGAAGCGATCGGGGTCAACGTCTCGGGACCTGGTTTTCCTCACTACGTTCTGACGAGCGGCGGTCTCCTCCCCGAACTCATCGCTCGCTTCCGCTACCTCGAAGCGATCGCTGGGAAAGGGTCGCCCTCGGTGAAGTCGGCCAAGTTGACGGAGGCCATTGGGTTGATCAAGAAAGCACGCAACTCCGATGCCACAGTGGACTATCTCATCAAGATTGGTCGGGAATTTACCAAGCTTCAACAGTTTGACTCGGCCGTCTCTGCTTGGCGGGAAGCGTACAGTCTCGCCACCGAGCTTCAGTTTGTCCACCGTAGTGTCGAAGCGTCGACGCTTTTAGCTGAAGAATACGGAAGGCGCGGCGACTGGAGAAGCGCCGCGTTCTTTGCCGACGGCGCCACGGAGAAGATTCATCACTCGTTGCCTCTGTTAGGTTTGCGCTCGTCGCAGGGCAAAGAGATGGCGGCACGATCCGAGCATCTGACCGACCTTTCTGTCAGAGCCCACATCGAAAGTGCAAATCCAGAGAAAGCCTTGGCCTCTCTGACCCGAAATCAACAGGTCCAATCTGCGGCCATGCAGATGGAAGGCCAACAAGAAGCCCAGAAGGACGCTCAACAGATACTCAAGGGGGAGGACCAAGTGACCGCGCTGGGGCAAGAGGTCGAGCGTTTGCAAACCATGCCCGAGTCGGTCACTCGCAATGAGCTTCTGACCAAAACGCAGGGGCTTCTGGCTTCAACGAGGTCAGAGTTTCTGCTACAGAGCAGGGGACTCCGGCAGAAGTACTCGGACCTGTATTCCAGTGTTCTCAAATTCGACCCTCTCAATCTTCCCGACATTCAGAAGGCCCTTCCCGACGACCTCGCGGTGATTCAGTATTTCGCCACCCAAGATGCCCTCTACATCTTTCTGGTCACTAAGGACACCTTCCGCCTGCATTCGGTTCCGGTCTCGGACAAGGATCTCAATATTTCCGTCTCTGCCTTTCGAAGGGCGGTAGCCAAGCGAGTAAATGGCGACACCAAATTGGCGCAGAACAGTCGGCAATTGTATCAATGGCTGTTCCAACCGTTGGTTGAAGACATCCAAGAGAAGTCTACTTTGATCCTGATTCCGTCCGGGCGACTGCACGGGCTTCCCTTCGCTAGTCTCACCGACTCCCAAGGGCAACCGTTGATCGCGTCCAGGCGGATCCTCGAATTGGCTAAACCTACAGATCTTATGCGGGTTTCTTCCGAGAAAGTGGTGCCGGTCTCAAGCGTTGTGGCGTTCGCGAACGCCACCGAGGACCTTCCGGCCGCAGCCATAGAAGGAGAACAGATCGCCGCTCTCTTTCCCCAATCCAAGTTGTTTGAGGGCAAGGAAGCCACGCGAGAGAATTTCTTTAAGTACGGAGGCAAAGCCGAAGTGCTTCACCTCGCCACCCACGGTGAGTTGAATCTAGACGATTCCCTAAAAAACTATCTGGCGCTCGCCGGCAACCAACAGGTCGCCCAAGAAGAGATCTTCTCCCTCGGCTTGGAGGAGACGTCTATTGTCATTCTTTCCGCCTGCAACACGGCGATGGGAGAGGGGACTGAGGCCAAGTATGTGGCCAGTTTGGCCGAAGCGTTCTGGATCGCGGGCTCTCGCTCGGTGGTGGCTTCACTATGGGACGTCAACGATGAATCCACAGCCCTGTTGATGACCGAATTCTACGCGAAGCTAAGAGAGGGGGTTGGAAAAGCGGTAGCCCTTCAAGCGGCTCAGATGGCAGTGCGGTCTCGAGAAGAGTATGCCCATCCCTATTACTGGGCGGGGTTTCTGCTATTTGGAGATTGGCGCTAAGAGGCCGAGAATCGACAACGGTTCCCCGCAAAAGCCAGGCCGCAGAAGTAAACCCACATATAGCGCGAAACGGCCTTTACTGAGCGCTATTGACCAGAAAGACGGTTCGACTCACGCTGACTTTCTCTCCATCCTTCTCGATCGAGAATTGAAAATCGACTTGAGGACCCGAGTCTATCTGAACCTCAAACTGGGTGACTCCGCTGACTGACATTCTCCTAGGACTGGCGGGGAGACTCTCAACCATGGCCTCCCACGGGAGCGTCACAGCTTTCAGGGGAGTTTTAGGAAGAGACAACAGAATCTCGCTAATCTTGTCATCCTCACGATAGAAGAGGGCCAGAGACGATGACCACTCTGCCCTGGACCCAGATAGAGCCCCTTCCAATGGATGGGTCGACAGTAAAGCGCGGTTTTCGAGGTCTAGGAACATCACTCCGGATCGCGTGGTGCTCTTCAGCGCTCGAATGAGATGCCGTTCGAGGAGCATGGCCCGCTGGTCGAGGTCCACTCGGATGGATCCGAGCGAGGAAATTCTCATGGCCGGAATGAGCAAGGCGATCACGACATAGAGAATGATGGAAGCCAGGAAGGCGGCCACCAAAACTTCGACCAGAGTGAACGCACCCCGGCCTCTTATGTTACCGGCGCAACGCATGGACATACACCTCTTGAGTGGCTGTGCTCTCGATCGCTCGGCGACGCCAGGCGACCTGACAGCGAATGCGCTTGAGAAACTTGACGTCATATCCCGCCACGGCGCTCACCGTGGTTGTGAGTCGCGCTGTCGTTCCGTCAGGTAGCTCTTGATCCGAACTTTCGTTGAGTCCTACAGAGAGGGCGGCAAACGGCTGAGCGGCTAACGCTTCGACCTTGTTCTGCGCGGCCGCCCGGGCGAGCCGAGCTGTTCGGGTGCCGGCCACGACCGTCATAGAACTCGGGAAGAGATTGAGAACCGCCAGCATCAAAAGCGACAGCAAAGTCAAAGAGACCAGAGTCTCGGCTATGGTGAGACCGCGAGAGCGAACTAAGGACTGTGGACGCTTGATGTTCATCGGCACCAGAAGACCCGAACTTCAGGTGGCTCTCCAATGGAAACGTTCGCGTCAAGTCTTAAAGCGTTCGGGTCGCGTTCCATAGAGATGCATTCTACCACAGCGACTCCAGGAATACCGTCTCCGCGACAGAATTTCGTAGTATGGTAGAATTTCGCTCCGCCCTTCTGGCTTGGATTGTTCTCATCAGCTGTTCGGCACACGCGAACCATCCATTCCTGATCGAGAGCTTTCCGCCGAATGCCGAGGTGTGGGACACGGTGGGACCCACCTACCTAGGACGAACGGGTCAAATGTTGTCCTTTGAGAATAAGAGTTCGCGCTCTCTCTTTTTGCGCTTGAAGGGTCACGCTGATTATCCCGTCTCGATCATGGGGTTGGATATCGACAAACGTCGCTTCCCCGTAGCTGGGTCTGTGTCTCTCGAGCCGCTTACGATGTCACAGGCGGCCAAGGACCAGCTCTGGTACCATCCCTGGAGAAACGGTTTGCTATTGGCGCTCATCATTCTCCTTCCAATGGGCGGCGCGCAATTCGTCCGCTGGCGGCGACGAACATTGACTCTCGAGTCCTATGTGCCGACCGAAGGCGCGGAGAACCGCTCCTTGATTAGGGAGCGGATCGGGGAGTATCGCGTGGTCTCTCCGCTAGGTCAAGGTGGGATGGCGGACGTCTATTTGGCGGTGCCGAATAAGACTTTGGAAATGACGGCGGCCGTCGCCATCAAGGTCATCAATCGAGACTTGCGCGCGGACCCTAGCTTCGTGAGTCGGTTTGAGCGCGAGATCACCGTATCCTCTGAACTCGCCCACCCTGGAATCGTCGAAGTACGCGACTGGGGTTGGCACAACGACCGACTGTATTTGGCCATGGAGTATATCGAAGGCCAAGAACTGCGAAAAGCTCTACCGGGGTTGCGAGGCGACTGGAAACGCGTCGTCGACCTCTTGAGCCAGTTGATGTTGGCGGTCGACTACGCCCACCAGCGTGGCGTTTATCACCGCGACCTTAAGCCCGAGAACGTCATGGTCACGGAGTCTGACCGGATTAAGGTGATGGATTTCGGACTGGCTCGCGCTGTCGACTCTAAGACCTTGACCCAGATCGGCCAGACTATGGGCTCTCCCAAGTACATCTCCCCGGAGTCCGTCGCGGGAAAGGGCGCGGACGACCGCGCCGACCAGTACTCCCTCGGCGTGATGGTCTATGAGATCGTCACTGGGAGACTTCCTTTCGATAGCGACGAAGTGCTCTTCCTACTCTACAGCCACGCCAACGTCCAACCAGAGCCTCCTAGTTCGATCGCGGATCTACCGAAGGAGATAGACGACGTGATCCTTCGCATGCTGAAGAAAGACCCCAGGGAGCGATACAAAACCGTTGAAGAAGCTAGAGTGGAACTTCTGGAGGTCCTAGGGAACCTGTGTTAACGGACACCCGCAGTGAATCGGGCACTCGCCGTCTGTACGACGAGGCGGCGTCCACGTTGGCTCAAGGACTGGGTGCGGAGCGGGCCGTGATCGCCTATCGCGACGACGTTGGAGTGCTGGCGCTCGGCGGCGTGTACGGCCACGAATGGTTCGCTTTGTCAGACTCTCCGGTCAGCATCTCGTTGATCCGCCAGGTGATCGAATCCGACAGCAACCTCATCTATCGAGACGTCCGCACCGACCTGGATGCCCGGGCCAACGTCAGCCTTCAACTCTCGGGCGCCGTCTCGGTCATGTGTATCCCCTTTCACACAATCGACGGTGTTGTGGCGGGGGCGATGTACGTCGATACGGTCGAAAAATCAGGGTCCTTCCAGCGCCGTGAGCTGATTTTCGCGCGAGACTGCGCCTATTGGCTGGAAGGCTGTTTGGCCGGTAACTCCTATCTTCCCGTTCCAGAGATAGAAGCGCCACAGAAGTTGGAGAAAACGTCGGTTTCGCCCATCAGCCAAGGTTCGGCGGAAAGGGGAGCCCGAAGGAGTGACTCTAGATTAAAATATCAGGTTCCCGTCGATTCCACCCGCCTTATGATCTGTTTCCGGTCTTTGGCGGCTTTGACGCAAGCCGGGGTGATGATCCACGAAAGCCTAGATTTGCTGGCCCGCTCCTCGGACGACGGTAACCTAGGCGATGTCTTGACGGGACTCTCCGACGCCGTCCGCAACGGGGAGCCTCTCTCGTCGGCGATGGAACGATACCCCAGGGCCTTCCCCTCCTATCTCTGCTCGGCCATACGGATCGGAGAGCGGAGCGGACGTTTGGTAAGGGTGCTCGATGTTTTGTCGAGAGATCTGGAGAAGGGACAGCGCTTGATTTATAAACTTCGCAGCGCTCTCACTTATCCTTTCATCCTATCTTTGGCCTGCGGTCTGCTGCTGGTACTGGGTCCTCCGTACTTGTTGCAAGGGCACTTGAAGATGCTGGCGGAGTCTGGCGTGGCTCTGCCTTTTCTGACCCAATGCTTGATAGCGCTCTCGCACCTGATGGCTCATCCTCTTTTTTGGCTGGTTCTCGTGACGGGGGGAGTCGCAGCAGGAGTCTACTTGCGCGGCGAAACCGGGAGAAGTCGGCTGCTTTCCCTTGGCCGTCGCCTGCCGGTGGTGGGGCGCCTGATGTCACAGGTCTCGATGGCCCAGTTCACTAGGATTCTCTGTTTGCAACTCCGGTCGGGATTGACGATCCTCGAGGCGTTGGGACAAGGGCGGCTCAACTGCGGAGACCCCCATCTGCGAGAAGCGCTCAGAGCGGCCGAAGACGGGATCCGAAACGGTGAAACTCTGACCGAAGCGCTCAAGCAGACGGGTCACTTCCCGCTTTCTTACTTGAGTTTCATCGAAGCGGGCGAGAGCGTCGGAACCCTCGAGCAGATGACCGAGGTGATCGCCGATTATCAAGAACAGGAACTGGAATCAAACCTGGAGCAATTTGTCGTCCTCGTAGAACCAATCATACTGGCTGTGATGGGAGCCGTCACAGCGCTGTTGCTGGTCGCGACGATCAAACCGACTCTTTTAATCTTGCAGACATTGTAGCTTTCCATTCGCGAACATTTTCGTACTTCTTTACAGGGTCGCAAGCAAAGGGACTTCTCTTGTGGCACAATGTCTGGGGGCACGAAGCCCCCACCACGAAGTCCAACTCGTCACACTGAAGGAGCCGAAAAAGTATGGCTGGTCACCGTTCACGCGGTATATCTCTCGGTGGAACCCTCCTGGCGGTCGCCGTGATCGCGATGCTGGCGTTCTCTTTGGCGAGCCTGTGTGTGACGCATATGCGGATGTCCAACCACGAGGATCGCGCCGAGCAGGCTTCTAACGCCGCCCGCTCGGCCGTCTCCGCAGCCATAGCCAGGGTGTTGGTGGACCCAAATTTTGGCGCCGGGCGAGAGGCCGGAGCCGAGGTCCGAATAGAGACCGACGAAAGTCTCGGGATGATTACCTTCAATGAGGAAGCGGCCGGGGCCAACAATTTGCCGCTCTCCACCAACAACCTTCGGGGCACAGAGGACGCCTCCGGCGCCGAGGGGTCGGTGGTCCCCTCGGCCACGGTCCAACTTCTGGCTATCGGGCGCTGCGGCGATACGGAGCGCCGAATCGACGCCGTGCTGCGCCTCCCTCCCTTTCCCTGGGCGATCGCCTCCGGGGGAAGGATCGAGACGCGCAACGGAGTGAGGGTGGCCGCCCTACCGTTCGGGGTTTGGCCGCCGCCCACGAATGTGGCCGACATGCTGCCGGCCGACCTGCTGGCCAACGGAGACGGCGCTCAAGCCATTGTGCTGGGAAACGACAGCATCGTTTTGGGCGATGTGGAGACGCCGGGGAAAGTGGTACTGGGAAGCACCGGAGTCGACATTCGAGGCGAGGTGCGCAGCGGTTCGGCTCCCGTGGACATTCCCCATTTGCGACCGACGGACTACGACCCGGAGCTCAAGGGAAATCCCTACTTCGATCTTGAGAGCGGCGACATCGAGACCATCGTGGGGTCCGCGCGCTCCGGTCGAGACATCGTCTTCTCACAGCCCCTCAAGCTCGACAACGGCCAACTTTATGTGGATGGAGATATCACCCTGCACCAGGGGGTGGAGGGAATCGGAGTTTTGGTCGCCACCGGCGACATCACTATCGGCGCCGGAGGACTGCGACTCGAAGGGGCCACCGAACTCGCCGTCGTCTCGGGAGGGCGAGTGAAGCTTTCCGGCCAAAGCAAGGAAGGCTCGGTGGTGCGTGGCCTGTTCTTCGCGGAGAAGGGGATCGAAGCCACCCAGATGACGCTGGTCGGTTCGCTCTTGACCGGCGACGCCTCTACCGGCGTGAGCCTGGACCAGGTCAACGTGCTGTATGAACCGCCTCAGGCGATCACGACGAAAACTGAGTTTGGAGACTTCAAAGAACCCTTTTGGGAGAGCGAAGATTTCACAAAAGCGTGGCTCAGGA
>JBBKWP010000413.1:0-24693 GCA_037968995.1 Candidatus Xenobia bacterium
CCCTCGCCACGCCCTCGCCACGCCCTCGCCTCGCTCTCGCCACGCCTCGCTACTCGACAACGCCTCTTGAGCTCGGCGCCGGCGCCGCCACTCGACACTGCCCGCGACTCGACACTGCCCGCGACTCGACGCTGCCCCCGTGATTGTGCGGGTTCGTCGATAATCTTATCAGCAAACTCGCAGAGTTGGACTGGAAATCTCGCTCTCGCCACGCCGCGCTACTAGATAACGCCACTTGAGCTCGGCGCCGGCGCCCCCCACCGCTCGACTCAATCCCGCGAATGTGCGGGTTCGTCGATAATCTTATCAGCAAACTGGGTAGGGTCCTGGGATTTTCAATGATCTCCCGGTAGCACGAGGTCATTCGGTTGGGTGGCGTGGGCTTCATCCGTCGGGATCGGAGGACTTCTGTACGGCGAAGACGCTTCGATGCTTGGGAACGCGGCCCAACTCTTCGGGTTCCGGCTTCTCGATCAAACCGGGATCCGGAGGCGTTGTCGAGCAGCGAGGGTGAGAACTCTCGACAACTCTACTCCCAGCCAAAATTAGGCATGCCTAGCAAAATTTTTAGGCATGCCTTGACACCGCGTCAACGAACCCCTAGTCTTCCTCGGTGAGGAAGACGATCGTCACATTACATCGCCTGTTCGGTCTCAGCTTGGGTCTGATCGTCGTGGTTGTCTGCGGAACAGGAGCACTGCTTAGCTTCGAAGACGAGATCACTTCATTTCTCAACCGTGACCTGATGCACTCGTCCGCTTCCGCGATCAATCCCGACGCTCTCTATTCTCTCGTCCATGATCACCTCGCACCCGGAGAAAAGGTCAAACGCTTGCATATCCCGGTGGGTCGCGTTCGAGTTCAAGGAAGCGACGAAAGTCGAGAACTCTTCTTCCATCCCCAAGACGGACGCTATCTGGGCGTCGGTAATCCGTTCATGACCAAGGTGCTAGAACTGCATCGCACTCTTCTCTTGTCACGCACCGGCCGCTATCTGACACTGTGTTCTGCTTTGGGCGTGATATTTTTGAGCCTCACCGGTCTTAAACTCTGGTGGCCTTTAAAGAAACAGAAACTAGGGAAAAACTTCACTATCAAGACCAGCGGTTCCAAGCGTCGGCTCCTCCTCGACCTCCATCGCGTCGGAGGCGTCTTTGTCGCCCTTCCGTTCCTTCTGATCGCTCTGACGGGATTGAACTACTCACTTATCAGCGATGCCTATCGGAGCCTTATCCACCAAGTCACGCGGACACCTTCGCCCCTCGCCCCCCTCACGGTCACGGCCTCAACGGCGGCCCAGACGCTTGACTTTGAGCAGGCTCTTCTCAAAGCCCAGAAGACTTTCCCCAACGCGACCATCACCTCCATCGACCCTCCTAAAGACGCCAGTCAACCTCTCACCGTCCGTCTTCGCCACCCCGGTCAACCCGACTCGTTCGGTCGAAGTACGGTAGAGTTCGATCCATTTCGAGGGACGATACTGCGGGCCACCGACGCAACTCAGATCCCGTTGGGATACCGTTTCACGTCGGTCTGGGCCCTTCCGCTCCATCGGGGACGTGCCTTCGGCCTACCGCAACAGATTCTGTGGTTGCTCACGGCCCTCATCGGACTCAGTCTACCCCTCACCGGAGCCTGGCTCTGGAGGACCAAGCGAAAGCCCACAACCGACACCAAGGGACGGCCTGAACATGTCCTACCCTGAACTCACCCCCGACACCAAGATCGGCATAGTAGGATCTGGCAACTCCGCCAGTGCACTAGCCTGCTACCTTCGACATCTCGGTTACGCTCCGGTGATGTTCGTGCGCAACGAGACACGAGCCCGTCGACTCAGTGAGCTTAAGAAGATCCAAGCCTCCGGCGAACTTGTGGGTGAGTTCGAGATCGAAGTAGTGACCTGCCCCCAAGAACTCTGTCAAAACTGCGGCATCATCTTTTTCACCACCCAAGCCAACGACTACATCGACGTGGCCGAGCGTCTGGCGCCGTTTCTCGGTTCGCCTCACAGATTGATCTTGTTTTCGAGTAAATTCGCGGGCTCTCTTGAAGTCAGCTTCTTCTTACAAACCCAAGGCGTCAACGGTGTGACCGTTCTAGAGACCGATGCACTTTTCGCGTGTCGGGCGGAATCGGTCGGAAGCGTCTGGATCCGAGGAATCAAGAAATGGACCCTTTACTCAGGGGGTATCAACAGCCTCACCGAGCGCAATCGTGGTCTTTTAGAGTCCTTCTTTCCAGGACTTCAACCAGCTCAGAACGTCATCCAGCGCGGACTCACCGATTTCGGCGCTCTGGCTCATCCCCTCACGGTATTGCTGAATATGAACGACATCGATAGAAAGCGCTCCTTTCTTTTTTATTATGAGGGCTACACCGAAAAGACCGTCGCCCTTTTAGAAAGTATGGAGCGAGACTTTGGTCGGGTCGCCGAGGCTTACGGGACGAGTCTCATCCCGGCCCAGGAACTGTTGAATCGTTATTACGGTTGCAACACGAGTTCGCTTTTAGAAGCGATGCGCACGGTTCCTAACTACAGGTTCAGCCAATCACCCGACCGCGTTGACAGTCGATATCTCCAAGAGGACGTGCCCTACACTTTGATCCCCGTCCGGCAACTCGCCCGCATCGCGGGTATCGACACGCCGATGCTCGACGCCGTGGTCACCATGGCCTCGGCCGTCACCGGCCAGGATTTTGAAGGGCGTGGGCGCACTCTAGCGCGGTTGGGATGGGCCGGCCTCTCCCACCAGGAAATTTTGGACACCATGGCTTCATGAAGCGATATCGCAAAGAGTTTCTCGATCAGGCGCTCCCCAACATACTCTCCAACCTCAGCGCCCCCTTGGCCGGTCTGGTGGACACCGCTATGCTCGGCCACCTCCCTCAGATCGACGACCTCGCGGGAGTGGCTTTAGCCAGCGCCATCTTCAGCTATGTCTACTGGGGCTTTGGCTTCCTCCGAATGGGAACCACGGGACTCACCGCCAAAGCCCGCGGGGCCGATGACCATGCTGGAGTAGCCGACGCCTTCTTTCGAGGCATGGTATTGGCAATGTCCATCGCAACCCTGTTGGTCGTTGGCCGCACCCTCATCGGTGACTTCGGATTCTTTGTCCTGAACGGACCGCCCGAGGTCGAACAAGCCGGTAGCGCCTACTTCTTGGCCCGCATCCTCGGGGCCCCGGCCGTGTTAGGGCTCTACGTTATCAACGGGTGGCTGATTGGACGCGGCTTGCCGAAGTACTCGCTTGTCCTTTCGATACTGCTCAACGTTGCGAACATTGGCTTAGACTATTACTTCATCTTTCGTCTTCATTGGGGCTCCTACGGAGCAGGAGTCGCCAGCGCCCTTTCATGTGTCTTGGCCTTTGTGGTCGGGCTCGCCTTGGTGCTCAAGACCTGGGGAAACTACCCTAGCTTCAACTACGTGAGGGTCTTCGACAAGGCCCAATTCAAGAGCATGATGGTTCTAAAAAGGGATATCATGCTGCGCACACTGTGCCTGATCCTCACCTTGACAACTTTTACCAATTTCTCGGCCAGCTTCGGAAAACTTCCGTTGGCCGCCAACACGATCCTGATGAAGCTACTCACTATGGCCTCCTACTTGATCGATGGCTATGCCTTCGCCTTAGAAGCCATCGCTGGTAAATGCGCGGGCGCCAAAGATGCCGCAGGCGTCAAGCGTACTCTTAAGATCGCCATCAACTTCTCCGCGGTAACATCTGGACTGATCATCGTCGCGTACCTTCTCTTCGGCGACGTAGTCTTAGGCTGGCTGACCTCGCACCAGGACGTGATTGACTTGGCCAAGGCGTATCTGCCCTGGGTGACGGTGGCTCTGGTCTTCTCGACTCTGTCCTATGTCTATGACGGACTCTTCATAGGACTCGCCAACGGAAAAATCTTGCGAACCTCCATGGCCATTGCCACCGCCTTTTTTCTCCCCATGGCTTGGATCGCGCATCACAACAGAGATATGAATCAGTTGTGGCTGTCCATGATTGTCTTTATGGCCATCCGCACGGGTGTCTTACTCTGGAAGGCTAGGAGAGCGCTCGATGAACTTTGAAGAGGCGATGTCACTGGTGGAGGAGAGCTTCGAGTTTCCTGAAAACCTCGATGACTTTCACAACCGCCGAACCGAAAAACTCTTTCGTGAAACCGGCCTTCTCGAACAGCTTTGCGAGATACCCATCGTGGTTGTAGCGGGGTCGTGCGGGAAAGCCTCGACGGCACGCTACCTGGCCGAATGTGTGTCCGCTCTGTTCACGCTCACCGGCGGCAACCGATCCGTCGGTCTCGGCACGAAACCTCCACTGAGAGAAACCCTCGACGGAAACCGGGAGCGGTATCAACTTCTCCGGGACGGTCGTGCGGAGTGGATCGAGCAAGCCGCCTTCACCGACCTCGTCAAGCAACTTCCCGACCTCCCCAATAACCTCGCACCCTACGACTTGAGATACTGGCTGCTGGGCAGGATGTTCGTGGAAGCTCAGGTTGGCGTGGGAATCGTTGAAGCCAATATCGGACTGCGCCAGGACCCCGCCAACGTCTTCCCATCGCCTGTAGCCACCATGATTACCCCCATTGGTCTCGACCACGTAGGCCTCCTCAATCCGTTGGGCGCTCCCGAGGACGTCTTAGCGTTAGGGCAACGGGCTGGGCCTACTTGGCACAAAGTCTGCGCCATCCCCTCGGGGCGCCGGGTGGTCAGCGGTTTTCAAGACGCCGATGTTCAAGCTATCATCGAGCAACACGACGGACCGCTCCGGATCGCCGGGCGAGATTTTCGCTGCGAGGTCGTCGAGCAGACGCTCAATGGAACCACAGCCCTCTTTCATAGTGGGGCCGAGCCCATCGAGTTTCGACTGAAAACCTTGGGCCGTCATCAAGCCGAAAACGCTTGTCAGGCGGCGGCTTGTCTTCATATGCTCTGCGAAGATGGCATCCTGCGAGGCACAGGCGAGCAGGTTCGACAGGCCATCGTCACGGGACTGGGACGGACACAGATTCCCGGCCGCATGGAACGCATCGATCACTTTCCCCCGGTTTTACTGAACGCCGCGACCGGCGTCATTAAGATTCGCGGTATGATGGAAACCTTGGAGGAGACCCTCAGCGAAAAGGAGACCGTGTGGATCTGTATGAGCGTTCAAAGCCGTTTGATCAAAAACGACGCGATCCCTGACTGGCTGGACACTTCTTTGCGTAGAATCCTCGAGTCGCCCCAGGTCGTCGGATTCACGGCGACGGCTTTCGACGACGATCTCGACTCTGAAGTGTTAGCCCGCTGGGCGCGAGAGCGACAACCGGACAAAATCGTCGGATTCTCCACGCGACCGGAGCGCGCTCTAGAAGACTCGAAGAGCAAAGCCGACCTGGTGATGCTGGTGGGCCAGAGTCAGGCGGAACTGCATCCGAGCAATATGATAGATTCTTGATGTCCCTGTGACGATCCCCGATTATTCTGCGATCAGAAATATCGAGGAAAGAGCGGCGTCGCATGCAAGTAGGTCCAGCAAGAGCAGTTCGGTTAGCGTCAAAGCCAGCGTCGTCGCGGACTTCCCTCACTCGTGTTTTCCCCAAATCACTCAAGGCCACATCGGGTGCGCCCAAGCCGGTGAAAGAACACCCCGTTCTGGACTTCGCCGTCAAAGGCTGGGAACGAATCAAAGGCCAGAACTACAACGCCGCGAGCGCTTCCTCCAACTTGCGCTCGGCCAGCCGACAGTTTCGCAATCTACTGGGAACAGGGCTCGCTACGGGACTGGGGACCACCGGAATCTACCTCGGCTTCGCCGCCTCTGGACTCCGTGCCGCGGGTGGGATCCAGCTTTTGACGGGTGCCATCAAAAAACGCGACGTTCAAAAAGGGCTCGACGGTGTACGAGACCTCGGGTCCGCGGCCGTGTTGGGCCTCTTGTCTGCGGGCAAATTCGCGCTTCGCAGAACCGTTCTGCCCGCGACCGCCGGATTCAACACTTTTCGCGGAGCGTTCAACTTCGCGGCGGGCTGGAAGGCGGGCGACAAGAAACGCCAATCTCAGGGCGCGCTCGACGGAGTGCGCTCGCTCGGCCAAACAGCGAGATCCCTGCAAAGATTCTCACCTTGGCTGCTCGTCGGCGGTAAGGTTCTCGCCCCCGTCGCCGGCGCTCTACAGATCAACCAGGGTCTCAAGAGCTTGTCCACCGGTCTAACCCAGAACAAGAATAAACTGGAGCTCAAAGGTCTCGTGGATATCACCTCGGCGGTAGGCATGACGATGCTTCTTACCGGAGTGGCGGCAACACCAGGTCTAGCCATTTTCAGCGCCGCTCAGGGACTCTATTCGATCTACTCTATGTCAAAGACCGTACGTAAGTTCGTCGATGTTGGAATTGACAAGCTGGAGCCGACCGGACTCAAAGCCCTCACCGGACTCAAAGGGATCAAACATTGTCTCCGCGACCAGTTGGAAAAGATAGGAAATCCCTTTCCGGCACTGTTTCGCGACAAAGACCCCGAAACCGAAGCCGAACTGCGAGGAACATCCGCCCGACTAGAAGAGGACGGCTGGGAGGCCTACGTCGCGATTTGGGCTGACTCAGAGCACGTGGAATCGGTGTCGGCCGTGACGGAAGAGTCGGATTTTGCTGATTCAGACCTCGCGTTTGCCTGAGGGGGCTGATGGCGCTCGTCTTGGCCATACGTTAGTGCCTCTTCTGCCATCTCGCTCCCATCAGGACATAAGGTAGGAAAGGAGAATCCTTAAAGCCTGTCCCCAAGGGTCAGCCGACGGATTCTCTCGACGAAGTTAACATCCACTTAACAAGCAACTGTCGGAATCCACTCTGAGTCCGTCGTGGTAGCATATTCTTACTTTATCGCCGCTGAGGACAGCAGTTCTCGCGGCACTTCATGAGTGAATAAGCATAGTGGTTATAGGCTCCGGTTTACCGGGGCCATTTTTTTTTCCAGACTGCTGGGCTTTCGTGCGTACCCATCATGATTCGTAAATGCCTCAATAGCCCGTACCAAAGACCTAGAGACCTTGGTTGGCCACTGGTGGGGATGACCGTCAAGCAGATGCATCTGATTCACTTCGATGCAGATACCAAGGTACTGATCCTCTGTCCATTGACGGCGTAACGCAGTTGTCAAGCCGTCTGTATGACCTCGATAAGGGTAGTTCCGGCGAATCCTGACCGGGAGCTCATGATAAAGTTCTTGCTGCCAAAGTTCGGACAAGCTTCGCTCGCCTCGGCGTCGGTAGTCATACAAGAAGGTGATATCGGCGTTGCGAACGTGGCCATGGAACTCAGGAGTGAAGCTGTGAACGGTGACGTGAAAAACTCTTCCGTACTCAAGCGCGCGACCCACCGCCTGTTCAACCATTTCTCGATGGGGGTAGTAATACTTCCGCAAAAGTTCTGCTCGTGAGTCATCGGACAGTTTCTCACTGAACTCCGAGAGCAACTGATGATGTCCGAGGGAGCGGTTCAGTTCTACCAGCAGTCGACTCACCGTAGAACTGATCAGAGGAGCTTGTAGGTAACGAGCCATCTCTTCAGCGAACGGCAAGATCCCGATGTCGTAGCCGCGGTGGGTTTCGAGAACGTGTTGGGCGTTCTCGAATAAGTGCCGATACTCTTCCGGAACGTCGTTGCCGCCGTGCTCACAAGTGAGAAGAATATTAGGTGCTGCTAACATTTCGACGACTCTACGGACTTGGGGTGGGCGGACCCACTAACTGGGGGATGACAGAAATTCCGTCGTTCAGGGATTCCCCCATTAGGAATCGAGACGGATCGCGGTCGGCCATATCTCGTCGAACATGACGCCTTCGATCTCCATTCGCTCGCGCTTGCCTTTGATGCACACCTTGCGCCCAACATAGTCTTTCAAGACGGGTGAGCGACCGTAAACATCGAGTTGATCGTCTTTGGGCTGGAGGGTCACTTTGCTGGTAAGTTCGAGCTTAAACGGATTGAATCGCTGAACGAAACTGATGGTCTCGGGATCCTCTTCATATTTCAGGACGCCCTGAAAAACGACGATCTCATCGCACTCGAACTTGTTCCAGTCCGCCTCTGGGTTAAGGGGCACCCAGTCCTGACTCGGTTGACCTTCGGCCCCGGCGAAAAGTGCTAAGGCGAATAAACTCATTACAAATAGCTTTCTCATGAACAACCTAACCTATGGAGTGCCCAGAAGATTCTCCGACAAGAACCTGTCGCCTCTCCAAGATGGAATTTATGGTTGGAAATCCTTGAGCCATTCGGGATGATCGATAAAAGGGTTGCGATTCCCCTGAATGCGCTGGATCTCTTTGTTGCGATGGCGCTCGTGCTCATCCGGCGGGTCGTTGGCGGACCATTCTTTAAGAGTTTCCACGGCGTTGGACCTGTACGGTAGCTTGATATCGGGATAGCGGAGCATAAAATAGAGCGTTGCCCGGGCAACCTCACCCTTGCCGCCTTTTGGCGTGAAACCGGGGTAGGGCGTTGCACCCCGACGGCTATTGTCGCCAATGTTACAGGCGTACAGGTGGTGCAGGTCGCTTCGCATCGGCTCGGCCTTATTGAAGAAACTTTGAGGAACCACGTGCTCACAGTTCAATTCCGCTGCCCCGCGCTGGAATCCCAGCCAAGCACCGATCACCTCTGGTGAGGACATGCTGGCACCGGCGATGGCGCTCAGGTCGTTCTCAGAAAGAGTGTTGAGCGAAATGTCTGGATACTTCAAAAACTTGACCGGTTCTTGATTGTAGACACTGCGCACGGTGCCATCAGGATGGCGGTCGACCGCGGTGTAGAGCTCTTTAGCTATCACGTAGTGGTAGCCCTTGGGATGTGGTGTGTGAGCGTCTGAAACGAGCTTTCGCAACTGCGCCGTTCTCTCTGAGGGGTCGGTGATGGAGGCGATGTCGCCATAAAATTCTTTAGCAGCCTGAGCGTCGACATCCGTGTTGTAGTACTCGGTACCATCCACCGGGTGGGGAACCTGAACCGATGCGATGTACTTATTGTACACCGTGCCGAAATTCGGCTTAGATCCGTCGAATAGGTCGTCGACCTTGGGTTGGTCGTACGCTTCCGGCTTTGCGGCGGACTCGCTCTTAGGAGACGCCGTGCTGTCGACATTTCTAGGATTGAGCGGGATGACTGGGTTCGTTACGGTAGGGTCGGATGTTTTCAATGGGTCCTCCTCGACAGTGCTACCTCAACTAAATCTCGTCCAGGTAGGTCATCCTAATTTAATAGTAATTTTCTCCCAGCGCAAATTTTTTTTCAACAGAGTTCCAGGTTCTATTCGCGTTGCGCGCCGCTCTCCAGAAAACTCTCTACCACCGAAGCGACCGATTCCACCCGATCAATCCCCTGCACGCTTTTTCCGGCCTGCCAGTAGTCTTTGTAACCGGCCCCTTCTTTAGAAGCACGTCGCAGTTGCCAGGCCGCCATCAGACTGTAAATCATGCGCATAAGATGTTTGAGCTTCGGGTGGCCCAAGCAGTAACGGGCGAACCAGTTGGCCTTGGTCCCGATCCGTTCGATGTAAGGAGTTCTGATCACAGCCACCGGCACCCCGCTGATCTTCTCGGAGAGAACGATGTCATCTGGAGTGGCTTTAACGATAGCGTTCTTGTAATCCAGGTGGGCATTGCACTCAACGGTAGCGATGAAGCGAGTGCCCATCTGAACGCCTTGATAACCAATGGCCAGAGCCCTTTGAAAGTCCTCGGGGGTACTGATTCCCCCAGCGCAGACAAGCGGGACGCCTAGGTCCGAAAGTTCGTCGTAAACATACTGAGCGCTTGAAGGGCCGGCGTGTCCTCCCGCTCTTTCGTTGACGCAAATCAAGCCGTGGACACCAGCCTCCAGCCCCTTGATGGCCCACTTACGGTTGGTCACGTCGTGATAAACGATGCCGTCGTAAGGCGTGATTCTGTCCACCACCCAGCGCGGGTCTCCAAGGGAGGTCACGAAAAACCGCACACCCTCTTCCAACGCCACATCCAACCACTGAGCCATCCGCTCTTTATATTTCTGAGACGATTTCTCGGTGATGATGTTCATTCCAAATGGCTTATCGGTCAGTTCTTTGATCCGTCGAAGCCCTTCGCGGAATTCCCACCCGTGAACATAGACCAAAGACAGCGGCTGAACGATCCCCATCCCGCCCGCCTCGGAAACGGCCGCGACAAGCTCGGGGTTACTGCACGGGTACATTGCGCCGCATAGGATAGGCGCCGTGATACCGGCGTGCTGGGTGAAAGCGTTGGAATGGGTCATCAGACGATTTGCGGGGAACACGCAACGATGTCCTTCGGGCAAGGCTCGTGAACCCACCCTGAGTCGTTACGCTCGATACTGCAACGCCACAAGACTCAGAATTTAGCAGCCCGACCTTCAATAGTTCTGTTTACGTGGTGCCCGCTGACCTATGTAACCCCATTCACGGGGCACAATTTTAGGGGAGCTCTTATGGCCAAACTCACTCGCTAAGGCTAGGAGCCCCCGTCGACGCTCTGCTCGGCAATATCCTCGCGATATCTCCGGACAATTCTCTGTCGCATCTCGAAATAGCTGGCCAAAAAGACGCCCATGATGGCGAAGGATGCCCCCATTTGGAAGGCCAGGAACGCTCTTTCCATGGGGACCATGGACGCTTGGGGAAAGGCGAAGGGCTGCAGGGACCCCACCACAATGCCTATCACGAATCCTATCAGCATTGGTTTGCCTCTGTGGCGCAGGTACTCCATGCATAAAGAGTTCTCGATTGAGAGGGGTGCCCCTTGCGAGCGGGGCGGAGTCGCGAACCGCCTCCGGAGATAAAATGTCGAGAGAGGATCTGTAAGCCGGGTTCTGTCCCGAGGCCGAAGCCTCATGGATGGCCATCTATCTGGGATGTCGATCACTCGACACCTCAAGCGACGTTGCGGGGGATATCCGACGGGCAGCCGGTGTTCCCAAGGGAACGATCCCCATCTGTCTTGCTCCGAGCGGGGTTTACCTAGCCGACGCGTCTCCGCGCCGCTGGTGGGCTCTTACCCCACCGTTGCACCATCACCTCGAACCGAAAACGGCTCGAGGCAGTCTTCATTTCTGTGGCACTAGCCTGAGGATTGCTCCTACCAGACGTTATCTGGCGCCCTGCCCTCTGGAGCCCGGACTTTCCTCGATATCGACTTGATATCGCGGCCATCCGACCCTCTCTCGACTAGGCAAGACTACCACTGGCCGAGGTGAGTTGCAATCCCAGTGCTCAACCTATTCGTCGGATGTTTGTCCCCGGATCTGGAGCGCCTCGGTCCTATCGTCGGCCAACAGATTACCTATGATCTGGTAGTTTCCGGGTTGAACCGGTTTCCCGGCACGGTCTTTCTGGTTCCAAGTTCCATTGAAAGCTAAGGTTTTGCCAGCTTCGATCTGAGAACTGTGAACATCTTTGTAAACCATCTGGTTTTCAGATAGCTTCCATACCGTCTTTGGGACCTGAGCGAAGAGTAAGTCCACTTCTTTGCGAACCGTGAGATCGAATTCCAGATTCTTCTGAAATTTTAAAACGATGGCGTTCGGTGTCACGTTGGTGACAAAAAGCTGAACCTTGATCGGCTCTCCCAGTCGATAGTTAGTCCGCTCCATCTTCAACTGGTAGTGCAGGCCCCCAGTCCGGAGGTCGGCACTCTTATAGAGATCGGAGTTCTTTTGTGCCACCCCAAGATTGACCCCGACAACGAACCCCACCACGACTAAAACCAAGAGTAGAACGAAGATAACCTTCCCCTTTCGGGTCGTTCTTTCTGGTTCCAGCTTTTTCTTGAGTCGAATCTTTCGTGTTTTCATGGGTCTTGCCTGAAGGAGTGCGGTGGGCGATAATGGTGCTACGAGGAGCTTACCCCCCATGACCATCACCTTTCATAGGATATCCAAACTTATTACCGTGTTCCTCTTCTGTTTAGGAACGGGTACGGCCTTCAGCCAACCGCTGCGCGCAGTAGTGATGGAGCGCCAAGGCGACCGTTTAGTGATCAATAAAGGGGTAGACGATGGCGTGAAGATCGGCCAGACGTGGGATCTCGGAGACAATGGAAAGTTGGTGGTAGAATCCATCCGCGAGCATTCGGCTTCGGGTCGGCTAGAAGGTGGCAACGCTTCCGTGGGGGCCGTCGCCTCCCTAGGCTCGTCGCCCTCCTCACGCTCGTCAACCGCGTCGGCCGCCAAGACCCGGGCAGCCAAAGAGAAGTTGACCAGTCCACGGACCCCCTCCGAGCCGACTCTCACGCAACTGCGCAAACAGTACCAGCGGGCGCTCAGTCAAAGTACCGAAAGCCGAGGCTTCGCTACCCCATTGGGTGGCGGCCAAGGAGGTGTGGCTTTGAGCACCGGGCTGGAGGCTTACAATCTCTACTCGCTTTACAACGTCACCAACACTGTGGGCCTTGATCCCACGGGGTCCATCTTCAGTCCTTTGCTCTTGGCCAATATGGCCGCCGGAATGTTTCAACGAAACTCCATGACCAGTCAACTTAAGGACGAGTATCAGACCAGAGTGGATGTCGAAGCGATCTACTGGAGCGAGAGCTTGACCGACCTTCAGACGGAAGTGACCGCCGCCGAGCAAGGGCTCTCAGTTCAGGAGACTCTGACCAAAAAGGTTCAGGCCATTGTGGAAAAAGGGGTCGACAAATACACGGTCTTTGAAGTTCGTCTCAAGAACGTCGGAAAAATTCCGGCCGAAATGGAACCCTTTAAATATCGAATTTTTCTAATGAGCAACGAAGACCAACCGATCTCCGCTTCGCGCATCGATGAAGTTCTGGACAAAACCCTTCAGCCGGGCGACGAGGTCCGGGGGATGGTCTACTTTCCCATGATCGTGGCGGCCGGCCAAAAAGAGCTCAAAGTGGCCTTCGAACAGATGTTCGGCGATCGAGGAACCCTCAAATTCTCAAATCCCTGACCTTCTTGAGGGGTGCTCAGGTCGGCCTCAGGTGAAGCTCGCATGCAGGAATCATCTGGAAAACAACGGAAAGCGCCGCTGTGTCCAGGTTTTTTGAAGGCATAGGCCTATGGGTCATCTCCATGCTGGAGTACATCGGCGGCTGCGTGAAACTGCTGATCGACGCCTCCGGCTTTATCCTTCGTGGTCAATGGCGACCAGGCCTCACCGTTTTGCAAATGAGCTTCCTGGGCGTGAACAGCCTGATGATCGTCTTAATGACGACAACATTTGCTGGAATGGTCATCGCTCTTCAGTTGGCTCACGTCGCTGTGCAATACGGGGTGGGAGCGATGGTGGGCGGTAGTGCCAGCCTAGCCATGACGAGAGAACTCGGACCCATGCTCACAGCCATCGTCGTCGCCGGTCGGGCCGGATCCGCGATCACCGCCGAAATCGGCTCAATGAAGGTTACCGAGCAGATCGACGCCATGGAGATGCTGGCGGTCTCGCCGGTTGGCTACCTCGTGGTTCCCCGCCTGATAGCCATGATGTGCATGCTGCCGATTTTGACTCTATTTTCGGACATTTCCGGTCTCGTAGGCGGATCCGCCGTAGCCTTCGAAAACGCCGGGATCCCTTACCACGTTTTTTGGGACTCGGTTCGGCAGCTCACTCTGTTGTCCGACCTGACACTGGGCCTGTTGAAAAGCGTAATTTTTGGTATCGAAGTGGCCATCATCTCTTGCTACCAGGGCCTGAAGACCGGGCGCGGAGCCGCTGGCGTTGGCGAAGCTACCACGACGTCTGTGGTCACTTCGATGGTGGTGGTCTTCATCACCAACTTTATTCTCTCGTCTATCCTATTTTCGGTGCATTAGAGACTATGTCAGACACAACGCAGGCGATCAAAACCGTGATGGGCGACCGTGAGCCCCTGCATGAAGACGCGATCGTCATCAAAGATCTCAAAATCGCCTTTGGTCCAAAAGAGATTCTTAAGGGCATCTCCTTGACCATCAAGCGCGGCGAGATATTGGTCCTCATGGGTCTGTCGGGAACCGGAAAAAGCACGACCATTCGTGCGATCGCGGGCCTCTTGAAGCCGACCTCCGGCCAAGTTTTAGTGAACGGTCATTCGATTCCGGATATGCCGCGCGATGAGCTTCAAAAGCTCCGGCGACGTATTGGATTCTGCTTTCAACACGGAGCGCTCTTCGATTCCATGACCATCGGAGAGAACGTCGCTTTCGGTTTGCGCGAGCACACGAAGTTGCCGAAAGAAGAGCTGCATCGCATTGTGGCCGAAAAACTCTCCATCGTCGATCTCGAAGGAATGGAGCATATGTATCCGTCGGAGCTGTCCGGCGGAATGCAAAAACGTGCGTCGTTCGCCCGCACGATCTCCACCGATCCTGACATCGTGCTGTACGATGAGCCGACCACCGGCCTCGATCCGATCATCACCCGAGTGATAAATGAACTGATCTTAGACCTTCAACGGAGACTCAAAGCGACTTCGCTGGTTATAACTCACGATCTCAAGGGAGCCTATCTGATCGCGGACAGAATTTTGATGTTACATCAGGGCCTGCCAGTTTTTCTAGGAACTCCCCAGGAATTTCAGACGACCGACGACCCGTATGTCGTTCAGTTTAGAGAGGGCGAGATGGTGGGTCCGATTCGTGTTTGAAGGCTCTGACTAGATTTTATGACAGCGATCCGCTAGAATCGCCATGGTTTTGGACGCCCTCTCAAGCAGAGCGGTGTAAGAATAAGGTAAGGTAGCACAATGGAACTCAATGCAGCAGCAAAGGTAGGTATCGTCACCGTGGTGGCGGGACTTCTTTTCCTTCTGTCCCTAGCGCAGGTCGGCCGCTTTGGCCGTGAGGGCGGGGCCGAGTATCGCATTCTGTTCGAAACCGTGGGCGGTCTTCAGGAGCGCGCCCCCGTTCATCTCGCGGGTGTGCCTATTGGCTATGTGAAAAAGCTTGAACTGGGTGACAACAACAAAGTTCAAGCGACCATCCAGATCACACGCGAAGACGTGGCACTCTATCGCGCACGCGACCCTCAGACAGACCCGCCCGGAAGCTACTACGTCTACACAGTTACCGGAAACCTTATGGGCGACAAATGGGTAGAGATCAAACCCGGACCAGTCCAACCGAATGACGAGCCTCTAGCTAAAGACTCTCGCGTGTTGGGAGAATCTCCTGTGACCATCGACGACCTGGCGCGGGAAGGCAGTCTGGTGATGGCCGAGTTCCGCCAATCGGTGACCGCCCTCAACGCTTTGGTAGCTGACGAGAAGTTTCAAGGCGACATCAAGTTGACTCTAGAAAATTTTCGCGAGATCTCCGGAAACCTCAAAGGCGTGACCGCAGACGCCAAAACGATTGTTTCGGGACTGACAGAGCGTGTCGATCGCCTCTCGGATTCCTTAGAGACGGTGGTCACACACGTCGATGAAACCGTCCTCGCCTTCCAAGATGACGCTCAAGTGGTCGGCGGCGACCTTAAAAGATTCTCGGGTGCGGCGAATCAGATGCTGGCCACCAATCAGCCTCACGTCGACACCATCGTCATGAACTTGCGCGATACGTCGCTGGCCCTCAAGAAGGCCATGCGCTCCGTTGAAGCCTTGGCGGACAATGAGGAACTGAGTGAAGACATGGTTCAAGCGGTGAACAACCTCCGCCGAACCTCCGAAGAGATTCAAGGCATCGCTGCCGACATTCGCAGCGTGAGCGCCGATCCAGAGGTTCAACAAGACCTCCGCGAAACTATCGTCAATGCCAAGCAGGCATCGGCTTCCGCCTCCCGTGTCATGGGCAAGGTGGAAGGCATCTCCAAGGGAGTCGGCAGCACCAAGTTTGTGGGCCTCGAAGCGGAACAGCAGTGGAACCTCAACAATGGAGAAGCCCACACTAACCTCAACGCCTATCTCCTCCCCAACGGCCCCCTAGGCGTCAAGTTGGGAGTCGATTCCGTGGGGAACGAGAACCTCGTGAACTTTCAGGCCATGAAGAACTGGGAAAACTATCGATTGCGGGCCGGCGTCGTCCGCTCGGAGTTTGGTCTAGGCGCCGACGCCAGACTTTTCAACAAGAAACTAGAACTCAATCTCGAAGCGTACGACACAAGCGATCCTCAAGTCGACGTCTTGGGTAAATTTCTGTTCAAGAACGACTTCTACGTCCAAGGCGGTTACCGCAACGTTTTCAGCAATAAACGAGACGGACAGCCCGCCGAAGCTTATCCCGTGATGGGCGCGGGCAAGAGATTTTAGACTAGGCTCCGGCCGGGAGCCCTATCGGGCTCTGACGTCTCCCTGATGGGAATCCAAGAATTCTTGGTATCCGCCTTCGAAAACCTGGAGCTGTCCGCCGTTGACCGCGAAGGTCCGATTTGTCACTGCCCGTAGGAAGTGACGGTCGTGGCTCACGAGAACGATAGTCCCTTCGAACTCTTGCAGGGCGTTCATCAATATTTCTCTGGAACGAATGTCCAAGTGGTTGGTCGGTTCATCGAGGATCAAGAAGTTGAGCGGGCGACCCAGAAGAGTTGCTAAAACTACTCGACTTCGCTCGCCTCCTGAAAGGATCGAGACTTTCTTGTCAACATCGTCACCCGAGAACAGAAAGCATCCCAGCAAGGTTCGAACCGTCCCGATGTTCAGGTCAGGCAAGGCTCCGGCCACCGTCTCCAGCACCGTATGTTGGGGGTTCAAGACATCCAACGAGTTTTGGCTAAAGTAGCCCATGTTGACGCTCGCCCCACCTTTGACGACACCGGTCGTGGGGTCGGTTTGCTGTGCCATGAGTTTGAGAAGAGTCGACTTTCCGGCCCCGTTCACACCAACGACGGCGACCTTGTTGAGTCGCGTCACCAAGCAGGACACGTCGGTGAGCGCGGGATTTTCTCGCCCGTCGGCGCGAAGCCACACTTTGTTGGTATTCTTCAGAGTCACGACGTCGTCGCCGCTCCTTGGCGGCGTCTGAAACTGAAACTTTACGGCCCTTTCTTCACTAGGCGCCTCCACCAGTTCGATCTTCTCGAGCTTCTTCACCCGTGACTGAACTTGGGCAGCATGAGAAGCACGCGCCTTGAATCGGGCGATGAAGTCCTTCTCTTTGTCCAGCATCACCTGTTGACGGCGGTGGGCGGCGGCCAGTTGTTCGCCGCGGATCTCTTTCTCTTTTTCATAGAAATCGTAGTTGCCACCGTAAACCTCGATGTTTCCCGAACGTATTTCGACAATTTTGTTCACCGCACGATTCATGAATTCACGGTCGTGACTCGTCAAGATCAGAGTTCCGGGATAAGCCTTGAGCCAATCTTCCAACCAGATGATCGACTCCATATCCAAGTGGTTGGTCGGCTCATCCATCAGCAGGAGGTCGGGTTGTCTCACTAAGACACAAGCGAGGGCGACGCGCATCTTCCAGCCTCCGCTGAAAGACTCCAGCGGAAGTTTTTGGTCCTGAGGCAGAATGCCCAGTCCAGCGAGGACGGTTTCGGCCCGGGTTTCTAGCTCGTATCCCCCGGCTGTGTCAAACTTTGCCTGCACCTCTCCGTACCGGTCTAGAACCTTGACCATCTCATCTTCGTCGAGAGGTTCACAGAGTTTGTGCTCAAGGTCCGTTAACTCGTCTCTCAAGCCTTTGAAACCAGCGGCGGTTAAGACCTCGTCGAGAGGAGAGCTTCCCGACATTTCAGCCACGCTCTGTGAAAAGTAGCCGATAATTGTTTTGCTCGGCACCGTGATCTGGCCTTCATCAAGACCCTCCTCCTCCGTGATCAAACGGAAGAGAGTGGTCTTGCCGGATCCGTTGGGCCCGACGAGACCGATGCGGTCTCCGGGATTGGCTTGAAAGCTGGTTTCCAAGAAAAGGGCGCGACCGCCCTGGAGTTTGCTGATATTGGACAGGGTTAACATAGGGGCGGCGGTTCTCTGTTTGCGGCTAAAATCATTCCGATGATGCGCGTTGCGATCAAGGGAGATATCCTGGGGATGGGTCCGAAGAGGGGGATGGCTCTATCCCTTCGGGGAGTTCTGTTCGAACGAACCCTCCTTATAATCATATTATCGAAAGAAAAATTTGACCCCAAGGGGGCGAGGAGACATCACTATGAGTAAGCAAAACTATTATTGGAAACCTGAGCACGAGTCCGGTTGGGAACGTTTCAAAAGCGCGATGGCCGCTGACTGGGAGCAAACCAAAAACGACTTCGGCTCTGATACCTCTCGCGATCTCGACCAAGACGTCGACGACACCGTAAAGCAGATGGCCGGCAAGCAGCCGATTCCGGACGTGGATCGTGAGTCAGCCTACCGATACGGCTACTCCGCTGCTCTCACGCATGAGAACAAAACGTGGGATGACGACCTCGAGAAAGACATCCGTAGCCATTACGAGGGCGACTACGACGCGCACAGACCCTACATCCGTCGAGCGTACGACCGTCATTCCACCACCGTCACCCACTAGTGGATAAATAGATAATTTCGCTGCTACTCGGTGCCCGAGTAGGGGCCGAAAAAGCCGACAGATCATCTGTCGGCTTTTTCCATTTCCCCCGCGGAACGTTCCGCCTCAGTGCCTGGCCCGATGAAGATCCTAGGTGATGAGTATGCTGGACGGAGCAGTCTGGGAACCTAAGGAGGGAATCGCAACGAAGCCAAGGATACTTGCAGCATCAAATTTAGGAGATTCACCATTATGCCAGCAAGACATTCGACCGCGCAGTGGACCGGCGGCTTAAAAGACGGTTCTGGAACCATGAAACTCGGCGGCGGAGCCTGGGAAGGGAACTACTCCTTTCCGTCGCGCTTTGAAGACGGTAGTGGAACCAACCCCGAAGAGCTTTTGGGCGCTTCTCACGCCGGTTGCTTTTCGATGGCCCTATCCGCAGGTTTGGGGAAGGCCGGATTCTTACCAAAAAGCGTCTCGACTAAGGCCACCGTCCATCTCGGACCCGTCGAGGGCGGTTTCGCCATCACCAAAATCGAACTCGAAACCGTTGCCGAGGTGCCTGACATCGACGACGCCAAATTCCAAGAGATCGCTAACGGCGCTAAGGAAGGCTGCCCGATCTCTAAAGCTTTGGCCGCCACCACCATCACCCTCGACGCAAAACTGAAGTAGGGCCGAGCCCTCCCAGTTAGAAATCCTACAAAACGCCTCCTGTGTGGAGGCGTTTTGTGTTTTCAGAACTTCCCAAGCCGTCGGGCTAGCTCCTAAGAGGAGGTCGGTCTGGTGTTGCAAGTCAAAACTCAGGAAAAAAAAGAAGACGCCCACTAGGGGCGTCTTACGGGTTCCTCAACTACACCCACAGCCGTGTTAAGGTCCTGAATGCTCTGCGAGGAAACAGACAGGAAGCTTCTCCATTTTATCGGGTTGAGATTCCCTATCGCTCTCATTCGACGCTGTGGTCGTCACGGCAACATGAGCGTTTCCGTTGCTTGGCCGCCTAACATCACTCGAAAGTGAATACCCACCTGCACCAAGCTCCCGTGGTCCGCTGATTACGGCATCTTTAACAAGAACGAATCCTTGGTAAAGACCTTTCCCCTCGCGGGTCCGCATCGCGCGTCGGGCCTCGCTTCGCATGTCGTCAGACGAAGCGCTGCGCATAACTATGGTGTGCATGCTACCCCTGCTATATTTCCACGGTTTCCCGTCACGGCTTCTAGCAGTCCCGCGTTCATCCTAAGATGAACATCCATCTCATTCGACACCGAAGTGTCAAGACAGATCGTGACTATCGCGCCCACAGGACGGACAGTGAAGAATCAGTGCCCTGATTCCCGCATCTCCAGAGCTGACAAATGAATGTCAACCTTACGGTTCTGGGCGTTCCTTGAGGTATGAACGCAACCTCTGTTACTACTTCAAGAACTCGAAAGTTCTCGAACGGCGATTAACAGTTCCGCGCTTGGAAACCAACCCATTCCAAGCTCCTGATAACGACTCGAGAATTGGTGTTGAATGAAGTTACCCCCAGCCAACGTTTACCCTCGCAGTACCGACTTCGAGTTTCAGGCCCTGCCTCTACCAAAAGGGAGAGACGATTTGTCCGGTATGGTATCCGGGACGACCCTGCGATCTTTTCGGTAGCTTGCGGGCTACCACGGCGATATCCAGAGAACTGGACACAACGCAGATCCGTTTTTTTTGCTAGGTCACTAACGGTTCACGATTGACCATATCGTGAAAGGAAGTCTTAGAGTGAGACTTGACCCCCGCTCTCTTTTTCCACTGTGGTTGGACCGGCGAGTGAGCGCTCCGGTGACTGGGATGTCGCCCAGAATCTCGTTCGAGTAAATACGGGTTTTTGGCAAGTTACCTTGCAAAAACTTCCCCCTCGCGGGTCCCCTAATATCGACGAGCTTTCCTCGGAGTTCCAGCCGAGGCGATGGAGATGCTTGATGGAGCCAACTGGTTAAAAAGTACTATATAAAAAAGACTTTTTAAAAAGAAAGACCACGACGGTGTGCATCCAACCTCTACTATTTAACCATTCCCGTCGGGCTAGTAGAGCCCACCGAATCTCACGCTCTTCGGGGCGTTTCCGTGACCGGAACAATTTCATTATGGACCATGGAGCCAAGCGTTGTCAAACATGAAATCACGCTCCGTTATCCACAGACAAAGCGTTGAAATTGCTAGAGTTAACGTTCTTTTCCACAAGTTTATTCACAGCATGAAAAGCTCATGTGGATGAAGGTTAACGGAGTGTTCGATCATGCTTCGAACATTTAAGCCCATGAGACTTTCATGCTCTGTAAACATCGCATTAGAACCTATGGGGCCTCTCGAAAACCAAGTGAGCATGGCAGATATTGTATAGTTCAGTTGTACTAATTATCTGCTCAGTTTCAGGTGATTCGTTCTAGAAGCCATCCATTGACTGTCGGCCGCCAAGGACGGTCCCAAGGTGCTGGCCACGGCGCGATAGCGGTCCATGGGATCGAATCCAACATTCTTTTGTAATTTGCGAAGGCATACGGGACATAGCGCCAACGGACGGCGGTCGCTTTGAGCCACCGTTCCCGAGGAATTCATCAGGCAGCGAAAATAGTTGCAGTGTTTCATTCCAAAAGTGTGGAGTAACTCGTGCGCGGTCAACTTGAAGGCACGATGGTGAAGAAGCTGGAGGTCCGCCGTTTGCAGGCGCGCCAAGCTCGCAACTCCCGTCCTGTTGACATAGTGTCCCTGCCCGAACAGCAGCCGCGTGGGTCCACTGTCTTCCGAGTAGATATCCTCGTTCAAGAGTCCTAAGACCGCGAAGGCATTGCCCGGAATCTCCCGGAGCAGTTGCTGTTGCAGACGCTCAGCCGAGATTTTCCCCCCCTGACGTAAAGGAAGAGTAGTGATCGGTGATTCCGCCAGTTGAACGGGGACCTGGAGAAAGGCGCTCAAGAAGTCTTCCAAGGCGCTCCCGGACACGCCGACCGGCCACGGGCCCATCGGCTGAATGATGATGCGGCTTCTTCTCTGACTAGGACGATTGTATCGATCGGACAGGTACTCGGGTACAGTCTCGCCTCGCGAACGGGACTTCATCTCAAAATCCGTCCAGTCGAGAAACACGGAACGTTGCTCCGCCGGGAGGTCGCTCAGGTCGCCGAGCGCCCTCAAAACCCTAGAATTCCTCTCCAGAACGACAGTCGATGGTGGATCCGCCCACAGAGGGCCACACAAGAGCAGAATGAACGACACGATCAGACAGCGGCACATGCTAAGTTCTAACGTGAGGACGGGCAAGAAGTTCCTTCTCCCAGGGCTGTAAAAGGTCCCAGAATCCGGATCGCAGAAGCGACCGGCCTTATGGAGTGGATGCTGCTTCTCGCTTTTGGCGGTCTCTGGGCTGTAGGTTATCACGCTATCCGTCGAGCGCTGGGCGCCACTGATCTTTGGATTTGTATTGGGGGCGCGCTGCCCTTAGCCCTAATGCTCCTATTGGGCCTAGGTCACGGGCTTTCTCAGCTCATCGGCCAGCGCTCAGGGTGGCCGCTCGCCTATATCCTTCTCGGGCTCCTCTTGGGATGGTTTTACAAGAATCGAAAAACGCTGGCGCCTTTGTCACGGCTCCCCTTCGCAAAGTGGCAATACGGTCTACTGTTGCTGTTCTTCTCAGGATCCTACGTCGTAATGCACAACCGTGAAGTCATTCGGCCCGAAGACGATTACTGGATTCACTTCCCGCTCATCGCCATGCTGTCGCGGGGCAACTTTCCCCCTCCCAACCCTTTTTTCTATGACTTGACCCTGCACGGGCATTTCGGGCGAGACTACCTGCTGGCGATGCTCAGCCAGGTGTGTGGCCACAACATCATGGTGACAACCTGGGCCTTCAACCATTTTCTCTCGGCGAGCGTCTTTGTCCTAGCCGTCGGTCTCGGGTGCCGGGGCGCCGGGAGAGTGGGGGGGGTCCTCATGCCTCTGTTCCTCTTCTTTGGTATCAGTGTAGGCAGCCGGGTGGGCATGGTGGACACTTACGACAATAACAACCTGCTGGTTTATGCTTGCCTGTTGGTGCTGTTCCCGATCCTTTTGGCGGTTCCAGAAAGACCCAAAACACTCTTACTACTGGCACCGTTGCTGGGGGTCTACGCAATCATTTACGAAACTCACATGATCCTGTTTTTAGGATGCGTGCTGGGCCTTCCGTTGGTTCTCAACTGGTGCGATCGCTCGGGCTTCGACAAAAAACTTTGGGGTCGATGCTTGGGCGCCGCCGTTGCTGCCATCCTTTTGGCAGCCTTTCTAGGCGGACCGATTCAAGATCTGGCGACCCGCGCTCTTGGCTTAGAGTCGGCCAAAGTGACCCACGCCGATACCTATCAAAGTCAAAAAGTTGAGCTCTACTTCCCTAAAAAGCACTTTCTAAAGATTCTGTTGGGCCCAGACGACTATCGGCGGCGGTCCTACGTCTATGAGGGGAAGCTGTTCGCTCAACTGTTTCCGACCGTTGAGCGGGAAGGGTATGAATACACCTTCGTCTTCCACCCCCATGTCTTGGCCATGCATTGGATGGCCCTGTACCTCTGTCTGCCGGCGGGCTTGTTCCTTCTTTTGCGTCGACACAAACTGGGTATCATGCTGTGGGTTTACGGGATGGCTGCTTACCTGACCCCAGCCGTTGTCGATTTTGGACCCCTTCACGAGAAAGAGTATCTTCGCTGGGAATACGCCGCCGACTTCTGCTTTGCCGGGAGCCTGGCGCTGGCCCTAGCCCTATGGTGGCGGGAACGTCCCAGAAGATCGACCTTGGTCGCCATCGTCCTGCTGTCTGTGTTGGTCACGATCGGGGGAGAGAGGAAACTCAACAAGACCATCATCGCCGCGCAGAAAGCCACGCCCGAGCAACGAGCCAAAATGCTCTCCCCCTTCTATCCTTCCAGTCGCAGATGGTTTCTCGACGCTGAAGAGCTTTCACTCGACTCTGCGACGCTCGACCTCAGCCGGGACCTCAGAAGCCTATCAAAACCTGAGGACCGCCTCCTGACAAACTTCAATGCCCGTGGTCACTGGGAACTGTTCCGCGAATCCACAGTGGTGGGGCTCTGCGGACTCCGGAGCGTAGCCCATCAATCTCCGCCGCCTTGGATGCCGGATGGAATTGCTCCGTTCTTTCGAACAGCCAACTGGACAGTGTTCTGGCAAACGTTGGACCTCCGCGCCCTTCCGGCCTTGGATGTGAATTGGATTTTAGCCGAAGGTACGGCTCAATTCTTGGATCGCTTGGCCGCACTGCAACCGTTGGAGGAAAGAGCCCGACGAGGAGGCCTGGCGGTCTTTTCCGTACGCACGGATGCGAAAACCTCGACCCCCCCTCCTCCAGAAGAGTTGATCTTCAACAATCTCCAACTTCCGCCCGTCGGCTCGCTGCAAAGCGAAGTCGCTTTCGACATGTCCCTTGGGATCGAGAACCCCAGCGATCAGGCCCTTGAATGGCAAGGAGTGCTCACAATCAGCCAAACGCCTCAGGCCGGAACCGACCCCGGTGGAGCCGTCGAACCCTTGAAGCTTTGGGCGACGCTGGATATCGCACCCCGCTCAGTCAAGCACGTCCCCCTGTGGCTGGTCCCGCCTTTGGTTGAGGGAACCTATCATATCCAAGTTCGAATGGGCCAAAAAGTGATCGCCGAAACGGACTATACTTGGGACCTAGAACAGCGTGCCAAGGCGGTCAAAATCATAGCCGATGACGGCCAATCCATCACTCTTGACACCGGAACTTTCGACGTGAAAGGTCCCTTGAAGCTCGGCTGGCGTCTCTACGACATGGTGGAAAAGCGATATCCTACTCCCTTTGGCTTCGCCTTCTCTACAGCCTGGGACCCAGCGCAAAAACGTGTGCCCTATCAGGCTATAAAAGATCCCGAAAGATACAGGGCCGACGTTTTTCTGGTCTCTAACAGCGGCTTAGAGATCAAACTCCAGAGCGGAGACCCTCAAAAGCCATAGTCGAAACTAGGGTTGCTCGTTCCAGGTGCCGACCGGCGGTAGGCGCCGCCACGTTCGGATGATGGCCGGACGCTCCCAAGGGACCATCATCTCGTGGCCTCGATCATCATATCCGAGCAGTTCCAGGGAAAAGATCCCTTCGGATTCTGGAGTGACCAAGTTCAGGTCCAGGAGTAGCGACTGACCGGGAGCAAGAGTCGCTGGGTCCTCAACAGTTTGGCCGACGCTTTCAAAACTTTCTCCAGCTTGGGGACGTAAAACGAGGTGATCCCATCGGCCGAGAAAG
>JBBKWP010000414.1:0-16848 GCA_037968995.1 Candidatus Xenobia bacterium
TGTGCGCTCCCGGCTTCAAAGCGCGGGCAAACACACCCAAGGCAAGATCGGGTCTCGTAAGGTTTAACCCAAATCTGCAATCATTTCGAGAAGGTCTGCAACTTTTGTCAGCCTGCTCTGTCATCCTGATAGACGCTGATGAGTCATCCGATATTTATACAGAGGCAGCCTTTGAGTGAGACCGACTCAGAATTGCTGGAGCGAAGTCAGAGTGGAGAGCTCGAGGCTTTCGAACAGTTGATGCGACGTCATCATGGCAAGCTCTTCGCGGTGGCGTTTCGTTTAATGCGCGATCGCGATCTCGCCGGAGAACTGCTTCAAGAGTCGCTCTACCGTGCCTACAAGAAGCGCGACAGCTATCGAGCTTCGGGCTCGGTATCGGGTTGGCTCACTCGAATCACGGTGAACACCTGCCTCAATGAACTTACCAAGCGGCAACGTCTGGTCTTTCAGGGTGATGCGACAAAAGCGTGGGATCGTTCGGTGGGAGGGGACGATCCGGCGGACCTACTGGAAGCCAAGGAACGGCGTCGTGAGATTCGCGAGGAGGTCGAACGGCTCTCCCCTTTGCGTCGAGCAATTCTTTCTTTGGCGGCCATGGGCTATGGATACGACGAGATCTCCGAGGCCACCGAACAGTCCATCAGCCAAGTGAAAAGTGAGCTGTTCAGGGCGCGAAAGAAACTGAGAGACAAGCTCAAAGGAGAGCAATCGTGAGACGTTGCAACGACATTCAAGAAGCGCTCACGGAAGCTTTCGCTTTCGGAGGCTCGGAGCGGAATTTGAGTCCGGCAGACCGTGAGCACCTCGAGGGATGCGCGGAGTGTCTTGACCTGATGGCCTCCGAGGTCGAGATGAATCGTCTTTTGGCGGAACCAACTCCCTTGGTTCCGGCGGAACTAGTACCGAACGTTTTGACCCGCATCGCCGAAGAAGAGCGAATCGCAATGGAGGGGGTTGGCGAGTTTAGACCTGAAGTCGTGGCCACGGAGCCGAATCTGCTTTGGACGGAGCGGCTTCTCTGGGCAGCCTCAGGAGCCGCGGCTATGTATGGGCTCGAACGCCTGCCCAACCTGTCCTCGGAGATCTGGGTTCCTACACAAGCTTTTTTGACGACCTCTTCCACTCTGCTAGAGGGCGTGTTCTCTCTCAACTCTTTGACCCTGCTGGTGCTGACCTTGGTCCTTATAGCCGCTCAGCTCGGAATGGTCTATCGGGTTAGGATAAATCCCTCGTGAGGAGATTTCTCCTTCCCATTCTTTTGGGGCTCTCTTCGACAGCTTGGGCTCAGGCCCCCGGCAGCCAGAAACTGCTCGTCGCCCTTCTCGTCTATCCGCTGTATGCGGTGATCTCTTGGTGTCTGGTGGGATGGTCGATGCTGGTCTTGGCTCTCGCCAAACAGCGAGTAGAAACGGCCGCCCTCACCCTCAGTCGACGTCCGTTGGCGTCTCTTATCATGGGAGTTCTGTCGTTGGGTTGGTTGGTGCTGGCCGGTGCCTTGGCTAAAAACATAGGCCCTTTAGGCGGGCTACTGATGGCGGTGACTCTTTCCGTGCTTCTAGTCTGTTCACTTTTAGGATTGCCCGCGATTCTGCTCGGCCTGGGACGACGTTGCCGACCTCATTTTGCAGCGACCTCCAGTACCGCACGCGATATGGGCCTCGGGGCCCTTGTACTGTTCAGTGCCGGTGGTCTACCTTGGTTGGGTCAACTGATGCTTTTTGGGGTTTTGGTCTGGGCTTGCGGGGGAGCCATCCTATCGGCCTTTGTGGGCTCAACCCCCCTCACTTCTAGCCAAACAGAGCACTAGTCTTCACTTCTTTTTCGAAACTCGCCGCAACACCAACTCTATAAAGTTCTCGATAGTCGACCGTGGTAGGGAGATCGCCGTCCGCGAGGTTGTCGAGATCGTAGGAGGGACCGTGGATTCCCCCCGATATCGAGGACCCTACCAGCCAAGCCAGACCGCCGGCCCCATGATCGGTCCCTCCCGTGAAGTTCTCCGCCACTCTGCGACCGAACTCGGAATAGACCATGACGACGACGGGAAGGCCTCGTGTCTGGAGATTTTTGAGGAGACTGGAAAGCGCCCTGTCGAGGGCGGAGAGTTCTCGGGCGTGGTGATCTGGTTGGTTCGCATGGGTGTCGAATTGCCCCACCCCGATGTGGTAGACCCTCGAAGGAAATCCCGCCGCGATGAGACGAGTGGTCGTCTCAAAACGACGACCGAATTCGTCTGGAGCGAAGCCAAACTTCAAGGAGACATTGTCGACCTTCTTGGCGAGAGATCCGGTCATTTCTGTCACCAGGTTAGCGCACTTTCTTAAGCGTTCGTTTTCCTGATGCGTTTCCGGCCAAGTTTCCATCATCTGAGCCCATGCCGACCTCAGTTGAGGAGAGCCGGGAAAGGAGGGCAGTTGAGAGCCTAGGATGCCGATCGATGGCTCACTGGGACAGGCTACGGCTCCACTGACGGTGTTGCCTAAGGAAACCGGACGAGTTTTTAACTGCTTTCCCAATTCGGCCATCCAACCCGACCGTTGGGGATCTCCCGCGCAGTGCCAAAGGTCTGACGAACGAAAGTGTGAGCGATCGTGGTCCGGTCGACCGATCCCTGGAAAGAGAAGAACCTGGCCTGCTTCGTAGCGCCGGGTTAGACCGTTCAGACTGGGATGAAAGGCGAGTTCGGGTTCCACCGTGAGGAGTGTTTTTGACTTCAGAGCTAAATTTGGTCGCGCCCGAAGGTAGGCTTGATCACGGAACGGGACAAGGGTGTTCAGGGCGTCGTTTCCACCCGTCAGGTGGACAGCAATGAGTATTGGCCCAGGAACGCTGTTCTCAGCCCAGGATATCGTTGGGTTCCACCCCGCGATGACCAGGCCGGTCAGCGCTTGTTTTAAAAAATCACGACGTGTCAACATAAGGTCTCCTAACAAGTCCAAAAATCTGGGGAGTTGAGGGCCAGCATAAGACTCTCGCGAGCCTCCAGACCCTTGATGTGGTGCTCAATCAAGCTTGGACGGACCTGACCACCCGACCACGAAGAGAGCCATTGACCCTTAAGTTCGGTGCGGTTCAGTCCGAGGAGGGCGAAATGGTCCTCTGAAAGGTGGGAGACCGCGCGCGCTACGAACTCCCACCGCATCTGCACGGCGGCGGGATGGATCCATGCAAGCCCGCTGTTCCACCCCTTGACGTTGGGTGGAAAGAAGACCAACTCTCCTGCCCCTTCGAATCCTTGGACGTCGTGAATTCGAGGTCCGTCCACGCCCAGAAGGCGCCAGCACGAGACCGCGAACTCTACCGGACTCATCACTCGACGTCGACTCCCTCCTAGGAACTCCGGTGACCGCAGCATCTCGCGAAGCACAACAGCCACGTTGCCTCGCGTTTTGCTCCACAGGCGTATAAGGCGTTGCCGCTCGCGTTCCGAGCAGGGCCCCGCTACGAAGTCCGACCAAAGCTTGTCGGTGATCCGTGCGGCGGTGGCGGGATGAACGGCAAGTCTTTCTAGGACCTCATCAAAATTTTGGGCGCCCTTTCGACCCATGAAGTTTATGGGAAGGTGTCCGTTTTGAGTGGTTAACTTGGAGAGTTCTTTGACGTCAGTTTCGGTGTATTGTCCTCGACCGACGGTGAACAGTTCCAGCAGTTCTCGGCCTAGGTTCTCATTGGGATTTGCGCTGGGGGCGCGGTCTGCGTCCAGCCAATTTAGTAAGGCGGGGTCGCTCATCATAGCTTTTAAGAGTTCGGCGAACGGGCCGGAGGCGTGACGACGGAGGGTAAGGTTTTGCGCGAACATATAACCGGGACGGAATACCTTCGCTCCACTGGTGGCGAAATGACGATGCCAGAAGAGCGTCAGTTTTTCTGATAAGCCGGACTCAGCTGAAACCATCTGTTCGAGCCACCAGGCGATCCCTTGCGAGAATGTCAGAAGCGTGATGGGAAAGACGACAGAGGGTAGGACTTGCACCGGCGGTGAATCCGTGGGTTCTGAGGCGGAAAAAAGCTGGTGCAAGATCCGCTCCATAGTCGTCTCGAACCCCTCGGCCGCGGCTCTTCGCAATTCCGTACCGCGAACGCCGAACCCAGTGCGTCGCAGGAGGTGTGCTAACTTTTCGTTTTCAGACATGACGGATCCGAGGCACCAGGCCACCAGTTGCCATGAGGGCCAGAATCAAGAGCCAAGCCCAACCGAAGACGGGAACGAGACAGGTTCCGCTGGTGACCGCGCTCCCAACCAGGATCTGCTGAGGACCTTCGCCTTGAGGCAACAAGCGGCTGCCGATCTGCTGGGCGACGGCCGCCGGCCAGAAAAGTAAGATCAAGGCTCCGAAGAAGATAACCAACACAGCGACAGCCAAAGGCCGAGCGCCGATCAGGTTGAGGCAAGAGGCCCCAAGGATAGGAATCTCCAGAACCAGCAGTCCTAACAAGAACGAGCGCAACGGTTCGCGACGGGCGGTTTCCATAGCTTTGCGGAGCGGGGTGCGAAAGAAGGCGAACTGCAAAAGCGAAAGACCGAACACGGCTCCGACCAACCAGAAGATGAACGCGGCGGCGGCGCCGGGAAGCCCGGCCCCTCGTGCCAACAACCCGGCCAGCAGTCCGAAGAACAAACCGGCACCTAGGGTCACATAGGACTTCATAACTTTCACCTCCACCCAGACGACTTCTGGGCGGCGGAAAAGTTGCAATGACTTTTAAGGACGATGCTATCGGACGGCTAGAGGCTTTGGCTCTCTAAGTAGTCTTCTACTTGGGACGCGAAGGCTCGGAAATCGCTGAGATGATCTCTCAGGATTTGATAGACTAAGCTGTAGTCTACTTTCCAGTATCGATGGACGATGAGGTTTCTGAATCGGCTCATTTTCGCCAACTGTTCGACCAACTCTGATGACGATAGAATGCCTTCTTGGAGTAACAGTTCAAACGAATTGGCCATTCCTGTAGGTGCGGATTGCGTGACGGAAGCTAACAGATGTGCTGCGACACCAGATGTCGCCTCAATACAGATCATTAGGGCATAGGCGGCGCTGTAAGAAGCTTCCTTGCTCGCTTTGAATTCTTCTTGTGTCTGAGCAGCCAAGGAGGTGAGAAATCTGAGATTCTCTTCGAGAGAACTTAGACTGTCCTCGACGTAACGTCGATCAGGAGGCAAACGTTCCCTCCCGAATTCGTTGACGCATGGCACGACGGAAAGGTCGAAGATAGTACTCGAGGTCACGGTCTTCACTGACGGAGCACGCGTGGAAACGAGCTAACTCCGTAGAGTCTCCACAGTAGAGAAGAGTTCCATACTCAATAACCCGTAGTCTGAAAGGCGGCGTCGCATCTCGAAGATCCTGGAGATCGATGTCGGATTCATCGGCCTGAAAGAGGACAGCGAGAAGGGGAAGCAGTGCGTCAACCAGAGGGCCTGTTGCCACGCCATGTGGCATCAACAGCGCGAAGTCGGTGTCGCTGTCACGTCGCGCGTGACCGGTCGACTGTGACCCATGAAGGTAGAGAGCCTGGGCTCCAAACTCGGCACACATCTTCCTCAAATTTTTGAGATCGGGCAGCTCCATCTTCCTCTAGTTTCCTCAGGTGGGGGTGCGTGCCCTCTCTTCTGGACTGTATTTACGATAGGAGGGTTAGCCGGGTTGCAGAAGAGAGACTTGAGGTTTTTCTCCGTGGATGTTTTCCAGTTCTTGCTTGCGTGTCTGTTCTTTTCTGGGATTCCGGCATCGCTTGTGGCGGCGGTTTTTGACACCCCTGGTTTGAAGATAACGTACAATGGCGCGATCAACGGCGTCGTTACGGGTTGTCTCGTTTTTCTCGTGGTATTTAGTGTTATGGACGGCGCAGAGGGAAATCGATATATGGGCCAAGACTTCACGCATCAAAATTTTTATCTAAGCGCTCTCGTCTCAGCCTGCGCGGCCCTTGGGGCCGTGGCGGGAACGTACATTGGATATCAGAATCTCTCGAAATGGCGAAGGGTTACCTTTGTTGGCTTCGGTTCAGCTATCGTCGCCAGCCCCATTTTGGGAATTTTATTGTTCTTTCCCCTTCACCCTCATTATGGGTAGCTGATGAAGCTGGCCTCTAGGTGAGTGATTCTGGTGATTTTGGACAGAGTATTCTCTTAGTAGATCTTCTGCCGCCGTGCGATGGAGGGCAGGATCGGGCAGTGTTTCTGTGAAGAAGGTTCCCTCATACAAAGTCGGGGGGACAAATATGTATCGACGAATACTTTTCATTTTATTGGCTCTGGTCACCATCGCGGGGTGCGGCGGAAGCGGTGCTGGCAGTGACGGGAACGGCGGCTTTAGCGGCCTGTCAGCTTTTGGGGTCAATGGAGGCGCGTCCTTTCCCGGCGTGACAGGGCCTAACGTAGGACCGGGGACCGGCAGTCCAATCGTCTTCGGTCCCGATCGACGTGATGTCGTCCTCACCGAAATTACGGTAGCTCCCCCCTCACTCACCCTGGCCATCGGAGGTACCGCGACTTTGACGGTGACCGGTACCACCGAAGCTGATGGCATTGTTCCTTTGCCCGGCGACACCACGGCGGTGGTCACGTTTGAGCTCAACGACCCGTTGGTGGCCTCGGTTAGCCAGAGCGGTCTTGTCACGGCTATCGCCGTTGGCGCGACCCAGGTGACCGTGACAGTGGTCAATGGAGGAGTGACATTCACTGAGACGGTGGAGGTGTTTGTGACTCCCGGCGGTCTTACGGCGCTGGCATACATCCTCGTCTCAAACCCTACGCCGAATGGAAGTGGAGGCTCAATGTCCTCCATCGCTGTGGCGCCCGATGGCACGTTGAGTGTGGTGGACGACAATTCCAGTGTCAATCGGGTTCTTGGTATTGCCGCAACACCTTCTGGGGACTTCGTTTACGCCGGTAGTTTCTTCGGCTTTGGCGGAATGGGTTCGGATATTTCCATATTCTCCGTCAATCGTAGTACCGGTTTCCTCACCTTCCTTCCGCCACCCGTTCTCGCGATCTTGGCCGGGGTTCAAAAGATGGTGATCGATCCGACGGGAAGATTTCTCTATGTCCGGGAGTTCACCGCGCCGCTCTCCGGTTTTGTGATAGGCAACGACGGGAGTCTGACTCCCAATCCGGCCGTCTTGAATTTCGACTCAGGAGCGGGTGGCTCCACGATACCCGTATTCAACGCTGTCGGGGATCGCATGTATCTCGCTGATGCCGGCGACGATTCGATCGTGACGCTCATTGTCAGCACTCTTGATGGCGGTCTGACGTCTTTTGGGCCAGAAGTCCCAGCGGGCAACAGTCCCAGAAACTTAGCCCTCGGTGCGGACGGAAACTTTCTCTACGTGAGCAACGCGGACGCCGAGGTTCGCAGTTTCAGCGGGGCCGACAGCGGCAATCTGTTGCAAGTCGACTTTGCCACCGTCGATCCCAATCCCGGTCCCATGGCGGTTCACCCCACCCTGCCGATACTTTATGTGGCCGGAACTTCGGACACGGTCCAAGCGGTCCCGCTGGAACCGCTGGGTGGGCTGGGCCTTCCCGCCGCTCCGCTGCCTACTGGGAATAGGCCCACGACGGTTCTGGTCGCACCGGGCGGAAACTTTCTCTATGTGGTCTGTCGAGGCAACTCTCCGGGCACTCCATCCGCGATCAGCGCCTACAGTATCAACGGTACCACCGGACAACTGACGTTTCTACAAGACTATGAGTTTTCCGAGCTTTCTTTTCCAAGCGATGCTGTGATCGTACCGTCTGTTGGTCTGTAAGTACATAACACACAGACATTGGCCAGCGCTGCGGGCTGCTGGGTCAAAACCTGGAAAAATTGAGGGCGGCAGCGATCTGGGCCGCTTGGCGTGAGCTTCCTGAAATCACGACCCTCGGTGTCCCCGAAAAAGCGCCCGCCGGCTACCAAGATTGGCTGGCGCTCCTAGAACAGTGGTGGGACGGGTCTCGAAAGAGCGAGCAGACCCCCATTCAGATACCGATTCAGACATGGATCATCGCCGTCGCTCTCGAAGCTTCTAGGGTTCACGACTCTGAAGAAAGCCTGGAAGAACGCTGGCCCGGGCGATTTTCGCCGGACGTTCTGCTAAATGGAACAAAGACCTGTCAAAATCCACTCCCAAGTCTCCCTTCTAACACTCAAGAGCTTGATCGCGCTGCTATACGCCATAGCGCTCGAACTTGGGCATCCTCACCGCGAGCAGCTGCTACAACCTCGGTGCCTCGGCTGCTGAGCACGTTGTGCTGTTCCGCGCGAGGTCGGCACGGGGTCGACCGGCGCAATCGGCAGGGCGCGCCTGGTCGTTCTGGTCAACGCGCCGACGGGTCGGAACAACGTAGGGTGACGAAGAAGCTTGGAGGAGATTGGCCCGGCTCCTGGCTTTGAGCCATCGCCCAAGAGTGTGAACACTAGCCCGGGCTTTGGAAAGGATAAACGCTCTCTTGAGCCAAGTATCTTGTCATGAAGATTTTGTTAAGACGCTGCTTGTTTTCTTTATGTATCCTGTTCGTTGTCAGTCTCTGGGGTTGTGGTAGTTCCAGCGGCTCACCCTTCACGAACACTCCAGGTGCCGGCGGAAGCACACAGACCCTCGGTCTTGAGTTCGATCTCGAAAACCTTCCGTCCGGCGTGGACGAGATCGGGATTCTTGGGCTCGACAGTGGGGGAGAAGCAGTTCTGGAAATTGCGGTCCCGCCCACAGCTTTTCTAGAGTTTCAGGTTCCCACCGAAGCTGACAGAATGCTCGTCACTTATCTAGCCGAAAGGCGGATGGTGGGGGTCTCCGTCATCCCCACTCAAGTGGAGAGTCGGAGCGTTCGCGCCCAAACGATTAAGCCCACGATTTCGAGTTTAGAAGAAGCGGTAGAGGAGCTTCGACTCAACAATACCGACGTCGAAATCCCGCAGGATACGATCGTATTGTTGAAGGTGAACGCGGTATTGGCGAACTCCGATATCTTGGAAATAGGGAGAGCTGCAACTTGGGTCAGTAGCGACCCGACCGTCGCCACCGTGAGAGACGGTTTGGTGAAGGGGATTTCGACGGGAGAGACCACGATTATTGCTCGTTTGGGTAGTTTTTCGGTAGAGACAACGTTGACCGTGGGCGATCTTCCCGACAATCTTCCCGTATTCGATATTCCGAGCGGCGACGATTCGGTTATCGATCTGTCAGCCGGAACCCTAAACGGCAAGCCGCTTCCTGGCTGGAACGCCACCAACCAAACTGTGGTCGTAGAAAGTATCCAGAACTTTGCAAGCTTCAAGATTGTAGGTGGCCGAGATTTCGTTTTGAGTGCGCGGGAGTTCGTGAACTTAGGCGACGTCGTGATTAGGCCCAGTTCCCCTAGCAGGACTCCGAACTCCTATCTCTACTCACCGAACCAAGTATCGGTCCTCAACTATGACGCTTCAGGCTACACCCCGGTGGACCAATTTGGTAATCCCACAAAGGCGAACACGGGATGGGGCGGAGGAGATTTCGTTGCTTTATGTGACGATTCTGTTTTCTTGACGGGATTAAATTGCAACGGTTCTATGTCTTCAGGCCCGGCTGGACGAGGTGGAACCGTTGTCGCAGACGGAGCTCAGTATGTTTCTGTCTCAGGATTCAACTCCACCCTTTCTGTTGATGCTGCCCAGATACCCGGTGACATATTCGTGCGTTCTCAAGATAGGCTCGGCATCGGCACTAACACAGCGTCACAGGTTTCAGCACGCGCCTTCCGTCAGGAGAATTTGGAGGCGGGAAGGGGCGGTCGGATCACCATGGTCGGGAGGAACGGAATCGATATTGACGGGATTGAGCTCCTCGCTTCTGGCGGCCAGGCACCAGATAGTGGGCCGGGCGGCCCCGGGGGCGACATAACGCTGATTTCCCTCTCCGGCGAGATAACATCAAGCGGTCTCTTGGATGCTTCTGGGGGTTCCGCAAACTATGGTGACGGCGGTGCAGGGGGACGTTTACGCGTCCTTGCCCAGTCTACGTCCATTCCAGGGGAGTTGGAAGCTACTGGAGGAGCGAGTGAGAATGGCTCCGGCGGAGCTGGGGGAAAAGTCATCGTTACGGGGACACCTGGCACGGTTTACGTCGAGGGCGGACCTGGCAACCCCAATAGTGGTCCGAACGGCACGGTCACGATACTGGGGACCGCAGTCACAGTCGAACCGGGCACTCACGAATTCAACACTGTCACCGGACGTTACGACGGGATAGATCTTCCCGGATGGGACCCGATCTATAAGGTGCTTACTTCGAGCAACTTTGAAATACTAGAGGGCGCGACGCTTGTGGCCGAAGGTCGAAATCCTTTTTCCTGCGAGGCTGACTCCTTTGCCATTGAGGGAGTATTGACGTTTCCGGGAGCCGACGTTTTCGCCCCGGCGCTTGCAACACCCGGGGGAAGCATCTTCCTCTCCTCCGATTCGGAAATCAATATTAGCTCGACCGGGGTTGTCCAGTCACCCGGCGGCAATTCCGACGGTCCAGGCGCCGACGGAGGCTTGGTCCAACTCTTCGCAGATATGGTAGATGTCAGCGGCCAAGTCAATTGTACAGCCGGCGAGAGCTCGGATGACGCGAGCGGGAGTGGTGGACTCGCCTTCATCAGTGCCGGCAGTTCGCTCAATGTAAGCGGCACGGTCGATTGTTCAGGTCGGGTCGGATTTAACCGTTCCGGTGACGGTGGAAAGATCGGAATTGTTTCGCTGGGTACCCTCGAGTGCTTGGGTTCTGTTCTGTGTCCGGCGGGCCAGGGCGGGCTCGCCGGCGGGCGGGGCGGGGCCATTGCGCTGAGGTCTGTCGGAATGGCTATTCTCAATGAAGTGAACTGCAACGGAGCCGACTCGGGAATACGAGTGGGCGATGGCGGAGAGATCGCCATCACCGGCTCGGCAGATATCACCTTGCAAGGTCCGGTTAGCACCAACGCGGGCTCCTCCGACCAGAATCAGCTCGCCAATGGTGGCACTATCCTCATCGACGGACGACAAACGGTATCTGTTACAAGCAAAGGCTCGGTCAGTGCTAACGGTTCGGCTGTTGTGGGTGCTGGTGGGGCCACTAGCATCGATGGCCAAGGAGGCACGGTCCGCATCAATGGAGACCAAGGAGTCACTTTTGCCACCTCGCCACGACCTGTGAGTGCAGATGCCGGCGGTACGATTGAGATTACGCCGTAGAGCATCAGGCCCTCTATCACCACCCAGGATGAGCTTTTAGGGAACGGCCACTTCCACACGTGTGGAACCGGTAACGCCTCCGAAAGAAGCGTTAACCGTCACCACCGGGTCGGTGATGAACGGCGTGAAGAATATTAGTATTCCCGGCACCGAGCCGTTGATGGTAGCTTCGTGCGGCGGATAAGGAAAGCCGTTGGGCAGTTCTATCGACCAGCTAACTTGACCGGAGAGGTTCTCGATACTCTGATCGCTGTAGAATCCGATGGCCTCGAAGAGCGTGTTGGTTGAGGAATCCGGCAATATCGTATTGCTGGGGCTGAGGACGATTCGCTCTAGGCTTCGAGTCGGAACTGGCGTAGGAACTGGCACGGCGATGCTTGCGCTCAAATGTCTGCTTCGTCCACTCGAGGGGTCCATACCCTGCCAAGAGGCCGTGATGGTTTGGTCGCGTAGCGTGCCTACGCCTGGGTGCCATTGTAGCTGACCGGCTTCATCCCCGACGCTGACCACATCCAGTTGCCTCGAGTCACTGCTAATCCAGGTGCAATGCTGATTGACGCCTACTCCCCCGAACGTAGCTGAAACTCGGTTGCCTTCAGAGGTGAGCGAAAGTACGGGCGCTTCGGTCGGTCGAAAACCTGCGGCCACGATCTGGTCGTAGCCCTGGCTCGAATCAAAGCTCTGGTAGTTGACCAATAGAAAGGGATACTTTTGGCCAAACAGACTGGTGAAAATGTCCGTTGCGTCTGTTCCGCGAGATGTGCCGTCTGAGAAATCGAACACCTGAACGGGAACGGTGCCCTGTACTTGCTGGTCAATGAGTATTATTCCGTTATCTAGTGACCCCTTTTGATAGGTTCCTTGAGCCGTGTTGGAGTCCAAATTCAGATACCATACTGTGCCATCCCAGTTTTCACTGGGCGAACTGAAACCCAAAGATTGCAATCCCGCAACCGCATCCGTAGAATTGGCCTGTAGAGCCAAAGCTCGAAGCTGGGTCAACTCATCGAGTGAGGGCAGACGCCAGCCCTGTCCGTATCCGGGAAACGAAAATAACGTGGACTGGTGAATGAACTGGGCCGCTTCGTCACTCTCGTATGTCAGCGTGAGCGTATTGAATACGACGCTCTCGCTAACAATCTCAACGCTACCAGGATCGTAGGCAAAAACCGGAGCCTGTATTTGTGTACAGAAGATTGTCCCCGAAGGCGTCTCCGGAACCGGCTGATACATTCTGGTCTCAAAAGCCGCTCCGGGATTTGCTAAATAGTCGTCGGAGTCGAGCGGAATACCGAGAAACTCTGCCTCCTCGACGAAATCTCGTTGAAATCCCGCCGAAGTCGATTGCGCCTCTTCAATCGTCCCCTGATCCAACGCTGCGTTTGCATTCTCCACCAAAAGATTTAACCCCATGAGTTGGTGCTGAATGTAGTAGTTGAAGAAGTTCTCATAAGGATCGAAGAGTAGCGGGTTTGACAACACAGGGCTCGAGGCCCAGACTCGCGCGGCCGAAGGATTACTGAGATCCAGAGGCGGAACACCCAGTTCGAAGGCGAGCAGTTCCCGGTAAATCTTGAGGAGACTGGGGGATTCCGTTTTGCCGAGCAAGACATTGGAAAGGAGACGCAGATCCACTTGAGCATCGTATGCGGCAATGGTCGCAAGTTTCGATTGAGTGGAAGAACTTTGCGTGAACGGCGAATTCGTGATTGATGCCTCTCTCGCTACGTCGGCCAAGTTTACGGTCTGTGCTTGAATGTCCGCGACAGGGTCATCGAGTTCCGTGACCAAGCTCTGAGCTACGTCAAACAGGTCGCGGGCAGCTTCAATATTCTCGAGATTCGAAAAGTCCGTTTCTACGGCGCTCCCAAGTTTGACGACATCGCTTATTATTGAGGACAAATCCTCCCCCAGTTCCGCCACATAGTCGGGGCTACCAACGTTCAGACCTATCGCCTGAGTCACGGTGCCGATAACGGTCCCGATGGCATCTAAAGCAAGGTTGGTAGCTACCTTTACAGCGATCGCCGTCGCGACTTCCCCGAACTGTGGGCTCACAGGACCGCTCTCGACTAAGGACGACACGCAGGCAGCCACCCCACCTTTACTCGCTGCCTTCTCGAGAAATACGGAATGTCGGAAGTGGGACCGGCGTGATTCGTCGATCCCCCAACCGATCTCGATATCGCTCGGAATCTGAAAGGCTTGACGCACGAAGCTGTTGGCTTGTTCTTTGGAGACAGCTTTTTTCTGTTGGTAAAGCGCTGAGATTGTGGTCGGAATATTGCAAAAGACAGCTTCGGTACCGTCATAGCCGTTGACGTTTGCGATAATGGGAAGATTCCATTCTGAATCGGACCCGAGTGACACAGCGACTCTAAACTCACTCGGTAGGGAGTCGAAATTCACTGGAATTCTAAAATTTCCGGTAGAATCAACGCTCACCGCCCGGAAACCGAGAGAAATATCCGACAGGTCTGTGATTTGTGCCGTTGCTCCCTGGGCCGGGCCATTCAATATGGCTCTGCCGAAGACAATATCTGTTCCGGTGAGGTTCAACTCGTCCGATGCAAGATCGGGGTTGCCTGTCGAACTTCCGCATCCCGCAAGAGATATTGCCATGACGAACAAGCTCCATACTAATCGATACAATCTTTTGCTCTCCACCATGGTGGTGTTCATCCTTTCGGGGGTCAAAACGGAGTGGCCACTTCGACTTGGGTTTGTCCCACGACATTGCCCTGAGTCGCTTTCAGGGTCAGCAGTGGATCGAGTATGAAGAAAGGGGTCTGGTTAGTAGGGTTAAAAACCAGAATTCCCGGGGTTGCGCCGTTGCTGATTTCAGCCTCGCCCGGCGGGTAGGCAGAACCATCGGGTAGTTCTAGTGACCAGATGGCCTGATCCGTGAGATCCTCAACACTTCCATCGTCGTAGTATCCCATAGCTACAAACGATTGATTTGCGGAGGCATCGAGTAGAATCAAGTTGCTGGGATTGATGAGAATACTCGTTAAGTTTCGAACAGGGGGCGGGTCCGGGACGGGGACTTCGAGCGATGTACTAAGATTGACGGCCTCGCCATTGGATGGGTTCATACCTTGCCAAGAAGCCGTGACCGTTGGGCTGGGTATAATCGGTGTGCTGTCGGTCAGGTGCCAGATAAGCTTGCCTGCGTCGGACCCCAGACCACGGACTTCTAGGCGTCCTGGGTTACTGCTGCTCCAGACACAAAACCGGCTGATGTCTTGACCGTTGAAGGATGCTATGACTTGAGAACCGTCAGAGGATAACGCTAATTCGGGAGCTTCGGTCGGCCGAAATCCGGCAGCCACGATCCGCTCATATCCTTGATCTTCGCTAAAACTCTGATAGTGCACTTGCATATAGCAACGAGGATTCTGGTAAAGGTCATTGAGCGCTTCAGGCGCCGTATACCCTAGCTTATCTCCGGTGGAAAAAACATAGGCCTTCACTGGGTCAAACTCATTGATTTCAACTCTGTTGCTGTCGGCGAATCCACGGACATTTGGCTCTGTATAGTCGAGATACCACAAGGTCCCGTCCCAGTCATCGGGTGCTTGGAATCCAAGAGAGAGAAGACCCGCCGTCGCATCCGAGGGATTCACTCCTAAAGCTAGTGTACGGAGTTGCTCCAGTTCAGGAAGAGTGGGCAAGCGCCATCCCTGACTCGCGTCATCCACGGACGGATCAAACTTGGTCGGGTTGTCCGAGGGATATCCCGGTCCCTTAAAAGTTTGAGTCTGTTGGATGAAATTTTGACCACCGTCACTGGATAAGATGACGTAAAAAGCTCCTGGTTCTTGGACTTGCTGTTCGCTAAAGTTCGTATAGGCCAGGGCCGTGTCCTGAATATCTGAGTAGAAAATTGTTCCCGAAGGGCTCGACGGTGCTGGCCCATAAAAGGGAAAACCAAAAGCGAATCCGGGAAAAGCTAAGTATTTGTCAGAAAAGAGCGGCGCTCCCAGATACTGAGATTGAAGGGCTTGGTCGACCTGGAACTTGCCGGCGGTCTGCTTGGACTCAGACACGGTCGCCTCGTCGAATGACGAATTCGCGTTCTCAGCTACCAGGTTGAGCGCCAGGGTCTGCTGCTGCGTGTAGAAGGCGAGAAATCTTTCAAACGCGTCGAAGATACGGGGATTGGTGAGGACCGGAGTTCGGGCCCAAACGACTGTGCCGCCATCCGGGGGGATCGGTGCCACCCCTAAACTTTCCGAAAGAAGCTTCTGGTAGACCTCTAAAAGCGAGGCCTGGCCGCTATTGCTGTTACCGAGAAGCTGAGTTGCAATGACATCCAAGTCTGTTCGACCGTTATAGCCGGATATACTCGATAGCAGGTCCGCTACTCCAGAATCAGGGATGAAAGGTGCGTTCGTAATCCTGGCATCGAGCGCTTCGGTTAGAAGATCCTCCGTTTGCACTTCAATTTCAGCAAGGTCCGACTGAAGGCTCTCAGTTCCCGTCACGTAGATCTGCAAAAGAGATGAGGTGACCGCTAACTTGTCCAGCTGGTTGAAGTCCGATTCAATCTCCTGATTGAGAGCCTCTAAGTCATTCTGTATCTCGACGAGTTGCTGACCCACCATTTGAATTTCGCTTGAATCACCCGTGTTCAGACCCAGAGACTGGGCGATCTGGCCAACGAGCGTGCCGCCGACCCTGTCGATAATAGAGAGACCAATACTTGCCACGACAGAAACACCCACCCGGCGCCCGAACGACGGCCCGGTAGCCTCAGAAGCAAAGGATCTTTCCGCCACGGGCGGGCTGTCCACGATACTCGATAGAAAGGCTGATACTCCGCCGTTCTCGGCGGCTTTCAAAAGAAAAACAGAGTGTTTGAAAGGCGCTCTTCGAGATTCGTCGATGCCGTACCCAATATTCACATCCTTTGGTATCTGGAATGTGGTCTTGACCCACGAGACCGCCTCGTCTTGTGTTCCACCCTGTCGTTCCCGATAGAGAGCGGCGGCCGTCGTAAGGAGGTTAGGATAAACCGAATCGCCCTTGGTGAAATTTCTAACGTTCGCTATGATCGGAACGTCCCACGGAGAGGTCTTTGGATGAGTGATTCTGACTCGAAACTCTTCAGGAAGAAGCCCGATTTCGATTGGGATTCGAAAATTTCCGCTGGAGTCGACCTCTACAGCCTCGTAACTAAGAGGTCTGTTTGACAAGTCGGTAAGCTCCGCCAGCGCACCGGATGCAGGAGCCTCCAAAAGAGTTCGGCCAAACAGGACCTCGCTCGAGCGGACGCCCAGTCCATTCGTACTCACAAAATCGACATCCGTGTTGCCGCAACCGGCCATGACGAGCGCGAAGCTCAGCAAGATCATTAGTTTGTATAAAGTTCTGCTTTTCAAGATCTCTCCGTCAAATTTTCGTTTCGTCTGATACATCGTTTCAAAACCCAGATTCAAGGGATCTCTGACACAGTTTCTCGAGGAAAACCCAAACTCCTTCACGTAAAGACAAGGGGACGAGTTTGGAATTAGTGGACGGAAAGTCATGAACACGGCCTCAAGAAGAGACCGAGCTTCTCAGATTTCGGCGAAGATAGCTCCCACGCCGATCGATTTCACGAACTTCGGCGTTCCAAATGTTGCGCTTTTCCTCGCAGGTTTTCCCCGGGTGATAAGTGTCCTTA
>JBBKWP010000415.1:0-7491 GCA_037968995.1 Candidatus Xenobia bacterium
GTTGGGCGACGACCGTGCCGGGAAGTTCGACGGTCCGAAAAACGTCTCCGTCGAGAATGGCCAGAGTGCTCCGATGGAAGAGTAGAAAGCGTTGGGCGTATAACGACCATTCGGGCGGCCCATCGAAACTGGAGTCGTCGAGTTCCACAAGCGTTCTGTCCTTTTTGTAGAGCAGGACCTTGGGGTCAGGAGCGGCGGTCCGCAAAAGAACCTGCCCGCATTCGTCAGCCATTGGGTTCAGGTCCAGTGAGAAGTTTCGTGAAATATGATGAAGAATCACTCCTTCATCCATATCGACTTCCCAAAGGCCGGTTTCGGACACAACCAAGACGGAATTCGCCAGACTCACTAGGCGAATGGAACCGCTGCCGGTGGGAACCGGAATCTTGGAGCCCAATGACGGGTTGCTGGTCATTTCCAACAGCGACAAGGATTGAGAACCGGCAATAACCAGATGATCTTGATGGCAGATGGGGGCGCCCGCTGACTTTTCGCCGAGGTCGAGACGAGATAGGCAGACACTGATCTCTCGAAATCCGTCGCCCTCTTCCTCCACGGGCGCTCCGCGTTCCGCCCACAGTTCCACCACTCCCGTGTCCCGCACGGAGATCAAAAGGCCGAAGGCGTGCAAGGACGGCCATCGTCGCTCGCGCTCTGCTCCTTCGCCTGCCAGCCAGGCCGGAAGGGGTTTGTTGTCACCGGATGTGGACGTCGCGACCGCCTCAAACCCCTGTTTTTGGTCCCAGCGGTCTTTGCCGAATCGGGCGGTCCAAAAGGTCCCCTTTTCAGGACAGTAGCTGTTCAAGCACGAGGTTCGGTCCAGGTGATACAGTCTGGCGCAGTCTCCGCAGCACCAAAAACTCGTAGAGCATCGCGGACACGAGGTGAAATTTCCGCCGGGCGTGTCCAGTTCCACCGAGCAGTGCGGACAAGGTTGGCGCAACACCAATCCGCACTGAGTGCAGAACGAGGAGGATGCGGACACATCGTGCTGACAGTTAGGACACGCCAGGAGTGTTGTTGGGGCCATACTCGCTACTTCCAAAGTTGCGTCGCGGACCCTTTCTGGGGGGTGTTAAGTCGTTTGGGGCTCCGACCCTTCGGGCCGAAGATACCGTATCGGGAAGGTGAGGAGCGCCTGGGTGCCTTCTTGGCGATACTCGGCGGAGATGCTCAGGTCTCCGTAGAGATCCACCTCAAAGCGAAGCCCGATCTCTCGGGACGGGCCCTCGTCCACTCGAACCACTAGGGTTCCCACTAACTCCTCGTCTTGGGTCGCATCTGGCAATTCGGAGTTTGGACAACGCAAAACCTCGAACTTCACCAAGAAGGGCGGCGGGGAAGGCGCCAGAAAAACGCGGGTTTTGGAAGCCGTCGGATAGATGGCGCCGGCGCTGACCAGCACCTGATCGGAGAGCCCCGGCACCCGCAGGAGATAGTCGACCGTCAAAACCCGACGAATTCTGGTGCTCGCCGACGCGACCGCTCCTCTAGAGATGGAGGTCAGTCGGGCTGAGTCCGTGACAATGCGATCGGCTCCAAACATTCGGGTTAAGAGACTTTTCAAGGGAGGAAGAAAAGAGCTACCGCCCACCAGGTAGACCCGGTCGACATCGTCCTCTTCCAGTTGGGCGGCTCTTAAAACACGGGCGCAGAGGGCTTCTAGTCGGTCGAAGAAGGGGCGTAGCGCCTTTACCAGTTGAGGTCGGTCCAGCGACAGAGTCTCTTCGGGGTGCACGACCTCAGGACAGACAACCAAAAACTCGGATTGAGCTGATGACCATTGGGCGGAAAGTTCTTCCTTGGTCTGACGGATCGCTTCTAAGAGGTGTTGAGACCGGAGCTTTCTACGACCGGGAAAATCCTCGGGGGGGATGAGTTGACCGGTGTTCCCCTGCTGCTGCTGCCAGAGCAAGCGGCGAAGGTTCTCCTTTGACTTGTCTCCCAAGCCAAGCACCAGTCGATCGTAGAGGGCAACGTCAAAAAGGTTTCCCCCGATCATCTCGCCCGCTTCTCCCAATATCTCGAACTGTCGAAAAAAGAACCCCTCTTCAACATCTTGAGCCAAGCGCACTTTCAACAATGAGATGTCTGATGTTCCAGCGCCGCAGTCAAAGACCAGGATCCGCTTTCCTTCCACCATCTCGGGGTCTTCCGCGGCGTACAAAAAAGACACCGCGGTCGGCTCCACCAAGATTTCCACTTCAGCAAACCCTAGTCTCTCCAAGATCCGCTTCATGACGCGTTGAGTTTCCGCGCGAGCGTCGGCTGAAGTTCCGGCGGGGGTGGTCAGCACCAACCTGATGTCCTGCGCGTCCACTCCGCGACCCGCGTACTTCTCGAAGTCAGGACTCTCTTTGGTCTTCCGAAACAGCCGTCTCAGAAAGCCGGCGATTAGAGCGTGGAGATCGTGACGGGTGCGCTCACCGCTGATGGGGTCCATGACTTCGACCCAATTCGAATCCCCGCCCATCAGTGATTTGAGATTTCGCAGGTAGTTCGGTTCCCCTCGATACTCCGAAGCTTCTTCCCCGATGATCATCCGGCCGTCAGAGTATAGGTAAAGGTGCGACGGGAAAAGCTCTTTGCCGTCTAAACGGACCTGCTGAATTTCACCGTCGCCGAGCAGCGCGACTTTGGAGCTTGAGGTGCCAAAATCCACTCCCAGCACCGGCAGTTCCACCCGAGGATACGTCAGTGTGAAACGGACGCTAAAGTCGAATGTCGTATCCTCTTCCTCGGACTTGACGGATAAGGCCAGGCAGTGTTCCCGGCCCACTTCAAGGTCTAGCAAGTGGAGTTCGGCTGCCAGGCTGTGAATTTCTCCAGGCTCAAGCGTCAGGTGAGATTGTTGCAGCCGAAGGTTGCGGTCCCGACTTGTCAGTACTAAATGCAAGGGGGCGTCGCCTCCATTTCCCAAACGAAAGAGCTGAGAGATGGGAAGTTGAGCGACCTGGGAGAGGCGACCGAGGTCTCGTACCGTTCGGTCGGCGACGAAGAAAGCTGGGCTTTTCTTGAGAACCTCTACCGTGACATGGGTTCGCTCCCAACACCACCGATCCCAAAGCCTGTCGTTATCCTTGCGAGAGCCCTGTTTGGTCGTGTGGTGAAGTCTTAAATGAGCCGCGTGGGAGGTCCCTTCAGGGACGCGTCCTCCGTAAGCAAGGATACGCTGTTGGGAATCGCGTCCACATGGGAGGCGGTCTTCGGTCACCGGGAGGCGCAGCCAAGAGATCTCTTGGGAGTCTTTTTCCAGGTCCCATCGCACGTCGACCTCACCCCGCCCCTCGGCGCTCAATTTCAGATAGCTTTCCTGAACTTCGTCGGGGAAGACCTCAATAGTGAAGCGATGGCCGGCTTGCGTGTGGACGGTGAGTTGGCGCAAAGGGGCACCGCAGATTCCACAGTAGCGGTCCTCGGCTCCGGCATGAGTTGCGCAGCTTCCACAGATCATTTGCAAGCCTTCACAACACACCGAGGTAGGACCTTTTGGGCTCTCGGGATAAGAAAGGGGCTACAGGGCCTGAGCGCTCTATCCACACGAACTGTTTTTTTTGAGAGGGGAACACCACTATGTCTTTATCCGAGAGCGCCGACCGCGTCATTGCTGAACTCAAGGAGTTGGCCGAACTGACCTCCACTCCCGAAGGCGCACAGAGAGTCGCCTGGGGACCGATCTGGCGAGAGTCTCGAGAGTGGTTCATCGCCAAGGTCGAGGAAATGGGTTTGACCTTTGAGAGGGATAGCGCCGGAAACGGCTGGGTGACACTTCCGGGGAAATCTGAGGACGCGATCATTATCGGCGGACATCTCGACAGCGTTCCCAACGGTGGTTGGCTCGACGGTTGCCTGGGAACTCTGATCGCGCTGGAGGCTCTTCGTCGAGCCCAGGCCGCGGGCGAGCAGCCGGTAACGCTCAAGCTAGTGGACTGGGCTGATGAAGAAGGAGCCCGCTTCGGACGAAGCCTTCTCGGCTCATCCGCTGCCGGCGGGAGCCTCGAGATCGAAGAGGTGCGGGAACTTAAGGACTCTGAGGGGACCCGTTGGGAAGACGCGCTTCGGGAGAACGGTGTTGAGCTCAACACCATCATGAAAGCTCACGATGAACTCAAGGCTATCCCTTCCAAGGCGTACCTCGAGTTACACATCGAGCAGGGACCGGTTTTGGAAGCCCGCAATTCCTCGGCTGGTGTCGTAATCGGAACCTTTGGCGTGGAACGCCATCGCATCATCTTTCGCGGTCAGGCGGCCCACTCGGGATCGACTCCCATTCCTCACCGCCGGGATGCCTTTCTGGCGGCGGCCTCCACGGCTCTCGAAGTCCGAGAGATCGGGTTGCGGCACAGCACGCCTGAGGTGAATGCTGTCTGTACCATCGGACAAGTGGAGGTCCACCCTTGCATTGTGACCGCGGTGCCGGGTGTGTGTACGATCTCCATCGATCAGCGCTCCTTGTACGCGGACACCTTGGCCTCGATGAACAAACAGGCAAGAGAGGCTTCCGAAAAGTTCGCCAAGGAAAATAACGTGTCGGTGGAGTGGCAGAAGCTCTGGCAGATCGAGCCCCGTCCTTTCGACGAGAAGCTGATCGCGCTTGCCGAAGAGGCTGTTATGGAGGTGACCAATGAAGCTCCCAAATTGCCCTCGGGTCCCTTACACGACGCCGCGGAGATGGTGCCTCATATGCCGACAGTGATGATGTTCGCATACAGTTCGAACGGCTTGTCTCATTGCAAGGAAGAGGATACCCCGATCCCTCATCTGCATAAGACCATCCAGTCTTTCTTGCTGCTTGCCGAGAAAACCGTGAATCACGTAGCGGGCGCCAAGGTATAACCCTCCTCAACGGGGTTTAGCGCCTAGCGAATTGTGAAAGAAGAGCCTCCTCGGGACGTCCCGGGGGGGCTCTTTTGATCTCAGAAGGAAACATCGGGCTCAGTCTGCGGTTTTTCGAGATGAGATCTCCGCGAGAGAGAGAATATAGGAAAGGTTAGGGCTTGGGCTCTAAAGCGGGGAGGTAAGCACGATGGATGATGATCTTCTAATTTTCTTCGCTGAGCCGTTTGAGGCGTGTTTGGAAGAACCGGCTTTTCGAGCCTCGTTCGTCCATTTCTTGATCACCAGGAAGCGCTTCGACCAAGCTGTGGAGATGGCGGTGCCGTTGCTGGGAACCGGCGAAGACTCCTGGTACCTTTTCGCCCGCTCTTGGCAAGCGTTGGGTCAAGGCGATTTTGATACGGCGCTGAGACTACACGCCGAAGCCCAGGAGTTGGCTTCCGTGATCAACTGGTTCGATTTTCAGGCATCATTTTTGTTCGACGACGAAGGATACCCCTTGCCCATCTTTCCCTTTGTCAGTCCTTTTGACTTTCCCGATGGCCACGAGCCGTTTCTCTTCGAAGGAACCTTTGTAGCCGAACTGGCGGAACTGCTTCGGGAAGGAGAATGGCCTGCGATCCTATTGCGACATCGTCAAACGAGGCCTCAAAGCGAAAGTTTAGTGGCGGACTTGGCCTTTTGGATCGAGCAAGTCCTGCATCTAGACTTCCACAGCGCTCGAAGCGCTCTCAAGGGAATGAGTCTTTTTACTGTCGACCGCGATGACGGTCTCAGATATCTGACGGTTCTCTTTTCCTGCGACGAGAATATGGAAGCTGCTATCGAAGTTTTCTGGCGGCTTAACGTAGATTGGGGATATCCTCAAGCCATCACTGAGGTGGTCGCATATCTCTACTACCTGTTGGGAAATGACGACTTGGCTCTTGAGACCGCGGAAGCTGGACTCAAGCGGCATCCCGTTTCGGTGATTTGTGGAAACATACGAGCTCTTTTACTGAGCGAGCGCGGTCTTTGGTACGCGGCCGACGAGCAGTGGCGCGAAACGATGAGATTGGCTCCCGACCGCGGCGCGACCCACCTGGTCTTGGGTTGGCAGGCTTTGAGTTTGCATCAAGACGACATCGCCACCCGCTACTTCTTGGAAGCAGCCCATATAGGCGACAACCACTACGCAGCCGGTAAAAGCTTGGAAATGGTCTACCGATGCCTGCAGTACGACAGCGAAGATCTGCGCCCCTAAGAGATAGAGCCCCTCAAGTTGAAGGCCAAGAAGATTTTTTCCTCACTTTGCATTGCCCTGTACGCCGCGTGTACATTGGGCTGTGCCGTTCCTGCCCAGTTCGCCTACGAGCGCGGAATGTCGGCTCTCAAAGACAAGCAATATGAAGTCGCCGTCGTCGAGTTTAGTGATTCGTTGCAGAATGCACCGAAGTTTTACCAGGCCTACTTAAGAAGAGGCGAGGCGAATCATCGCCTTGGAAATTATGAATCTTCCTTAGCAGACTACCAAAAGGCTGTGGAACTTTCTCCCAAGGACGGGCTAGCATACTATTCGCGTGGCACGGTCTATGACGAGATGGGTGATCATCGACAAGCCGCGCTCGCCGATTTCGATACAGCTATCGAACTTTCACCCGAAACCGCCTATTTTTGGGCTGCTCGCGGAAACACTTACCTCAAATTGCTTCAGTTCGAGAAGGCTCTGAACGACTACAACGAGGCGATTCGACTCAATCCTAAAGAGATCGTTCCTTACAGCTCTAGAGGCAATGCGCTGCTGGAGTTGCGTCGACTCGACGATGCGATCAAGAGCTACGATCAAGCCATTGAGCTGGAAAAGTCGCACGCCTTGGCCTGGGCCGGGCGGGGCTACGCCTATTTGGAAAAGGGCGACTATGAGAATGCCTTGACCGATGCGGAAGAAGCTGTCCGGCTGGACCCGCATTTAGGGGCCGCGTATCTGACAAGGGGATACGCCTACATTCGTGCGAGAGGTGACTACTCAAAGGGGATCGCCGACTACTCCGAAGCGATCCGACTTGACCACGAAGAAGCGAAACGTCGGGGAAAAGAAGAGAGCTTTTTCTATGCCTACATTGCGCGAGCCGATGCCTATCGAGAGACCGGGCAGTTGAAGAAGGCTCTGGAAGACGCCAACGACGGCATAGAAATAAATCCGGCCTATCACTTGGCCTATTTTTCGCGCGGGCGGATCTACAATGGCCTGGGCAGGGAGTCGGAAGCGAATCGGGACTTCGACAAGGGGCTTGCCTTGATGGAGACATCAGCGTCCGCTCACTCGGCGAGAGCTTGGTTGTACACGGAACGGAAAAACTATGCGAAAGCTGTCGAATCCTACAAGGAAGCTCTTAGGCTCGATCCCGAGTTGGCGGACGCTTACCAGGGATTAGGCAACGTTTACAGAGCACAGAAGAAGTATCCGGAAGCTTTGAAGGCTTTCGACAAAGCTGTAGAGTTGGATCCGACCGCTGCCTATGCGTTTTCCGCCAGGGCTGGAGTTAAGGTCGACACAAAGCAATGGGCCGACGCTCTCAAAGATTTCAATCGATGTCTTGAGTTGGCGCCAGGTTTCGCGAGCGGCTACTATTCTCGGGCTGAACTGCACTCAGCCCGCGGCAGCAGCGAAGAGGC
>JBBKWP010000416.1:0-4046 GCA_037968995.1 Candidatus Xenobia bacterium
CAGGTTACCCAAATTCGAGCGACCGTGTTCAATGCCAACGGGCAGCCTGTCTATGGGCCACAAACTCGTGAAAAAGCCGCCGAGATTCTGTTCGAAGGCATCCCCACAGCAGGAGTGACTCTGCAACTGGAATACTTGCAGAACCAAAACGTGGTGGGATTGGGCACCCTCGCCATCGCCATTCGAGCGGGGGAAACCACGGTCATCGTGGACCCATCCTTTCAGGATGTAGCCGCCGTCGTTCGCTCCCTTCGCGTCACTCCGAGCGCGGCATCCATCGCCGCCGGTACGATTCAGCCGTTCGAAGCGCTGGCGACCTATAGCGACGGCAACGAACTCGACGTTTCCCTGTCGGTGAACTGGCAGTCTTCGGACCCCAGCATCGCTGCCGTCGACAGCAGCGGACGAGCCCAAGGGATCACGGTGGGCGACACCGAGATCTCGGCGGTCTTTGGTTCCATAAGCGCGTCGGCGGAGCTTGAGATCACCTCGGCCACCGTCACCACGGTGTCTGTAACTCCCACCGCATCAACTCTAGCCGACGGGACGCAAGCCTCCGCTCGCGCCTTCGCTGCCTTCAGTGACGGAACCCAGCAAGAAGTCACCGAGACCGCCCAATGGTCCACCAGCGATGATAGCATCGCCACCGTCGACGCCACGGGCCGAATCACCGCCGTCGATCCCGGCCTCGCCACGCTCACCGCTCTTTTTGGCGGTGAGTCTGGTCAGTCAACCGTTGAGGTGACCTCGGCCGTTCCCACGGCGCTCAGCCTACGCCCCCAGAGTCCCTCAGTGGCGCTGGGCCTGACCCAGCAATTTCAAGCCTTTGCGACGCTCTCGGACGCCAGCGAGCAAAACGTCACCGACCAGGTCTTCTGGACCTCCACCGACACCACCACCGCCGCTGTAGACAACCAAGGTTTGGCCGTCAGCCGAGCCGTGGGACAGGCCCAGATACGCGCCGTCCTTGGAACCCTGGAGGCCGAAACCAGCTTTACCGTTCGCGAGGCGACCCTCACACTCATCACCGTCGAAAGCGCGAATCGAACGCTTGCCGATGGGACCCAGCTTCAGCTTCAGGCCTTCGCAAGTTACACGGACGGCTCAAGGAGCGAGGTCACCAGCCAAGCCTCTTGGGTGTCCTCAGCACCCCCTGTTGCCTCGGTCGATGGCGACGGTCTGGTCACCGCTCTGGGGGTTGGTGAGACGATCGTTGAAGCTTCCTTCGGAGGCCAAACAGCCGGGAAATCTCTCGCGGTCACCGACGCCGTCTTGCAAACCCTAACGGTCACCCCAAACGAGAAATCGCTCCCCAAAGGCTTGACCCAGCAGTACGCGGCTACCGGCCATTTCAGTAACGGCGATGAGCAGGATCTCAGCGCCGAAGTGGTCTGGTCGACCGAACCCTCGACCATCGCCGATATCGACCCGTCGGGTCTGTTGACCGGGCGCGAAATCGGCCAAGCAACCGTCAAGGCCACTCGAGGCACCATCAGCGGGGCGACCACCGTCACCGTCAGCGAAGCGACCCTTGTGAACCTCGCCTTTGGGAGCGAAGACAACACGCTGGCTGACGGGAAGCGTCTCCAACTCCAGGTGTTCGCCAACTACACCGACGGCTCAAGAAGCGACGTCACCAGCCAAGCCTCCTGGACATCCGCGGCACCCAACGTGGCCGCGGTGGACCAACAGGGGTTGGTCACGGGTCTTGAAGTGGGTGCAGCCACCGTCAGCGTCTCGTTCGGCGGTGAGACCCTCGACAAGACTCTAACGGTCACCGATGCTGTCTTGCAGACCCTTGTGGTGACACCCGACCAGGCCTCACTTCCTAAGGGAGTGAGTCAACAGTTTACGGCTACCGGTCGCTTCAGCAACGGCGACGAGCAAGACCTCAGCTCCCAGGTCGCGTGGACTACCGACCTCTCCGCCGTGGCCGACATCGACTCCTCGGGTCGGCTAACGGGACGCTCAGTGGGGGGGGTCAACGTGACAGCCACCTCTGGCTCCATCAGCGGAACGACCACGGTGAGCATCACGGACGCTGTTCCCGTCTCCTTCGCGGTCACCCCCGCCAGCGCGGAGATCACCTCGGGCTTTCAAAAGTTCTCCGCTATTCGCACCTACAGTGACGGGTCCACTGTGGACGTCAGTGAACAAGCCACCTGGACCTCGAGCAACCCTCAGGCGGCTGGGGTTGAAGACGATGGCAATGCTTATGCGGCGCTTCTTTATTCCTATTTCGGGGGCTCCCCTGACTCTCTTGGAGTGATTCGCCCAAATGGCGGGACGAGCATCATCAGCGCTCAACTCGATACCCTCTCAGCCTCAGCGAATTTAGTTGTTGCAGCCTCCTCTTCTCTCAAAGCCGTTAGCCTAGGATTTCCGAATAGCATCTCCGCCCCCGGAACAACACGGACGTTTAGCCTGCGCAACGCTGATCCGCCGGCACAAGACCTGTCCTCTGTGGTCGCTTGGAGTTCCAACAACAGCTTTTTTCAATCTCTGGGCAACGGCATCTTCTCAATAGCGGAAGCGGCGACCCATGGCCAGACCGTGTCGGTCAGAATGGATTTTGGTGAAGGAGCCTTTGCGTTTAGTAACCAGTACATCAATCGTTTTGTCTTTCTAGCCTCGCAAACGGCATCGACCTTGACGGCCTTTCAGGTCACCGAGACTGGTCAACTTATGTCTCTCAATACCCAGAGCACCGACCCCCTGCCAAGAGACTTGGCCATGTTTCCTTCAGGGCGTATCGTCTACAGCGCAAGTCAATCGACAGGGTTGGTCAGCCGCTACACGGTTGGAGTGGACGGCAGACTCTCGGCGAAGGCCGCCGTCGGCACAGTCAACGGGGCAAACTCACTCGTTGTCACACCTAAGGGGAGTAGTCTCTTGGTTGCGGGCAGCAACGGAGTTTACGGCTTCCCGGCCCGAGCAACAAACCCATCGACAAGTGGCGGCACTCGACTCATCGCCGGGTGGACGCAAAGCCTCACCGTCGATCCTAAAGGTCGCTTTCTCTACGTTCCTCAAACCAACTCTCTCGACGTTTACGCATTTGACAGTCAAGACGATAGCCGTCTGAGTCTGGACCCGATCTCAGCCCCCTTGCCCACACCGCAATTTCAACTCACCACTCTCGCCCCGAGTCCGGACGGGAACACCCTTTACATTACGTCGTCTCAAAACAGCAAAGTATACAGTTTCCGCGTATGGAATAATGGTGAACTGTTCCCCATTAGCGATCAGCCCACCGGCGCCTACCCAAGAAGTCTGGCCGTCCACAAGAGCGGCCGCTTCGCCTACATCGTCAATTACGACGGCAATTCGCTCGGTGTCTATGACGTTTTGGCCTCCGGAGCCCTCAGTTTGCGGACAACGCTTCCCACTCCCGGAAATCCCCGCATGATCTCGCTTGACCCAGGCGGAAAATTCGCCTACGTCCCTTTGGCGGGCAGCAACCAAATCAGCACCTACACCGTCGCCACAGACGGCTCACTCAATCTGATCGAAACCAAGGCCTCAGCCGGTCAGCCCTTCGATTTCGTGACCACGCCGTAGGACGGCATCCCTAGGCCCAGGAAGTCGCCGGTAAGGCTGCTTGCGACAGGCGTAGTATGTCGGCTTTACCAAGTCTGAACGGACCCGCAAGCCGAAACCTCCTGAGGGACTTTAAAAGTCCTGAAAATCCCAATAAAAGCCACGGCCGATGCTGATGAGGCAAATTAAGAAAAGGAGACCTGTTTTCAGATCGACTCCATCGAAGAAACGACTCCCCCGAGGGGTTCGGCCTTTAGATAGCCCGCGAGTCCATTCGTGAATGGATTCTTCATGGCGCGCTTTCAACTCGTCGATCCTCTCTTTGAGGAAATCGATCTTTGAGGAGTTCTGTTCGCGTTGAGCAAGCTGAAGGTGGGCCTCCAAGAGACCCAAAGCTCGGGTGTCTGACTCAAAAGGCAGGGGGTCCGAGGTTTCATCGTACTTCGCGTAGGCCGCTTCTGCTTCCGTCAGGTAGGAGGCGGCCGTCGCAAGCTCTCCCCTTTGCA
>JBBKWP010000417.1:0-13600 GCA_037968995.1 Candidatus Xenobia bacterium
CTTCCCTGCCTGTTAGACCGAGCGCCAAACTGATGGATAACTTTGAATCGGTCAAGGATAAAGTCGACGCGGTCCAAGAGTCTGTAGCGTTCGCCCCGTCGGAGGCGCCGTTCGGTGGAGCGCCGGGTGTCGGCGGAGGGGGCCTGGGAGATGAGGGTGCCGCATGGGGCCACGATGGAGAAGCTACGGTTCGTGGTCGTGCGGCGCCGGCGAGCCCGCTCAAAACCAGCCCCAAGCGTAGTGTCGCTACAGTCCAATGCCTGGATGATACCGTGATGCGCTATCAAAGTCTTCGGCTCGGGGCCTGTTCTTCTGACGGGCGCGGGCATCTGATGGTTGCTGAGCGATTCGAGGAATATCGTGAAGTACGAGGCTTGAGCATCACTACCGGCGAGGCAGAGCGCATTTTGGGCACGGCCATCTTTGAGGCCCAGGCAGTCGATTCGGCGCCGCCTCCCTCCGGCCATAGGTTCCCCAGGGCTCAAGAGGGTTTCGACTATCGCTATACCGCCGTAAACCCCATGGATCTCGCCTCTGACGGAGACTTCCATAGCGTGACCCTGACTCGGCTCGAGATTAAACCCGAGTTGGAGTACCTTTGCGTCCCCAGAATGAGTCCCCTGGTCTTTCGCGCGGCGCGGATCACTAACCCGAGCCTCAGTGCCCTGCCTGAGGGGCCCGCGGATATTTCCGTCGATGGGGAATTCCTCCATACTACTCCGTTGCGCGATGTCATTCCGAACGGTGTCTTTCGACTGGGTCTGGGAGTGGACATGAACGTGAAAGTGTCCAGAAACGCGAGTTTTGATGAGCGGACATCAGGTCTGATGGGCGGCACCACGGAAGTAGCGCATACTTTGGTTATTGAAGCGGTGAACCATCGACCCCACTCCATTACCTTGGAGATTCAGGAGCGTCTGCCCGAGCCCTCCGCCGAACACAAGGACGATCTTAAGGTTGTTGTAGGAAAAGTCACCCCGGCATGGTCTGCCTTCATACCGGAAGAAAATCCCCTTCTAAAAAGCGCTTATCGCTGGCGACTGACAGTTGCGAGTGGCGGTCGTGTGGAGGCTCGGGCAAACTACAGCCTTGAGATGGGCTCGAAGCTTGAAGTTCAAGGTGGAAATCGCCGGGAGCAAAATTCATGACACCGCTAGAACTCAAGGTCACCCACGTCGCTTTGCAAGAAGATCGCGCCTTCGTGACCAGAAGCGGACGCTGGAAATTGGAAGCCGGGATTCAACGGTGCCGGATTGTTGGGGTGAGTCCAGTCATTTCCGACAAGAGCCTCGGTGCGTCCTTGGGAGACGTGGGTGACGCGACCCTCGTCGAACTCCGGGTGACGCGCCATCCGAGGAAAGCTGCTGAGGGACCTGATCCTGAAACCATGGTACTGCGCGAGCGACTCGAAGAGGAGCAGGCGCGTCTCACGGCTTCGAAGGGAGAACTCGAACGTCTCGAACAGAGCTTGAGCGCTCACCAAGCTCTCTTGGGACGTTGGCTCACTGAAATCGCTGCCGACGCGGCGGGCGGATATTCCGCTCAGGAAGAGTGGACCTCGGATCTCGGGCTATTGGAGAGTAGAATCGTCGGATTGGGAGAGCGCGGCGTCGAGGCGAGAGTTCGGCTGGAAATCGAAGGACTTTTGGTACGGGACCTCCAGAATCAGTTTCAACACCGGCAGCAGCCCAGCACGGAGTTGGAAGCTTGCTTAGAACTGACTGTCCTTTGCGCCGAGGCTGGTGAGGTGGAGGTCACGGTGGAGTATTGCGTTCCGAATGCTTGCTGGAGACCCTATCATGTGGCCGAATGGCTAGGGGATAAACTCCGATTTCGAACGGAGGCCTGCCTTTGGCAGAACACCGGTGAGGATTGGTCTGGGGTCCAGCTATCGTTTGGCACGCAGCGAGCGGCCTTGGGAACGGAAGCACCAACCCTTGACCGCGACGTTCTTTATCTGCAGACGAAACAGAAGAAAACTAGCGTCGAGACTCGTGAAGACGGGGTGCAACGGGTGGAGGAGCGAATTCAGAAGGTCCCCGGGATCGACGACGGCGGAAGCCCTCTGCGCTTTTCTGCCCAGATGGCTTGTGACGTTCCGTCGGACGGGCGTCCACATCGAGTGCCGTTGTTCGAGTTCGAAGGCCCTCTTTCTGAGGAAAGAATCTTGATGGGTGAACTGGATTCTTCGGTTTTTGTAAGGACGAAGGCGGTCAATCCCACCAAGGAGTCCCTTTTGGCGGGGCCGGTGGACCTGATCAGGGATTGCGGCTTGGTGGGCCGTTCCTACCTGGAATATGTCACGGCAGGCGACTCTTTTGAAGTGAACTGGGGCCCGCACCCTGAGTTACGGTGCCATAGAGAGGAAACCACAAGTTCAGAAGAGTCTTCGATTCTCACGGGATGGAGAACGAAAACTCACCAAGTCGACATCCACCTGAGTAATCTTGGCCTATCGCCGCAGAAACTCGAGGTGCGCGAACGGATCCCGGTCTCTGAGATCAAGGGCGTGAAGGTAGAGCAGAACCTTAAGAAGACCACGGGCAAGGCGGCCCATAATGAGCACGGTTTCGTGACCTGGTCGCTGGAGTTGCCGGCTTACGGACACCAGACGTTGACGTTGGAATATCAGGTCAGCAGAAAAAAAGACGTGGAAGGGATTTGACCCCTCGAAATCCGCCTCATCAAATTTAACATTTTGTACTCTAGTTTCTGAGCCGTACTTGGGGTAGCCTGGGTCTATGGACTCCGACACGCAGAAAACTCTCATCGATATCAATCTGAAGCTCACCGAACACGACCAGCACTTTGCGGAGGTCAAGGCCCAGCTCACCGAACACGACCAGCACTTTGCGGAGGTCAGGGCCCAGCTCACCGAACACGACCAGCACTTTGCGGAGGTCAGGGCCAAGCTCACCGAACACGACCAACGGTTCGATCAGGTTGATGAGCGCTTCGCCAAGGTTGATGAGCGTTTTGACAAGCTTGAAGAACGAATGGACAAAACGGATGAATTCATCGTGGAGAGTTTCAATGCTGTCTACGCGAAGTTCGAGGAATCCAAAGAAGAGAACCGCCGACATTTCGAAGTCCTATTAGAGCATGTTTCGGACCTGTTCAGACCTTTTCGCGATAAAGGCTATGAACACGATGACCGCCTTGGTGACCACGAGGTACGTATTTCCAAGCTCGAGAGAAGCGCCTAGGACTCGACTCAGCTTTACGAATATGGATCCAGTAGAGCACCAGAGGTCCTCTGAAGGTTCACCCCCCTCCTCCGAGAATGGCTGAGGCCATGCAGCGCTTAAAGAGGACACCGTTTCATCTCCGCACTGAGGCCTTGATGCAGGGTGCCGAATGGCGTCGCTGGGGTGGGTATCAGGTGGCGAGTTGCTATGAGATGGTGCCCGACCGGGAATACTACGCCGTGCGCGCCAGTTGTGCTATGTTCGATGTTTCGGCGCTGGCCAAGTACTCCATTCGCGGACCCCAGGCGCGCGCTTACCTGCAACGTCTGATCACTCGCAACGTCGCCGCCCTCAAGGTGGGGGATGTACTCTATTCGCCTTGGTGCGACTCTCGAGGCAAGGTGATCGACGATGGCACCTTCGCCTGTTTTGCTGAAGACCACTTCCAGATGACGGCGGCCGAGCAAGGGGAGAGTTGGTTGCGTAAGGCCGCCCGCGGCTTCGACGTGACTATCGACAACATCTCTGACGACTTTGGCGTCCTAGCGTTACAAGGTCCCACCTCTCTTTCAGTGCTGCGAGAGTTGGCCGGTGAGACGGTCAATTCGCTAGGCTTTTCCCAAAGCTGTCACTCGTTTCACAAGGATATTCCGCTGTGGATTTCTCGCACCGGATACACCGGTGACTTGGGTTACGAAGTCTGGGTCCCTAAGGCCCACGGGGTGACCGTTTGGGACCGACTCATCGAGATCGGCGATTCTTACGCGCTCTACCCTGCCGGTATCTGGGCTCTCGATGTCGCTCGTATCGAAGCCGGTCTTCTGATGCTTGAAGTAGAGTACGTTTCCGCGCTGACAGCGGCCACCACGGCCCAAACGTCATCGCCCTTCGAACTCGGCCTCGGTTGGTCGGTACACTTTAAGAAAGGCGACTTCATCGGCCGCGAGGCCCTGTTACGAGAAAAGGACGAGGCCACCACTCCTTACCACTATGTGGGCTGCGTACTCGACCCCGTGGCTTACCGTGAGGCGTTTGAAGAGATGGGTCTTCCTCCCAGCTTGTCTGTGAAAGCATGGCGCGGAGTCCATCCGCTCTTCGATGACCAGGGAGTTCAAAAGGGATACGCCACCTGCGGTACTTGGTCGCCCACCTTGCAGAAGTACCTGATGCTAGCTCAAGTCGACCCCGATGTCGCGACTCCAGGGAGCCAACTTGTTTTCGAGGACGTCATCGAACGCCGGCGGGTAAAGCTACCCTGCCGGGTCGAAAAACTTCCGTTTTTTTCCACCGACCGAAAGAAGGACATGTATGGCAGCTAGATACGATGCGATTGTCGTGGGGGGCGGCCACAATGGACTAGTCCACGCTACCTACCTTGGGAAGGCGGGCCTGAAGGTGCTGTTGCTGGAGGCTCGTTCGGTGGTGGGTGGGGCGACATCCACTGAAGAGATCTACCCCGGCTTCAAGTTCCTGACTGTCTCTTATCTCATTTCCTTACTACGGCCTCAGGTGATTCAAGAACTGGACCTTCCCAGCCACGGGTTGGAGATCATGCCCTTAGAATCCACGGTGGCGCCCATCGATGGCGGATACTTCGCGGACTGGCCCGATCACGATATGACCCGTCAGGAGATCGAACGTTTTTCCCACAGAGATGCGGAGCGATACGATGAGTTCGGAGCCACCATGCGCCGCCTCATTCTAGGGGTGCGGCCGATCATGGACATGGTTCCCCCCGACCCGACCTCGCTGGCGCCCAAGGATCTGGCCCAGATGGCCAAAGTCAAGGGCACTCTGTCCCGGATGGAAAAGCAAGATTTCCACACTCTGAGTCGTTTGATGACCATGAGTGCGGCGGATTTTCTCGACGAGTGGTTCGAGACTGAGCCCTTGAAAGCCACCAAAGCGACCAGCGGAATTATTGGGACCTTCTTAGGAGTCCGTTCCCCCGGCACCGGCTATGTGCTACTGCATCATTATCTTGGGGAACTCAACGGAGCCCCCCGAGCTTGGGGATTCGCCAAGGGAGGCACCGGCGGCTTGAGCCAAGCCATAGCCAAAGCGGCCAAGGCTAACGGCGTGGAGATCCGCGAGAGTTCGCCGGTGGCGCGCATCATCATTAAAGATGGACGCGCTGTGGGAGTGGCTACCGTGGCGGGCGATGAGTTCCAAGCCGATCGAGTGATTTCCGCGGCTCACGCCCACCAGACGTTCCTACACATGGTGGAAGAGAAAGAGTTGCCTGAGGACTACCTACGGGATCTGCGCCGTTGGAAAACCCGCGGACCGTCTTGCAAGGTCAATTTAGCCCTAGACGGCCTGCCAGACTTTCCCGCCATTCCTAAAGACAAGAAGGCGCTGATGCGTGGGTCTATTGAGATTGCGCCGTCTTTGAACTACTTAGAGCAGGCCTATGACGACGCCAAATACGGCGGTTGGTCCAAGCGTCCGTTCATGGACGCCCTGATCCCTTCGCTTCTGGACCCTGCTATGGCCCCTCCGGGTAAGCATGTCATGAGTCTTTTTGTGCAGTACGCCGACTACGACTTGAAAGGCGGCTGGACTGACGCCAAGAAAGCCGAGTTTTTAGACGTCGTCATCGACACCTTGAGCGAACATTCACCAGACTTGCGTTCCAAAATCTTGCACACACACATCAACACACCCGACGACCTGGAGAAAAAATACGGGCTTTCGGGTGGCCACATTTTTCACGGCGAACTGACTTTGCCGCAACTCTTCTTCTTGCGACCCTCGCCGCAGTGGGCCAACTATCGTACACCCATCGATAACCTGTGGATGTGCGGCTCCAGTTGTCACCCAGGGGGCTGCATCACCGGCGCACCAGGTCGAAACGCTGCCTTGGAACTGCTGGCTGAGAAAAAGCTTGAGGTAAAGGTGTGAAGATTCTCGCAGTGGGCTCAGACCCCAATACCATGGTCGCGTCACTCCTTCTATCTCGTAAAGGTCACACCGTGCAATGGCTACCCGGCTCAACCCTTGGGGGAATCGTCTCCTTGATGAGCAACGCTTCGTTCGATCCCGCTCTAGCTCAAGAACTGGGCCTGAGGCTGCCCGAAAAGAAGATCGGACGTCTTGGCGTTTCTCGGGCCGGAGATCGGGTTCTTCTGAGCCGCTCGGAAATCCGAGGTCACGGGATTACTCCGCGCGATCGAGAGCGTTGGCCGGATTTTGTCAAGCTACTCGACGACGCTTCGACGATCTGGAAGAATCTATTCCGAGTTTCCCCGGACGTCGCACTGTCGAGTTGGCGCGAGCATGCTCGAGGACACGCCTTGGAGATTCTTCGATTGCCGTGGAGTTGTCTGCGGGATTTTCTCGACGACTGGTTTGAGGGTGAGCTTCTGAAGGCGACTTTGGCGTCGGCGGCGCTATCAGGGACTCGACAGGGACCTTTCGCTTCCGGGACCGCGTTCTTGCTGCTGCGGCGCTGGGCCCGTGATGAAGTGTTAGCGACCGACGCCCCTCCGCTCAAGGGTCTTCAGGAGATGCTGACCGGGAAGGTCGAAGTTCTTGAAGATAGCGCCGAGCGATTTCAGGTCGAAGGCGGACGTCTGACGACGGTTTTTACTCAAAAGGGTGCCGTTTTAGAACCCGACCTCGTGCTTTCTGGTGAAGACCCCGTGACCACGCTCACCCGCCGATTACGACTGTCCGACATCGAGCCGGAATTGGGTGATCAGATCTTGGCTTGGAAAACAGATTCTACCACCGGGACAGCAGTTGTGGACTCAGGCGAGTTCGGCGACGTCGGCGTGGTGAGTTTCACAGACACTGTGGAGTCGTTAGAGAGAGCGTATGATCCCACAAAATACGGACGCGGTTCGGTGGAGTTATTCGGTGAACTAGAGACCGCCACCGGTCGAATCTGGGTGCAGCATCTTATGGGCGACAGGATGAAGGAGAGTGTGTCGGCTTTTTGTCGGACTTACGGTCTCTCAGGCCTTTCTGATCTTCAGACCCCCGCTGACCTAGCCAGAGATTTCGACATCTCTGGTGGTCATCTTTACGGCGGAGAAGTGACTCTCTGGCAATCCATGGGACTGCGCGATGTCTTTGCCAACCCAGTCTCAGGACTTCACCTGTGCGGCGCAGGTTCTAGCCCTGGAGACTACAGTGGGCTGTCAGGCCAGCGTTGTGCCGAACGGTTGGCGAACGCTTTACAGCCGGTCAGTTCCTAGCGGTCGGTTTTTGACGTGCGCCTTCTGATTCTTCATAGCGAGCCGAGCGACTTTCGAGAATATTTGGCACAGTACGCTGGAGATCACGAGATCGAGTGGGCCACGACGGTCGAGGAGGTGGGGCCCGCTTTGCGGCGTTGCGAACCCGAGGTGGTTTTTTCCATCAAGCACTCCGGGTTTCCGGGACCGGCGCACCAGCAGGCTTTGGAGTGGCCGAGTGTGCGGTGGTTTCAGGTCGGCGGGTCGGGCACGGATCATCTGCACGGATGGAACCCGCTTTCAACGACCGTCACAAACTCTTTGGGCACGTTGGCTCGCTTTCATGCGGAGCGGGCTCTGGCGGGGCTGTTGGCTCTGTCCACGGGACTTCTGAAATCTCAGCGGGCCCAGGCCGAGAAGCGGTGGGAGCCTACCCGATTTCGTAGTCTGGCTGGACGTACGCTCCTGATCGTGGGTGCCGGTCATACAGGGTCTGCTCTGGCCTCACTGGTTCGGCCGTTGGGGCTGCGAGTTCTTGGAGTACGTCGTCGCCCCAGTACGGTGCCCCCTGAGTTCGACGAGATGCACTTGGTTGAGACCCTCGATGACCTGTGGGAGCGGGCCGATGTGGTCAGTCTTAACGTACCCGCTGGACCGGAAACTGAGCATCTGGTGAACGTCGACATCCTCAGGAAACTCCCACAGGGGGCGCTTCTTCTGAACGGAGCTAGAGGCAGCGTGGTGGACACCGAAGCTTTACTTGACGCCTTGCGGACAGGACGCCTCGGCGGAGCCTGGATGGACGTCTTCGAGCAAGAACCGCTCCCGGCGTCTTCGCCTCTGTGGGAAATGACCAACGTGATCATCAGCCCACACAGCGCCGACCAGGTTCACGACTTTCCTCTACGGTTCGCCCAACGTTTCGTGGAGAACTTAAGACGATACGAGGCGGGCACGGCGTTGGAGAATGTGGTGGAGGTGGCCTAACTCGAGGTCTTAACCCGAAACTCATCCGCCAGTCGAAATTTGGAAAACACGCTCTGTTCCAGTTCGAGCACCGACCATTCAGGATGGCTGCGTCGTAATTTTTCCAGTTCGGCGGTGACCAGCGGCGCGGCGAAGGAAGTTCCCGTTTCCGAACCCGATATGGTGGTGACGTTCACGCCGGGTGCCAAGATCTGGACTCCGGGGTATTCCGAGCTGAAGTAAGCGACTTGGTCGTCCTCTGGCCAGGGAGTTCCCATAGGATCGAAGGCGCCCACTACAATTTTGGGTCCCACCGAGGTGAGGTCGTCGTCGAAGCTGTCGTCGACTTGGAAGCCTTGGTTGCGAAGTCGCCACAGTTCATCGGCGCTGTTCCCGGCCGAGGTGACCAAAGTGACCCCTCTCTCGCGAAGGTCTTGGAGCAGTTGGACGTGCTGATTCTGGACCTCTTTTACGACCGCGCTCTGATCCAACACGTTCTGAACCCGGTCGATGCAAGCTTGACGGAGTTCTTTAGCCCGCTCGCTGGGGTCTTCGGCTTTGACGCCGAAAAGCTCAACCATTTTAAGCCCGACATCGGTAAGGCTTCCATAAGCGCCGTTTCTCTGGAAAGCGGCACCGTTCAGCAGTTGGTAGACATCCGCTCGACTGGTTCCTTGCGATTGGTTGAGGGTATGCAGCTGCGCTTTAGGATCCTCGAGAATCGTTCGGAGCGTTCCGTTGGTCTTAGACAGCAGCGCCGTGGCCGACAGTTCGATGTAGGCGTCCATCCGGTCCGAGAAGCTTTCGTCGTCGGAGGCATAAAGGAGGTCGCCTACGGCTTTGTTGCTGGCAGAACTCGGGGAGTTGTCGATCTTGGCGACCTCGGCTTCGGAAAAGCCCGCGCCGATGATCACCGAGCGAACTTTATCTCCGTGCAGGACCCATTGTACGGAATCGGACTCGAACATATCGAGCACGCCGACGGTGGCGGTGGAATTGCCGTCAAGTTGATGGCGGGTTGTCTCCGTTGGCACAGAATCTTGACGCACGCTCCAGTAAGCCTTGGAAAGGGGATTCGAGGCGTTGTAAGGGGTGGTTGTGGTCACAGGGATCGGCACTCTTACAAACTACCAGTTTTCGTTGAAAAGGTCGTGAACGGAAGGTTAACTTTGGGAATGGGAAGTTTTTAGCGTCTCAGCCCGAACGCGGTAAGGTGGATATCGAGCATTTCTTAGGAGCCGAGAAGGCGGCCGGCACGGTCGACTCGGAGGGTGCATTCACCATCGATCTTTTGAAGGCGCGGAGAAAGCTTGGAAAATTTCAGTTCGATGACCCTAGCTTCTATCTTCTTAAGATTGTTCAAGCCGCGGTTTCTGGAGGGGCGACGAGGGTGGACCTGCGTACCACACGAGAGAGCCTCAGCCTGTGTTTTGATTCGCCGGCGCCGGTGGGCGACCTCGAAACGCTACTGGCTGCATTCGCCAACCCTTTGGAGGCGCCTGAGGGGCCGCTCCGCTACCTCGCCATGGGGTTTAACGCGAGCCTCGTGTCTGACCCAAAAGAGATCCGACTTGCCTGGTGGAACGGCGAGGAAGGGAGTGCGCTCACGGCCATCGGCGAGGAACTCTCCGTCACCAATGCTCCGCCGCGCCCCGCCAACGCGCCTGCGGCGGACCACCTCACGATGTTCGCTATCAAGAAGGACAAAACGGCGTGGCCTACCGCGGCGGCGACCGCCGCTGAAGTGTCCACGGTGAGAAAGTTCTGCGGCTATACCCCCATCGAAGTTCGCCTCGACGGTCGTCTCCTCAAGAATCGATTGCCTGAGGCAGAAAGAGTCCCGTGGCTTGCGACGTATAGTGAGCCCTTCCTTTTGGTAGAGCGACTGGTGGCCGACATCACAGGCGGTATCTCTGTTGTCCGTCCGGTCTTCAAGAGGCGCCATGTCGGTGAGAGTGGCTGGGTTCGTGAGACTCGCAAAGCGGAGACGTTCTGTGTTCAGCCTCTCGCGCAGACTTCATCTCCTGTTCGGTGTCGAAATGCCTATTCCATACCTCTCGGTTTGCGCGGTCGGGATCGCATCAAGATGATCTGCGACGGAATTCAAGTCGCTTCCGTCACCGTGTGCGAGAACGGGGCGGGGGCTCAAGCCGTCATGACGGCCGATCACCTATCTTTTGATGTCTCCGGCTTTGGACTGATCCGTGACGAGCATTTTGATGAAATGGTGAAAGAGGCACGAGCGGCTTGGAAGGGCATGGCGGAAAGCGTCCGGCCAGATATACGGTTTTTGAAAAGCACAGTGGTGCCTACAGAGAAGAAAGAGACCAACGATAGGTCCATGCAAAGTGTGGGCTCAGGCGGCTTGGGGTGTTTAGCGTCGTTTATTCTGTTGGATCTTCTTCCAGCTTTGCCCAATGAGGTCACGGCGGCCATACTTTTTGGTATCCCTGTGGTCGCCGGGGTGCTCCCTCGCCTGAGAAAGAGAACGAATTCTCACCAACGTCTCAGGGACGCAGTGATTCACCGACTTGACGAACTGGCCGCCCAGTCCTGGCCGGGGTCAACGCAATAAGCACCTCGATCGGGCACAACTTCTAGACCGAATCCTTACTCGTCACTCACTCTGAGAACAATTTTTCCAATGGTGTTGTTGCCCGCTACCAATTCGTGGGCTTCTTGGGCTTGCTGGATGTCGAAAACTTCTTCGATGATGGGTTCGACTTTGCCGTCGGCCAGCAGAGGCCAGACTTCGTCCTGAACGCCCTTTAAGATATCGGTCTTTTCATCGACGCTCCGACTGCGCAGGACCGACCCCCGCAAGCTGAGCCGCTTGAGCAGCATCGTCCCAAGAGGAAGAACGCCTTCGGCTCCACCCATCAGACCGATGTTCACCAGTCGTCCCTGGGCTCGGAGAACGTTCACGTTGTCAGCTAGATATGAGCCTCCCACGGGATCGAGAATGACATCTACGGGGCCCCACGCTTTAACGGCCTTCAACCAGGGACCATCGTAGCGGTTGGCGCCGCCCTCAGCGCCTAGCGCAAGACAGCGCGCGACCTTCTCCGCGCTCCCCACCGTAACAAAAACCGGGTTGCCCCAAGCGCGACACAACTGAATCGCGGAGGTGCCTACACCGCTTGCACCGGCGTGGAGCAAAACACGTTCACCGTTCTGCAACCCGCCCTCTTGGCGCAGATTGAGCCAAGCCGTGGTAAACACCTCGGGTACGGCCGCCGCTTGAATCATAGAAAGTCCGTCAGGAATGGGCAAGGCGTGGGTCGCGGGAAGCACAACGTATTCGGCGTAGCCGCCACCGGCCAGGAGGGCGCACACCGAATCCCCCACTCGGGGCCATTCGACACCTTCCCCCACGCTGTCAACGATCCCAGAGCACTCCAGTCCAAGGATGGGAGAAGCCCCAGTAGGAGGGGGGTAATTCCCGGTGCGTTGAACCAGATCGGCTCGATTGATGGCGGTCGCTACCACCCGGATCCGTACTTCCGTCGCGCCTGGTTCAGGAGCGGTGGAATGGCCCCAGGTCAGTCGACCGTTGATGTCTTCAATGGCATGCATGCCCAGGAATCCGCCTAATAGGTGTGGGAATCCTTTCGGGCAGGTTGACTCCCTGGTTTGCGAGTACTGTATCCCGTCAGGGACGGTCGGTCTAAATCGTAATCGGCCTGAAGAGGTTGGGCTGTGGCTGCAGCCTCTATAGGAGCAAGCAATGAGTGAAACAGAAGAATTGACGGGACTGGCCGAGCAGGTTGCGATTCGCAAAGAGCATCGACAGGCCTGGAGAGACGCCGGTATCGAACCGTATGGAGAAGCCTTCGAGCGAACCCATTCGACCTCACAGATCCGTGCACAGTTCGAGTCTTTGGAGTCGGGCGAGGAAGGACCGGTGATCAGCATCGCCGGCCGCATCAGTTCCCGTCGCGATCACGGTAAGGTGTTGTTCTTCGACATCAGCGACCTCGACAATCACCTTCAATGCTATTTTCGCAAGAACGATCTGGGCGACGAGTCCTTTGCACGCCTAGACTGGGTGGATTTGAGCGACCTGCTGGGGGTCACCGGCAAGGTTTTTAGGACTCGTAGGGGAGAACTGAGCTTGCATGTCACGCAGTGGACCATGCTGAGCAAAGCCATGCTTCCCCCGCCGGCAAAGTTCCACGGACTCAAAGATGTTGAGATTCGGTATCGTCAGCGGTACGCCGACCTGCTTTCAAACCCCGAGGTGCGAGCGACCTTTCTGCTCCGCTCTCGAATCGTGTCGGCCATGCGCCGCTATCTGGATGGACTGGGATTTTACGAAGTCGAGACCCCCACCATGGCCACCTTGGCTGGAGGGGCGTCCGCCCGTCCGTTCATGACCCACCACAACGCCCTAGATCTTAAACTGTATCTGCGGATCGCCACGGAACTTTACCTCAAGCGCTGCATTGTTGGCGGTATGGAAAAGGTTTATGAGATCGGTCGGGTTTTTCGGAACGAAGGGATCTCGACTCGCCACAATCCCGAGTTCACCCTGCTTGAGATCTATGAAGCGTACTCGGACTTCGAAGGGATGATCACCTTGACCGAGGGGATCATCGACGCCGTATGTCAAGATGTGCTAGGGACCCACGAATTGGAGTTCGACGGTCAGCAACTCAACCTCAAGCCCCCCTACGCCAGGGCCACGATGAGCGACCTCTTCAAGAAGCACTGCGGAAAGACGCTACACGAACTGCGTGACCCCGCCATAGCCTTCGAGATGGCCAAGGACGCCAAGCTCAACGCCTCTCCCGAGAAAACAACGCTGGCTCACTGCATCGACAAGCTGTTCGAACACTTCGTGGAACCGCATCTCATTCAGCCGACGATCGTCATGGAGTATCCCATCGAACTGTCTCCGCTGGCCAAGCGTAAAGCCGACGACCCCAACTTGACGGACCGTTTCGAGCTTTTCGTGGCCAGCCGAGAAGTGGCGAACGCTTTTTCGGAACTCAACGATCCCGACGACCAGCGGTCCCGCTTCGACGCTCAAGTGGCCTTGCAAGACATCGACGATGAAGCTCATCCCTTGGACGAAGATTTCCTGACCGCGCTCGAGTACGGCATGCCGCCGACTGGTGGAATGGGCATGGGTATCGACCGCCTAGTCATGCTGTTAACGAACTCTCCGTCGATTCGTGACGTCGTTTTGTTTCCGCTGTTGCGCCCTCGCACAGCGGCGGAGAACGCCGCCGACGCTGCCGCCGAATAGGCTTCGATCTTGGT
>JBBKWP010000418.1:0-15218 GCA_037968995.1 Candidatus Xenobia bacterium
ACCATGTCAAATCCCACCGAGCAGACCGCCGTCATAGCCTCTAGCTTGTCCAGACTCAAGGCCCCAGACTCCACCGCCCTCGCCATCGCCATATCCTCCGTCACCGGAATAAAAGCGCCCGAGAGCCCTCCCACCCGAGAAGAAGCCATCGCGCCGCCGCGCTTCACAGCGTCGTTCAAAAGCGCCAACGCCGCCGTCGTCCCGTGAGTACCGCACTGCTCCAGGCCCATCGCCTCTAAAACCTCGGCAATCGAGTCTCCCCGTGCCGGAGTCGGCGCCAGCGAAAGGTCCACAATCCCAAAGGGAATACCCAGACGCTTAGACACCTCGCGCCCGGCCAACTCACCCGCCCGGGTAATCTTAAAAGCCGTCAGCTTGATCGCCTCGGCGATCTCATGCAAGGGCGCACCCGGCATCTTCGAAACCACCGAACGCACCACACCGGGACCACTCACCCCAATGTTGATGGCCACCTCTGGTTCACCCGGGCCGCACATCGCGCCCGCGATGAACGGCGAATCTTCGGGCTGATTGCAAAAAATGACCAGACGTCCGCAATCGAGACCCTCGCGCTCCGGATGCAGATGAGCCAGGCGATGAATCGCTTTGGCCACCATCAACACAGCGTCCATGTTGATCCCCGCCTTGGATGAGGCCACCGAAATCGAAGCGCAGATCCGCTCGGTGGCAGCCAAGGCCTCCGGAAGCCCCTCGATCAGCACTTGGTCCGAGGCGCACATCCCCTTGTGAACCGGCGCCGAGTACCCGCCCAGAAAATCGATACCCAACTCCTTTGCCACACGGTCCAAGGCCAGAGCCATAGGCAAGTAAGAGTCCGCGCGCGTGGCCGCCATCAATCGGCTCACCGGCGACACCGAGATCCTCTTGTTCACGATAGGAATGCCCAGATCGCCCGACACCGATTCCACCGTCGGCACCAGATGCTGGGCGGTGCGCAGCAGTTTCTCCACCGTCCGTCGCACCGTCGCCTCAACCGTTTCGGCGGCGCAGTCGTGCAGTTGCACGGAGAGAGTAACGGTGCGGATGTCGAGGTGAAGCTCCTCAATCATTTCGAGAGTCTCTAGGACCTCAGACGCAGTGATCATAAAGCGGCGGTTCTCTCCCGAGGCTACGCGATCCTATGCGAGAAAAGATCTGCCGACCCAGCGCCACGAACCGCCCAAAGCCCCCAAAGCCCCCAAAGCCCACCAAGCTCGGCATGTGGGAGAGGAGTTCGCTACCCGTCAGGTCAATGGGCCCCACCATGAGCTACTGGCTATTCAAATCCGAACCCGACGTTTTCTCCATCGACGATCTCAAGCGCGACGGAACAACCCCTTGGGACGGCGTGCGCAACTACCAAGCCCGCAACACCATGCAGAGTATGAAAAAAGGCGAACTCGGCTTCTTTTATCACAGCCGCAGCACTCCGCCAGGTGTAGCCGGCATCTGTCGAGTGACCAAAAAAGCCTTTCCCGATGTCACCGCTTTCGACACCCAGGCCAAGTACTACGACCCCAAGTCCGACCCTGAAAAGCCTCGCTGGTATTGCGTCGAAGTAGAATACATCTGCCACCTGCCGCGCCAAGTCTCCCTGCATGAGATCAAAGACGTCAAGAAACTCCAAGACATGGTTCTCGTCAACAACTCTCGACTCTCCGTCCAGCCCGTCACCACCGTCGAATTTCGCACCATCTGCAAACTCGGAGGCCTCGACGGAATTCCGAAGATCCCCAAACAGACGCGAGTCTCCCCAGCGGAAAAGACGACCAAATAGAGCAAACCTCCCCAGCGGAACGACAACCAAATAAAAAGAGGCCGTCGGGCAACGGCCTCAAGGGAGGGATGAGGTTGGCTTCGTCAGGAAGATAGGTCGGAACTTCCTCCTAAAGTATAGGAAATTTTTTGGATTCCGTCCAGATATGCGCAGGATGCTTTTTAGGGCATCCCCTGGGATACCCGTCCCCGCAGTCGGGAGCTATGTCCTCACTAAGGTCGACGACGTCCATCGAGCCCACGCTTGACGTACCCGCTGAGCCCAGTTCGAGATGGATGGGATGGAGGTTGGAGGCTATATTTCAAGAATACGGTCGTGCCAGCCTTTCAAGGGCACTGGCGGGGGAGCGTTGTGCCGGTGCGTCTTAAGGTCAATGGTCATGTTCGTGAGGTCCAGGCCCTGCCAGAGACTCCATTACTTTGGGTTTTGCGGGACGAACTTGGGCTAACTGGTACCAAATACGGCTGTGGTATTGGCCTGTGTGGTGCCTGCACCGTGCACCTGGGTGGTCGCGCGGTAAGATCTTGCATGCTGCCCACCGCCGACGCGGTGGACCTCGAAGTGACCACCATCGAAGGATTGGCTCCCACAGATGATCTCCATCATGTCCAGCGCGCTTGGCTCGACGAGAATGTGTCCCAGTGCGGCTTTTGCCAACCGGGAATGATCATGGCCGCCGCGTCACTGCTCAAGCGCAAACCTAATCCAAGTGAAGACGACGTGCGGCGCGGAATAACCAGCCTCTGTCGCTGCGGGACCTATCCCCGCGTGCTCAAAGCTATCTTGGGGTCGGCCACCGAGTGAAACTCAGTCGCCGTGGCGTGCTGAAAATAGGTGTCTGTCTGACAGGCGGATTGCTGGTCGAGTTTTGCCTGGGAGGCGCGACCCAAGCTCAGACGAAAACTGTCCGGTTCGATGCCTTTCTCTCCATTGGAGTGGACGGAGAAGTGACCCTGACCGTACCTTCCACCGAGATAGGACAAGGGATTCATACCGCCTACGCGCTGCTGGTGGCCGGGGAGCTTGATGTGGATCCAGCGGGCATTCAGGTACGAATGGCACCATGCGCCCAAGAGTATTTCAATCCTTGGGCCGGCGAAATGTTCACCGGCGATAGCTCGTCTGTGCGCGGTTTCCTCACCCCGTTGTGCACCGCTGGGGCGGTGGCTCGCACCGTGTTGGTTCAAGCCGCCGCCGCACGTTGGCAAGTCAACCCGGAGCAATGCTCCACTTCCGGCGGCCTGGTGCACTTCGGCAAAAACTCTTTGGCCTACGGCGCGTTGGCCCAAGAGGCGGCGGCGCTGCCTTCGCCGGGCAAGGTCAAACTACGGCCGGTCGCTTCGGCTTCCCTTCGCGGAGGCGACCGCCGGCACGCCGTGGATCGAGTTCGCGGAGAGGCCGTTTTCGGCATGGACATCCGCCTAGAAGGCATGGTGTTCGCCACACCGCTGCACTGCCCCATGCCCGGCGGACGCCTTCGTTCTGTGGACGCATCCCAAGTTGAACAGATGCCGGGTGTTCTAAAGGTGATCTCGGGGGTTGACCGGGTGGTAACGGTGGCGAAAAGCTCCTATGGGGCGCTCTCGGCCATGCGGGCTTTGCACCCCATGTGGGACCCACCAGCAGGAGGCCTGCTCGATCAAGCCGGCCTCGAAGCTAGGCTGGCCACAGCTTTGCAAAAGAGCCCCGGAATGTTGGCAGTCCGCCTGGGCAAAGAAAAGCCGCCAAAGGTGACCCGTGAAGTCTCCCTGGAATTCTGGGCGCCTTTATTGGCCCACGCGGCCATGGAGCCCGTGGTGGCCACCGTGCGCATCCAACCCGGTCGGGTAGAAGTTTGGGCCCCCACTCAGGTACAGAGTCAGGCCCGTCGGGCTGTGAGTGCGGCCTTGAAAGTACCGGAGTCAACGGTCCAAATTCACACCACTTTGGCGGGCGGCAGCTTCGGTCGCAAACTGGAGGTCGACTATATCGTTGAAGCCGCCGAGGCCGCGCGTGACACGGGCCGTCCAGTACAACTTTTTTGGTCTCGCGAACAGGACATGCGGCACGACTTCTTTCGCCCGCCCGCCTTGGCTCGGGTCACCATCGGTCTCGATGAGGCGGGCACACCGATCGCCTGGACGCAGCACAGCGCCTGCCCATCCATCGGAGATCGCACAGACCCTGAAAAATACGTTGGTAAGCTTGACCCGTTCGCCGTGGAGGGCGCGCTTGAAATGCCCTACACCTTGGAGCGCTACGAACTTTTCTGGCACCGGGCCGAGATCGGTCTCCCGGTCGGGCACATGCGCTCCGTTGGACACGCCGCCAACGCCTGGTTTCGCGAGCACGCCTTTGACGCCGCCGTGGCTGGGTCAGGACTTGACCCACTGGATTTACGCCTCCAACTGTTGCCAGGTAGCCCGCGGATGGTACAGGTCCTCACCCAGGTGCGCGACATGGCGAAAGGGCCGGCTGCGGAGGGCCGGTTTCGAGGGGTCGCCGTCCATGTCTGCTACGGCACCGCGGTGGCCCACATGGTGGAGGTGAGCCTCGACGGTGGACCTCGGATTCATCGTATCTGGTGCGCCCTCGACTGCGGCCGCGCCGTGGACACGGATACCGTTCGCGCTCAGGCCGAGGGGGCCAGTCTGTTCGCTCTCAGCGCCGCCCTACACGAGCAGGTGACCGTGTCAGAGAAGGGGCCTGTCCCTTCCAATTTCGATACCTATAGGATCTTGAAGTTGGCCGAGACCCCTCCCATTGAAGTTCACATTGTCGATTCTCAAGCGCCCGCGGGCGGTGTCGGCGAAGCCTGCGTGCCAACTCTAGCTCCCGCTCTTTGTAACGCGATACTGGCCGCCACTAGTCAGCCGGTGCCACGACTGCCTCTCACCCTGCATCGATAGAAAGAAGGACGATCTTGTCTCAACGCAATCTACTGATCATCGCTACCTGTTTGGCCGCACTCTGGGCCGGCGGCCTCGCTTGCTTGGCCGAAGAAACCCCCGCGGAAAGAGGATACCGTACCCTGCTGACGGTCCCATTCGGTTTCCCCGTCTGTTCAGAAAAGCAATACTTTGATCTCTGGCAGGTCTGGCCCGAGCCTTTGCGCAGCGAGGCCGCGAAATCCACCCCGGAGCAGCGACAGCAGATGGCGCTGCGCCGTTACGGCTTTCAGTTGTCGCCCGACCGCTCGGGGCCTATCCCTCAGCAGTTCACATCCGACGGGAAAGGTGGTCTGGTGACCAACTGCCTGGCCTGTCACGGAGGACCAGTCCGCGGTCAGGTGGTGCGCGGTTTAGGAAACGGGCTCTCAGACCTTGACACACTCACCGAGGACCTTGAACGGCAGGGGCTTGCTGAGCCGATTCCAAGCCCGGTCAAAGTTCCTCCCACTCCGCCTGCGCCCAGCCGCGGCTTGAACCAAGCCTGGACGGACGCCACATTGTTTGTCATGCATCGAGATAACGACATGAACCTTGTCGAGAAACCTGTCTACACTCCGACCCCCGAGCAGCTAGACATCCCGGTGCGCACACCTCCCTACTGGTGGTCCCACAAAAAGAGCCGCTACTACGCCGATGGTTTTGTAGGTAAGTCGTCGCGCGACATCATGCAGTTCGCTCTCCATTACAGAGTGCCGGCCGCGACGTTCGTGGGCTGGGAAGAGCCCTTCAAGGACATCTTCGCCTGGATCAATTCGGTGCAGCCTCCACCCTATGACAAACCCATCGACCGAGCGCTTGCCTCCGATGGTCGCATTCTCTATGTCAACCACTGTTCGCGATGCCACGGCACCTACGGGCCCGGCGGCAGCTACCCTCAGAAGCTTGTTTCACTCGACGAAATCGGTACAGACTCGGTGCGCGCTCGCGAACTCTCCCCGGATTTCAAAAAACACCTCGGAGAAAGCTGGCTGGGGAATTACGGCAAGGTCGAACTGTCGCTTGACAAGGGCTATATCGCTCCGCCCCTCGATGGGATTTGGGCCGTGGCTCCCTATCTCCACAACGGCTCAGTGCCCACCCTTTGGCACCTGCTCACTCCAGCGAAGCGACCGGCCATCTGGCGGCGCAGCGACAACGGATACGACGATGTCCGGTTAGGTCTTGAGATCACCACTTTCGACACTCTCCCGAGCGACGTGACCCGACCAGATCAGCAACGTCAATACTATCAAAGCGCGAAGCGAGGCCTAGGTAACGAGGGCCACGACTTTCCGCCGGCCGGACTTGACGAAGATGAGAAGGCCGCGCTGATCGAGTATCTGAAGACGCTTTAACCCGTCACCCGGCTGAGCCTGGGTCACAAGCTAAAAGAGATGATCCTCATTGGGATTCGCGTTTCGGGTTTCCGGAAGAGCCATGAACGCAAGGGCTCCAACGGTGGAGATAAAGACAAGATAAAAGGCCGGTGCCATCGGAGAACCCGTCCCCTTAATCAGATACGTGCAAACGAGAGGGGCCGTACCTCCGAAAAACGCCTGACCCAAATTGTAGGCGGTCGAAACCGCCGTCATGCGGATCCGGGTGGGAAACAGTTCAGCCAGTGTCGCCGGAAAAGCGCCCTGAAGCATGGCCGTCAGAGTCGCGAAAACGATGAGCGCCAGCATGTCGAGGCCCGGCGACCCTTTCTGCAACAGAAGAAACAGCGGATATCCGAGCAGAGCGAAACCCAAGGAGCCACCCACCAAAAGCGGCTTCCTCCCAACTCGGTCGGCGACGGCCCCCATCAGGGGAATAAGAAGTAGCACCAGCAACATAGCTGCCGTATTCAGCCGCAACGCCATCGACAGCAACACATGAGTCTCCGAGGAGAGGTAGGTCGTCAGGTAGATGAAAATCATGTAGAAGGAGCCGGCAAAAATCCACATCGCCGCGAACACTTTAAAAATCGCCGCGCCGTGCTGGCTCAGCACCTCTCGAAGCGGAGTCTGGGGGATCTCTCCATCGATCTGAAGCTTTTTGAAACTCTCAGACTCATCCAAGGTCCGCCGAAGATAGCCCCCAATGAACGCCAGAACAAGCCCCGCCAAGAACGGGATTCGCCAACCCCATTGATTCAACGCCTCAGAATCTAAAAGCCCAGTGGCCAGCGCCCCAGCCGCAGAGCCCAGAAGGATGCCGGTGACCGCCGCTCCAGTGGTCCAACTCGAGTAGAAACCTCGCCTTTCGGGCGGAGCATGTTCCGCCAGAAAAGAGATGGAACCCGTAAATTCTCCACCCACCGAAAATCCCTGAACCATGCGAAGAATCATCAGCAGAACCGATGCCGTCACACCCACCTGAGCATGAGTCGGCAAAAGACCAATCAAGGCCGTGGGAACAGCCATCAGATAGACCGACAGCAGCAAGGCGCGCTTTCGACCCACTCGGTCGCCCAGCCGTCCCAACACCAATCCGCCTATCGGTCTCATCAGATACCCAGCCGCGAAAACCCCAAAGGTAGAGATAAGCGAAGCCAAGGGGTCCTCGGAAGGGAAAAACTGCTTAGCAATGATCGGTGCGAAAAAACCGTAGAGCGCGAAGTCGTACCACTCCATCACGTTTCCCACCGAGCCCGCCACTAAGGTTCGGCGTTGTGATGCGGACAGTTCCATTCAAGACCCCCTCATGAAATGTTCCACGCTTTTTCACCAGAACCAGCCACAAGACCTGGGGGACCATGTTGAGAGCTTCGCCCGCACCACGAATATCGCGTTTCCAGGCAAGGGGGAGCTTGCGTGTGCATTCACATTCGAAATCCAGCGAGGCATCATTCGTGGTCTGCCTATGTAGAGGGCTACTCGGATACCGGGCGGCCAAAAATCACGCTACCGTCGTAGAATCTTCCAAAGATTTCTCCCTGCTGGAAGTTGGCCGATGAGGCTAAGAAGGTATAGGCGGGCTCGACGCCCTCGTCCTGAGGCCTGACTAGGGCAGCGGACTCGGAGACCACGTCTCCCATGCCGTCACTGTGCTCGGTGATAGCAAACAGTAGGGTGGGGTTCTCCCGATTGGTTCCAGCGGGCCGGATCTCGCCCTCAATAGTGACGTCATTGCCGGACTTTATTTTCCGAACCTCCACATCTGTCTGCGGTTGTCCATTCCAGCTGGCCCTCATACTGAGATGGTCCGGCCGTCGATCTTGGTCAAAGCTGCTCTGATCGAGTCTCAGCATCATCGCGTGGGTTCTGGCTTCCGTAATCGTTTCGATTGCCTCGCTGGGCGTGACAATTTCAGTCTTGTCTGTTCGGGCGGTGAGTTCCTTGAGTGAGTCTCTCCTCACGGATCGTCCGAAGTCTAAAGTGGTTCTGTTGTTTGAAATGGGCACGTTGATCTCTCCTTGTATCGTATGGGAATAGGCTATGTTCTACACTTAAAGGATTTCTGAAATTCGGTTAATGTTTGCCCACCTCATGTTGACAGGATGTAACTTTTCGAACTAGCGAACTCCAACGGGCTTTCTTCAAGAGGTCAAAAACGCTGCAAACACAGGTTTCAAGGCGACCTGACTCAAGGTTTGCGAATGAGCATGTCATAGAAATCGCCTTGTCCGGGCTAATGCGGCCGTCGGGGAGTTCGAGCTCTTCGAGAAACTCGCCGATGCGGCGGTTGCGGTAGCGGCGGCTCACGGCTTTGCCGCATCTGAGTTGATCGAGTTGAATGGATCGGTCTGGCCCCGGAAAGCTCAAGACCACGACGTCATCTTGGGAGATGCGAACTTCGATGGGTTCTCGGATTTCGTAGGAGCGGTGATAGACCGCATTCACCACGGCCTCTTCAGGGGTCAGGAAGATATCACAGGGAATGAAAACGACAACCGCTTTTCCAGGGTCTAGAAGACAACGTCGACTTCTCCATACTCAACGGCCTCATCTTCATCCTTGCTAAACTCCGCTGTCCTTCTCTTGAGGGCCGACTCAACCGTATAGACCCAGGTGCGCTCCGGGGGTTAGTCGCCCATTTGCCGGGTAAAGCGCGTCACTTCGCCTGTTTTTCTGTCCTTGACCTCGATATCGGAAATACCACACGATCCGATCTCGCCGCGAACGTCTGAGCTTCCACGACGCCGAAACTCTTCGAGTCGCACGCAACCCTTCATTTGCAGAGTTCGCATGGGATCATCCCAAATGAATTTATCGCTGCGCTTATCGTCGAAAGTGGTCAGAAGCTCCCTTTGGTCGGTCGACACCTTGGCCTCTCAGAGGCGCTCTGTCCCAGGACAAGGCCCTCTCATTCGTTTTTCATCGCAGGCTCGTCGCAGACGACGCTGACTACGATTTCGCCGCGAACTCCCCTGGGTGGCGCACGAGTACAACCCCGCTTCACCCGTGATGTAGACTCGGTAGTAGTATTGCAAAGAAGATTGCTATACTAAAAAAGCGAGTCTCACCGCGACGGCAAGACTACTGCAAGAGGGAGGTGCAACTTCGCGAATGAGTGGCTACAAAAACTACGTAGAGCATCCTCGCTATGGTCGCAAGCCACGAGTCACCGGGCTCAATCCAGGGGAGGATTTCAAGCTTGGAATATGCCTCCATTGGCATTCCGGGCGTATACCGAACACAGCCATCGAGGCCGACCTGTCCCGGCAATCCCCAGCAACGGTTCCGGTCACTCACTACTACGATCTCCAACGCAAATGCCGTAGCTGTCAGCGACCCTTCATTTTCTTTGCGGAAGAGCAGCGCTACTGGTATGAGGAGCTACAGTTCGGCCTCGAGGCTGACGCGGTCCATTGTGTGGAATGCCGCCAAGAACATCGGGAACTGGGACGGATCCGGGCCCTGTATCAGAGCCTCTCTGGAAAGGCTCGAGCGGATGCCGAAACATTGGAGATGGTGGAGGCGGGTATTCTTCTCATTCGTGAGGGTATGTTTGGTCACAAATGTCTTCCCAAACTCCGCGGGTCACTCAAGGCACTTGCCAATCTCAGTGAGTCACGGCAACAACACGCCGATGACCTCAGCGTGCAAATGGACCGACTCATTCGGGGTCCCTTGGGTGACCAAAAGGCCGAAGGTCATCGCGGGGCGACCTGATATCATGGGGGGGCGAACAACGATTCGATTCGCCGTTCAGCATAGCAATAAAACTCGAAACTCATTTGGGACGACAACGGCAAACATGCACATTCCACCTGTCTGCCGGACAAATCGAGCGTGCGTGAGAAACGGCTCGTTCACGAGTCAATCACGCTACTTCCCCTAATGGTAGGCCTCGGCTTTTTTGGTCATTTCCTCATCAGTCTCGGCTTGGCTGACTTTGCCCAGTTTGCGAAAGGCCCGGGCGAACGCCTCTTTGCGAAACCTTGAGTCACCGGGGCTGTTCATCAAGAGTTCACAAACCGGCCACACTCTGCGGCGCGAAGCTAGTCCTTTAGGGTTCACGGTCCGGCAATCTCCCGTAAACACCACCCAGGGTATCATGCCAATGAACGAGCCTGCCCTAATTTTCCGTGTTGATCAGCCAGGTTGGCTTAAGCTTGATCACGGCGGTTTTCTTCGGTTGCGCGGTGGCGGTCAGTCGAAAATCTCCTCGCACCGCAATCGGATCTCCGGCTGGCTGAGTGAGGGTCTTACCGTGCGCCCGTTCCTCGATGATGGGTTGGGCTTTTAAGTCGAAGTCTCCGGCCAGGACCTCAACCCAGGTCTCCCAGTCGTAATCCGTCATTCCGCTCTCAATCGAAACCTCGCTGAAGGTGATCTGGCCCGATTCGATGCTGTAGATTTGGTGACCAGCTTCTTTGATATAGAGCCGGCCTCCAGTGACCTTCAGCTCCTTTCCCCGAGAGTTGCCAGGAGCCACCTCAAACGTGATCGACAAGCCGTTGCACTTGGGGTCGGAAAAGCTGACCGTACGACGAGATTTTGACAAGACTAGAGACTTGTCCGTGGCCTGTCCCTGGGTAAACCGGTGGCTGTAAGGCCCGCTCTCGAACGTCAATTCGACGCTCGCGCCGGTCCGGGGATTCTGAGAGCACCCTGTCAGTCCAAAGAGAGACATCACTGTTATAAAGATCAGGAAACGCACGACCCGTTCATAATACCTCAGATGGCAGAATCTGCTAAGGGCTCAGTAGGCAGGCTCAGTGGCGACTTACTTAGGAGGGCGAAGCATTCGCGGGCTTGGTCCCAGGGCGATGCATGCTTCGGTGGAGGGCGAAGCCTTCGGGTGCCTCGTCCCAGGGCGCTAAGGGCAGCGACGGGAAGAGCCCGGCATCGGTGACCCTGGTAGCTGCGGAATTTGTGGTGTGTAACGGCTTCGCTCGAAATTGCGCAACTGCTGACGGGCCTGCTCGCTGCGCTCGAAGGCCTGTCCTAGTTTGTCCCAAGGCGTGGTCGGCCCAGGACGACGGACGTAGGGCGCTGCTGCCGAAAGCGCGACCTTCGCTGAGTAGGGGCTGAGGCGGTTGCGCCCTCCGCTGTACTTGATGTTGAGAGCGTCGGCCCGGGTCTGCAGGTACTGCTGCTGAAGTCGCTGACGTTCCTTGCCCCAGTTCATTTGAGGCCTGGGTGCCTGAGTGGTGTTAGAGAGGTAGCCCGGGTTCGGTCTGGGCGCTTGGTAACCGTTGGATTGATAAGCCCCTGACCTGGTGCGTTGGGGATAGTTTTCGCGGGTACCGCTAATGTCGAAAGCGGTGTAGACGAAAGTCTAAAGGGCCTTCACAACTTCGTAGGTCTGCTTGACCAGGTCGATATGGAGCTCGTGAACAGGTATGCCGGCAAGTTCGAATCAAGGATGTCCGAGCTGGGCAGCAAGCTCAAAAACAAATATCCGGTTCACGTGACTTCTGTCGTAAATAGGAGAGCCGGTCGTGATTCGTTTGCCTTCACCACAAACGGGGCGATAACCGCGAATGACTCTACCTTTCGATTTGCGCCGCGGCGACCGCTATGGGCCCATCGTACCCTTTTGAGGCATGCCATTCTTTCGCCCAGTCTCTTGCCCGGTTAGGTGCGTCCTGCCAGAAGTAGATTCCGTGGCCGAGCCATTCCCAAGGATTATTACTGGGAAGAAAACCACCGGTGACGATTTTCTGCGCAGCTTCCAGGGTGGTACCGTGATAGCCAAGAGCCTGGAGCGCGAGTGTACTTTTCTCTTTCGAAGCAGCCATGCTGTGTGCCCTTTTGTCTGGTGAAAACTAGCCCCTCTTTCAGATCGAGATTCCGCACACGGTGTGTGCGGAATCTCCAGCCTGCAGATTGTGAACACACTGTGTTGAAGATTCGAGCCCACTGTAGCCTTGGTTCACCAACCGATGTTCGTCAGTCGCTCGAGTTCTCGCTGGGGTCGCGTTTGAGCCTCCTCGACCTTCTTCCAATATAGTTCCTGTTGATGAGTGGTTTGAGGAAAACTACGCTCGAAAGCACTTTGAGTCGCTTCTCCGCCTGCCAGGAAAGCGTTTCCAATGCGGGGCGACCATTCTCCGTGGATCGCTTCCTCATTTGCCAGGTCGTAGACTGTGAAATCCATCACCGGCACGGCTTCCGGCCAGTTGTCCCTGTCGTAATAGGCTCCATCCTCGTTGCAGTCTACTTCCGAGAGATCAAGGTCATCCGAAAAGAGGGCCTCACTATCCATATCATTCAGCTTGTACCAATTTTCCTTGCCGAAGAGAAGAAAGCGATCATCGAGTGCGGTCAAAAGTCGCGGCGCCCTATTGTGAAATGATGGGCTGTGGGGGATAACGCTTTGCTCCATCGTCCCGGCGGAGATATCGACCTTTGTTATGAAATGGTCCCGCGTCACGATGAGATGCTCTCCGCTTGGTGTAATAATGGCGGAAAACTGAGGGCCGTCACGTCTGTCATGGTCCTGAAAGAGCAGCGTAATCTCGTTTTTCTGAAAGTTGTGAGAGAAGACCTGAAAGCTAGACCGGGTCTTCTTGCTGAACAGTAGAGATTGACCCTCTGCATCGAAACCCAAAAGCTTCGTACGGCCGGGGGCTTTACAGAACGGCCTGTTCACCCCGTCCTTCTCTGTCCAGTGCCGAACCCATCCGCGCCGATCGGTGAAGACGAGGCGCTTTCCGTCCGGGCTGACGATGTGGCTTGTTACCTCGAGCTCCGGGGCTATCGGTTCGGCGTGTCCGGCGGGCTTGCGCAGATAAAGAGTGGGATGCCCGTGTTCTTCCGCAAGATAGGCAACGCGTCCCCCACTCATTAGTCTTGGGGCTATTTCATCGGCAGGAGTACGAGCCAGAACTTCCTCGTGGTTCAAGGTGAAGCGATCCCTGTCGAGGTGAATGGCCAGGGTTCCCATTCCGATATCAGCGTCGAGGGCCTTGACGCATTCATCACGGGGAGTTCTTACGGGAAGTCTTTCGAGCAAGACAGGAAAGGAGAAGTTGTCGTTTTTAGTTTGCATTGTTACCTCATTGCAGCAAGTTGTCTTCTGTATCATACTGTCGCATTGCCGAACAAAACGTTGTCAGTGTGCAAACCTTTTAGAACGACTTGTTAAATATCGTTAACCAACTTCGCGAATCAACATGTCAGTGGGCAGAGAATAGCTTGGTTGTGAGGATGCGGGATGACACGCTTAGGATCGCCAGTGTGCCATCTGGACCAACCTACTCGGCACCAAACTCACCTGACCCAGCCGCCTCACGTGTCGAACGCGCAAATTGATCTGGTTTTCGACTTCGAAGTGCTTTCGGCAAAGGAAACGGGCTTCCAACCCCATCTCAACGGCACTCAGCAAACTGTACCAACCTCCACTCCCAATTTGCCCGCTTTTCTTGCGAATGAGTGAGTCGGCTTTGTCAACGATGGCCAGGGCTCCATCAGCGCACAAAGCCACCCTCTGAACTGTTCGATGGTGGTATGGGACCCGGAAGAGATAGAGCAGATTTAGAATCGCCTCGGTCCACTGGTATGCCCCTGGCGATGCTCACATCTATGTGGCCCAACGACCACAAAGGATACCGGTTGTCCATACGAGAGAAGCATCCGACTGGTTCTCATACAGCCTATCCTGCAGTTCTACACCGCGGACTTACGGCGGTTAGAATCATCTACGAAAAGGAAGTCAAATGTTAGTAAAAATTTTAACAAGCAAAACCGTGAGCGAAGCTTCCGCCGCCTTGCAGGCCGCGGTTCAGGACAATAAGTTCGGTGTGATGCACATCCATAACCTCAAGGAGACGATGATCAAGAAGGGGGTCGATTTCAAACAAGAATGTTTGGTCTTCGAGGTCTGTCAGCCCCAGCAAGCCAAAAAGGTTCTGGAGTCCGACATGAGTCTCTCAACTGCACTTCCTTGCAGGATCTCAATTTACAAAGAGGGGGAACACACCATTCTGGCAACTTTGAAGCCCACCGTACTTTTGGGAATGTTCAACGTACCTCAACTTGAATCGGTGGCCCAGGATGTGGAATCGACCATGCTCAAGATCATGGAAGAGGCGGCTTCTAGCAAGACTGCTGTGTCACCAGGCGTGTGATGTGCCCCCAATGTCAGGCTGGGAATCGGGTCCTTACGGATCGCAATCAAGCATCGTGACCGATATGCCGAAAGTGCAATTCTGCGCAAGAACTCTCTTTCAAGAATCAATAACAGAAGATTTCCACCTGCGGAAAAACTTTTGCAGGCATGTAACATTTCGCTGCCCCCTCTGTCTGCTTAAGTAGACAAGCAAAGGAGGCGGGGAAAATGAGAAAATTAACACTGGTGATCGCGACGGGGTTCTGTCTGGCGGGTATCCTCCCGGCGGACGCAGCGCCCGGTCGAGGAGGCGGACAAGCGCGCTCAGGTGCAAGGAATGGTCCGACGTGCAACTCCGGGGGCAACGGCGGGCAGGCTCAACGACCCATCATGCGGCGCAATCAAGGTCAAGCCGGTCAAAACGGCGGCGTATCTCAAGGCGGTAACGATTCACAGTCCACCCGCTTTCGCCAACGGTTGCGACAACGCGACAACCAGAACCAGGGCCAATGTGCTCCACGAGAACGCCCGGGCCGAGGCGACCTAGCCGACCGACAACAGCGCAGAGACCGCATCCGAAATGGCGGAGACTCGCAGGGCCAGATGGGCCGAGGCGACCTAGCCGACCGGCAACAGCGCAGGGAACGCATCCGAAATGGCCGAGACTCGCAGGGCCAGATGGGTTGGGGCGACCGCCCCAACCGCCCAAATCGCCAGGACGGCGATCACCCACAACGTCCCGGCAACGAACAGTGCACCACGCCTACGCAAGGGCAGCCCGACGTTGGTCAGCGCCCCAACCGCCCCAACAGACCAAACCGACCCGAGCCCAACAACGGAGGCGGAGTCGCCAACGGCAACGGCAACGGCAACGGCAACGGTAACGGTAATAACCACGGCAACAACGGTGTAGGCAACGGCGCCGACCCCCAACCGCCCGGCAACCCGCCCGTAAACGACGGGCCCGGCACTGGTCCCGGCAACCCCGGCAATCAAGGCGGAGTCGCCAACGGCAACGGAAATAACAACGGCAACGGAAACGGAAATAA
>JBBKWP010000419.1:0-14159 GCA_037968995.1 Candidatus Xenobia bacterium
GAGTCAATATCTTCTTCAACTGCTCGAGGTAGAGGGGAATGTCTGAGTCCGTATGGAGGAGCACTTCGTTACTTGCCCCCACTGCTGGGAGCAGATCTCCATTCTGGTGGACCCCAGCGTTTCCGGGACCCAGCGTTATGTTGAAGACTGTGAGGTCTGTTGCAACCCCTTGGACTTCACCGTCTCCGTCTCCGGAGGTCAGGTCTTGAGTGTCAATGTCGAGATGGCCCAGTGAGCGGTTCATCGACGCCGGTGATGCTCGACGGCCGCTACGAGCTTCTCGACCTCTTGGGTGAGGGCGGAATGGGTCAGGTATTCAGAGCCCGGCACCATCGCCTGGGGAAAATTTTCGCCATCAAAAGTCTCAGGCATCTTTCGGAGAATCCTGTAGAGCAGGCGAAGTTCTTGGAAGCCTTCGAGGTGGAGGCCCGCACTTTGGCGGAACTGGATCATCCCGCTCTCGCTCAGGTGAGCGACTTCTTCGAGGTTGATAAAGTTCACTACTTGGTGATGGAGTTCATCGATGGAAGAACTTTGAGTCGGGTGGTCGACTTGGCCCCCAAACTGCTGTCTCAGCGTCGGGTTTTCCAGTGGGCCTCTGAGTTGTGCGGGGTATTGCAGTATCTCCATACCCAAGCGCCTCCGGTGATCGTGCGCGACCTCAAGCCTGACAACATCATGATTGACGAAAAGCAGCGGCTTCGACTGCTCGATTTCGGTATCTCCAAAAGGTTACAGTCGGGCGTAGGAACTCGAGACATCATCAAGGGCATGGGAACGGCGGAGTATGCGCCGTTGGAGCAGTACGGATCCAGTACTACCGACCAGCGTTCAGATATCTACGCCCTCGGGGCGACCCTCTATTTCTTGCTCACGGAGTTTCCTCCGCCGCCGGCGTGGAAACGAGCCTCCGAGGGGCTCGAACCTCGTCCGCCTTCAGAAGTAAATACCACCGTAACTCCAGAGTTTGAGGCACTGCTTCTGAGCATGTTGGCTCTTCGACGAGAGGACAGGCCTCAGAGCATTGAGGCCATTCAAAAGCTCTTGGAAGTCATTGGTGAGGGCGGGCGACCGAGTCAAGGACCGCGTCGTGTCGTCGCAACCCCGCAGACGACTCTACCCCCGGTTCCGCGGTCTCCGGTGACCCCACCCGTCGGGCCTGTAGGCCCAGCGCCGAGTCCGGAATCCTCCGGTCAATGGGCCGGGGTCCCGGCTCCTCCGGCATACGTCGCGCCGGAACCGAAGCCATTCACGCCGCGTAGCGCGGCCTCCAATCCCCCTCAGCAGAGCCAACGCTATGGATTGCCCGGCGACGCTCTGCCTCATTCGAGAACGGTGGTGAAGCCCTCGGCTCCGGGCTCGACGGGGAAGGTTCCAACGGTGACCGTGGGTGTGGTTCGAGGAATACGCCGCTATGCGACTCCACCTCAGGCGGTGTCGTTCTGTCCTGGGCAAGCGCTGGTGGCCGTGGCCGGTCGCTATCTCCAGATCTGGAATGCGGTCTCTGGAGAGTTGGTCAGTAAGCTTTGGGTAGGAGAGCAGGAACTCAATAGTGTGGAGTTCTCGGCCGACGGCCGATCGCTTGTGGCGGCCGAAACCGAGGGCGCCATCCACCAGTACGACCTGGTGGAGCAGAAGCAGACCGCTCAACTCGGACGAAGGAATTGGGGGCTCTTCCAGGACAAGGTTCGGGGAGTGTGCTTGCTCTTTGGACAGTCGCGTATGGCGGTGGCCTCGGACAGCAGCAACATTCGAGTTTTCGATACGAAAAACGGCGAAGTGGTGGCCCTGATCGACTGGCATCAGACAGGATTCTTCTCGAAGTTGAGCCGCAAAACTCTCTGTTTGGCGTCGTCGCGACATGGTCTGCTGGCGTCCGGCGGGGCCGACGGATCCCTGTCGCTTTTTGAAACGGGAAAATTCGAACTCCGGGAAAGGAAGACTCTGGGCTTTGGAGAGATCTTGTCCTTAGAATTCAGTCCGGACGGCCGTTTTCTAGCGGTCGCCGCGAGTCGTGGCAAGGTGTTGCTGCTCAAGGCGCCCACCCTGGAACTGGTTTACGAACTTCCCCATCCGGCGACACCCCACTCGGTGAGCTTCTCCCACGATATGAGAGTGATCGCCACCGGCGCTTCGGACTGTCAGATCAGACTTTTTCATTTGAATACGGGAAAAGAGCTGTGCAAACTGTCCCATCACTCCGGAGCCGTGTTGAGTGTAGACTTTTGCGATCAAGGCCCCCTCTTGGTCTCGGCGGGCAACGACCGCCGACTTTTCGCGGTGGAATTGAACTGGTAAGTCTGGGCCGCTACAGTTCGATCGTCTCCCCCTCGTTGTAACAACGCTTCTCCCCGCTCCGGTCGAAGACGTAGACTCCATCCTCGCGACCCAGGGACACGCCTTTGTGTTCATCGTCTTGATCGAGAAGGAGGTAGCTCTCTTGATTGAGGCCCACACACAGACGTTCACCGAATCGATGCGCGAGATAGGCCAAGTTGTCGGAGTCGTCCGTTTGGATCCGGTCGTCACAGTGGGGAAAGACTTGCAGGCTTCGGACCAGTCCGAAGCCCCGGTCGAACAGGTGGAATTCTTTCCCCTGAGCGAAGTCATCGTATATGATGATACGTTCGCAAAGGAGCAGAGAGCCCGCTGAAACTGTGACAAAGGTTGTCCCTCGGCGCAGCGCCTCCACGAACGAACTTCGGAGATCGAAGAAGTTGAGGCAGCGATGAAGCCCTTCGAGGTCACCGCCGAAGATGAGGACCGTACCGGCCCGCAGCAGCGTCGATTGAAGTTGTTGACGAAGCTGCAGCCAACTCTCTTGGAAATTCAAGCCGACCCCTTCACGATACTGCTGGTCGAGGTCGGTTATCAAGCGGGTGAGACGGTTGTCGTTTTCCACGAGTTGGGCCACCGTATCGATGATGTCGTCGGCCAAAAAATCCGTCAGGAGTTGGTGGCCCCGAAACCTGCCCGGCATACGATGGCGCTTTGACGGTGTTTGAGTCAACACATCGGCCAAGCGACGCTCTGGTTGGAACTGACGAAGATGGTCAAAAGCCCTGCGGAGTTGGGCCGTGTAAAAGCTGTTTTTTTCCAGATAGATGGCACGAGTGCGTCTGATCAGTTCGTCGCGCTCGGCGTAAAGGGCAGCGAGCTTTGGCTCTCGCCGCTGAAACTCTTTAAGGGAGTGGAACGCGGACAGATTGAGGACTCTTCGGTCAAAACCGTTCTCAAAGCGCGGTTCAAGGCCTATCTCATAGAGTGCTTTCTTGATGTGCTGTTCGGAATGTTCGTTGTCTAGCCAAGCAGCCGTGATCAAGACGGTCGTCTTTTCCTCGCGAACCTCTGGATTTTCGTGCCTGGGATTGAGAATAGCGTGCCGGGTTCCGAAAATGAGATCCGTCTCGGCTCGGGCATTTCCATTGACTATAATGCGTCCACTCATGCGCGTCGAGTTCTCGTGTCAGGTCCGAGGGGCCTTTCTCAAGTATTCGGCTACAGAACCTTAAGCCGAACATTTATAAAAGAGAGAGCTTCCCCTGGGGAAGCTCTCTCTTCTGAAGGTCTATATCGAGGGAAGGCTAGTCGCGACTTCCGCCGATTAACAGACTCAGGATGGCTTGGAACATATTGAACAGACCGGCGAAGAGCATCAACGCTCCGGCCGCGGGGCTGTTGAATTGGGGGTTGTTCACGATAGTACTGGTGGCCGAGGCGAGTTGCACGGCACCGAGGATTCCGATGACACCGGAGATGATGATTCCGAACACCGAGCTCTGGAAGAAGATGTTCGCGGGAATCGCGATCAGTGCGAAACCGAACAGCCCGGACATTACCGCGCCACCAACTTTGAACTGAGTCTTGTTCAGGTGAACATAGGCTGTAATGGCCGCGAAGATGGCGCCCGTCACAACGATCGCCGTGGAGACGAGGTTTCCACCACCGCCGACATCCTGTCCGCTGTAGTGAAGTCCAATGAAGACCAACGGGGAAAGTGCCAGACCGGAAATGAATCCATCGAAAGCGAGCGCCGGCACAGCCAAACGGGGAGCTTTATGGGCCACGTTGAGAGCGATAGCCGGCACGGCGTTCAGGACAACCATGAGTCCGATCCAGAAGAATATTCCGCCTCCGAAGGCGATTTTAAGAAACGTCTCCGAATGAGAGCCCACCCACGCTCCTCCCATAGCGCCGAAAACGGCAACCGCGAGGTAGAGATAGGTTGTGTGCAACATTTGTGTGCGTCGATTATCCGAGTCGGGACTGCGGAATGTCGCACCGCCCTGAACGGTATAGGGATATACTGCTCTTTGGTCCTCTTCGGTCACGTGGACCGACGGGCCGAGTGCAGCTCCATCATGATTTCTGTCGTAAGGTCTCAAAGCTTCCTCCAAGAAGTTCTACCCAAGCTATTCGCCTCTTTTTGCGAGTCCCCTGGTTGGGTGAACCGAGGGTCGCGATCCTCAATAAGCAGGAGGCGAGCTAATTTCTCATAAGTCTTTTCCAAGGTTTAGAACCTTCAAACTCCTACTCAGTTCCAGACGTTGTGTCAGAACTGTGTTAGAAACCCTGGAGCTCCCTTGGAAAGCCATATCGCCAATCATCAATATTTCATGCAGCGTGCCATTCAATTAGCTGCCAAAGGACTCGGTCGAACCAGTCCCAATCCGGTCGTGGGGGCGGTTCTCGTCAAAGACAAAAGAGTGGTGGGGGACGGCTATCATACTCGTGCCGGCGAGGCTCACGCCGAGATCGTCGCCCTCAAAGAAGCAGGCGAATCCGCTCGGGGGGCCACCATGTATGTGAGTCTTGAGCCGTGCTGTCATCACGGGCGTACCCCTCCGTGTGTGCCAGAGATCGTGTCGGCCGGAGTGGCCACAGTCGTGGTCGGACTCGTCGATCCGGACCCGCGGGTCCAAGGCGGGGGGATCAGGGCTCTGCGCGAAGCCGGCGTGGCTGTAGAACTGGCCGATGAGGACAGTCAAGAACAGTGCGCTGAAGTCAATCGAGCCTTTATCTGTCGTCTGCTGCGTGGGCGGCCTTATGTTACCTTGAAATTCGCTTCCAGTCTCGACGGGAAAATCGCTAGTCGCACAGGGCGGTCTAAGTACATTTCCGGCATCGAGGCCCGAAAATGGGTGCATCGTGAGCGGGATTCTCACGACGGGATCATGGTTGGGATCAACACCCTGACGCTCGATGATCCTGAATTGACTGCTAGGGACCCCGAAGGACGGACCCCCACCAAGATCATTGTCGACAGTCGTGGACGTCTGCCAGAGAATGCCAAGATCTGGGAACGGGCAGAGAATGGGGTCATCGTTTTGACGACCCCCAAGGGAAAGTCAAAGATCAAGCCACGTCCGGGTCTGGAAATCATCGTCACCGAGAGTGAATCGGGCTCCGTCGACCTCGGTTTGGCGATGGAAAAATTGGCTGAGCATGGAATCAACAGCATTCTCCTGGAGGGTGGGTCCCAACTCAACGGTTCGATGTTGGACCAAGGGCTGATCGATCGGGTAGCGGGCTTCGTGGCTCCCATTTTGGTTGGCGGCCAAGAGGCGCTCTCTCCCATTGCGGGTTTTGGTGTCGAGTGTGTGGGAGATGCGCTCAAGTTGCGAGACGTCGGTTGGAGCACCATGGGTTCTGACCTGCTCATTGAGGGCTACCTGTGGATGCCGACCGATATGGTGACGGTTCCCGCGACGGAAACACCTTAAAGGTTTCCATCTTGAGTGGGCAGAAAAGTTTCAAGCTTTGAAGACGCTATACACAGAGCGACCGGCTCTAGATTTTCAAGACGCCTGCCGATACATCGCTCAGGGGAATCCAGGCCTCTACGAGCAGGCGAGTGCTCTGCGCGACCGGCGACATGGCAAAATCCTCACCTACAGCCCGAAGGTGTTCTTGCCGGTCACTAACCTTTGCCGAGACCGCTGCTCTTATTGCACTTTTCGTAAGGGTCCCAAAGACAAAGGGGCTCACACCATGAGTCTCGAGCAGATTTCGAAAGTGGTCGCTCAGGGCATAGAAATGGGATGCGTAGAGGCTTTACTCTGCCTAGGTGACCGACCGGAAACTGTATTCCCGAGCTACCGACGACTGTTGGGCGAGTTCGGTTTTTCTACCACTCCTGAATATCTCGTTGAAGTGAGCCGACGTTGTTTGGAGCTTGGCATGCTCCCCCACACCAATGCTGGGATCCTTACCGCGAAAGAGATGGCGAGCTTGCGGCCTCTCAATGTTAGTCTAGGCTTAATGTTGGAAAATGTATCCGACCGTTTGTGTGAAATCGGTGGGCCTCACGAGAGCGCACCTGACAAGCGGCCGGAAATCCGTCTTAAGATGATACGTGAAGCCGGAGAATTGGCCATCCCGTTCACTTCAGGAATTTTAGTGGGTATTGGAGAGACTATTGAGGAACGCGTGGAGGCTCTTTGGGCTTTGCATGATCTTCAAAGTCGCTACGGTCACATCCAAGAGGTGATCGTTCAGATCTTCAGGGCCAAGGACGCGACCAAAATGGCCGATTTCCCGGAAGTGAGCGACGAAGAACTTTTTCGCACGGTGGCCGTGGCTCGGCTCTTGATGCCCGAGATGAATTTGCAAGCCCCCCCAAACTTGACTCCCGAGGGTCACCTCGGGTTGATACGAGCGGGGATCAACGATTGGGGTGGGATCAGTCCGCTCACTATGGATTTCATCAACCCAGAAGCCCCATGGCCTCACTTAGACAGTCTGGCTGCTTTGTGCCAAAAAGAAGGTTATGAACTGAGGCCCCGCCTGCCCATATATCCCGAGTATCTCGAGGACGAAAAATGGTTGGACCCGGCCTTGAAGCTTCCGGTGCAGCGTCACTCGCAACGATTGGCGGAAAACCATGCGTAGCCCCTGGGATGAGTTCAGTGTCGAACAGAGGACCAGTCTAGAGCGCGTCCTAGACGGTCACGAACTCGGGCGAGAGGAAGCTTTACGACTCGTCGACATAACGCCGCGCCAGATCACTGTGCTTGGTCTGGTGGCTGATTCGTTGCGGGAAATTCAGTGCGGTAACGACGTCAGCTATGTGGTGAACCGGAATATCAACTTCACCAATGTCTGTATCAAATCTTGTAAATTTTGCGCCTTCAGTCGCGACCACCGAAACGACGAGGGCTACTATCTGGATTTTCCGCAGATCCTGAAGCGTGTCGAACAGGCCGTGAATTTTGGAGCGACCGAGGTATGTATTCAGGCGGGCCTACCCCCAAAGATGGAGGGAGATCTTTACATTCGCTTGACGCGCGCGGTCAAAGAGCGATTCCCGCAACTCCACATGCACGCCTTTTCCCCCGAAGAGGTCCTTTACGGCGCGGTCCGCTCCCGCTGCACTCCGAAGGAATATCTCGCTGAGTTGAAGGCGGCCGGGCTCGACACTTTGCCGGGCACCTCCGCTGAGATCCTGGATCAGAGGTTGCGCGACCGCATCGCTCCCGGACGCATCACCGTGGAGCAGTGGAAAGAGATCGTAACGTCGGCCCACGAACTCGGTTTGAGAACCACTTCGACCATGATGTTCGGCCATCTCGAAACCCAGAGTCAGTGGGTGGACCACCTTTTGACCTTGCGTTCCATCCAGACCGAGACCGGAGGCTTTACAGAGTTTGTCCCACTCGGATTCGTCCACCAGGATGCTCCGCTGTCGTACCTCGAAGAGCATCGCGGTGTGCGATTGGGGCCAACCGGGCTTGAGGTCGTACATATACACGCCCTCTCAAGGATTCTCTTGGGATGGAGCTTTCGTAACATCCAGGCTTCCTGGGTGAAAGAGGGGGAAAAACTGGCCGGTCTCCTTCTGAACGCAGGCTGCAACGATTTGGGGGGAACGCTTATCAACGAAAGCATCTCCACCGCCGCGGGCGCCTCGCATGGTCAATTTCTGTCTCCCGGCCGACTGAGACAGTTGATTCGTGCTAACGGCAGAGAACCCGTTCAGCGTAACACCTGCTATGAGGTTTTGCGTCGCTTCGATGGGGAGGACTCGTTGGACGAATTAGATTCGGTCGTCGACAATGAAGCGATTTTTGGTTCCTACGTAGCCCTAACCCAGGCCCAGGATAATCGATTCGTTCATCCTAGCAAAAGGTTGTCGGTCACTCAGTAGACCTTCAATCCAGCTTCTCCTATTTTGTCAAGGTCCAGGCTGCTAGAACTGTTCCCAGCCAGAGTGCCAAGAGGCCGAAGACGAAATGAATGCCCGCGTAGAGAGCGCCCAGTTTCCACATCGCCGACTCACCCAGTTTGAACAGCTCCAAGGTAAACGTCGAGTAGGTGGTGAGGGCACCCAAAAATCCCGTCAGCAAGAAGGCTCCCACGGCTTCCCGCATTGGGGGTTCGAGGGCTTGAACTCGAAGCACCAGGAACCCCATGAGAAAGCAGCCGAGAAGATTGGCCGCTAAGATGCCAACCGAAAAGGAGGCATGAGGATTGTGCGGTTCAAGAAACCGGGTCATGAACATGCGCCCGAGCGCTCCCAGGGCGCCGCCCAAGGCGACTCCTAGAATGTCGGCCTTCACGGCGTCGACAGTCCCTTGAGTGCGGAGTAGGTAAAAAAGCGAACCTTTTCTAATTTTGCCCGGACCAAGAACCGCTGCAAGGAGTCGCGGAAGTCTTCCACGGACGCTTCCTCTCGAGTACGCTTCGACTCTAAGAAGTCCATAATCATCTGTGGCAGTTCCCGATGCGGCTGGAGCGCTTCGACGGACGTCCAGAAGGTGTCGTCGGATGTAGGCAGGATCAAAAGCTGCTCGGCAACCCTCCAGATTCGATGCCTCTTCATAGCCAACTCGATCTCTTCCCACAGGTCGTCGGGAATCGGACCCAGGGCCTCCGCGGCACGACACAGCGCGTGAGGATGAAGCCGAACTCCTTCGAGGAAGAGGTCAACATCGTGACCGGCCAGCCATAGACAGCCTTGGGTGAGGCGTCGGGCCCGATCGTCACGGCGCATGCGGTCCTCGAGGTGGTTGAGGCAGGGGTCGGGAAGTTGCGTCAGCGTTTCTCGGGCCTCCGGACTCAGGGCGGGCCAAAGGGCGATCCAAAGGTTTGCAACTTGGGATTTGGTCGGGAAAGGCGGGCCGCAAAGTCGCTCGCTAAGAACACTTAGGAGCTTGGGGTTCTCGCAGTTCAGATCTTCACAAGCCTGGGCAAGGAGTTCTCGTTTATCATGGTAAGTCTTGGCCACAAGAGTTCCAGTGTAGACTCCCTTGAGAGTTTCTGGCAAGGGAGAATCGATGTTTGAAGAGTTGTGTGACGACAACGACCTGATTTACACCGTGAACCGCCTTCGTGTTCACGTTCTGACACTTAAGAAAGCCGGCGACCCCTACCCGTTGTTTCGTCTTTACAGCAAACTGGCCTTGGTTTTGGCGCGCAGTGGAGAGCCCCAGGGAGCCACCGACGCCCTCAACGACGCTGCGTTCTTGCTCTTGGAAAACGGGTGGCGGGGAACGGAGAAAGAAGCCTGGGCCATTCTTGGGGAGGTTCAAGTGATGAATGTGCTGGGTCACACCAGAGCCGCCCGAAGGAATCTGGACAAAGCTCTCGGGCTTTTGTCGGAGGACGCCGAGCCCGCGCTGCGGCAAGAACTGGAAGATGCCCTTTCGGCACTTTAGATTGACGGTGTCGCGGGTTGTTAAATTTTTACCAAACCGCACATTCTCTCAGTTTCTGGCTCACCTCATGTAGATTTCACGTCCTCCCGTCCTTTATACTTCTAAAGTGAAACTCACGCCCGACCATAGGCCAAACTGGGGTCAGACCAGCATAAAAGGAACGCCGAAGCGTGTTTCCCTGAATAGCGGCCCCTCCGCGGAGCAGTCGACGACATTCGTCCCGCAACCGCAGCCCTCCGAGAACTACACACCGTCTCCCGTTGCTCCCACACGCCGAATCCTCACACAAGCCGAGCGGAAAGCTCTCATAGCCAATCTCGCCCAAACGAGTGCGAAATCTGGTCTTCAGCATGCGGTGGTTGTGGGTGGGGGTCCTGGAGGTTTGGCGGCGGCCATCACCTTGGCTAAGTTGGGCGCCAAAGTGACGGTGCTCGAGATACGTGCCGATGAAAAGGGTGAGAAGCCGGCGCACGCTCGGCCTCATCAGATCTCGTTGCGTCAAGACGCCTTAGAGACGTTGAAGGAGCTAGGGGCCTACGAGGAGATCATCGAGAAGTCCGGTTTTGTCGACCGAGAAGTTCATCTATCGGGTGACCACGCCGCGCCCAAGATTTCTGAGAAAACGCCGAAGGCTCATCTCTCCAATCCCGACCAGTTCATGGTCTTTCCCAGCATGCTGCAAAGCGATGCGGTGAGTCAGGTTCGCATCTCCGACATCGAGAAATCGCTCTATGACCAAGCCAAAGAACTCGGAGTGGAAGTGCGCGCTGGAGTCCAGGCGACCTTGGTTCCCACAGCCGATGGGAAGTCCCATAGCGTTGAAATTCAAAAAGTCAAGAACAGCGAGAACGGCTTCGCTCCCTACGGGGAGGTCGAGAGTCTTGGCAGGCCAGACCTGGTGGTGGTGGCCGATGGCGCGGGGAGCCCTACCCGACAATCACTGGGGATTGAGGTCAAAGAAGAATCGGCTCTCAAACACTATTTGGGCGGACACGTTCAAAAAGGTATCAGCGCCGAGACACGCAAGGCTGCCATCACGGAAAAGCCCGGCTTCACTCGTCATGTTATGGGAACGGGTCACGCTCAATACGACCAGACTTGGGTCTCCGTCGAGATCACGCCCGCTGAGGCGGCACTCTCTCCAAAGGAGAGAACGGAACTGTTGGCCGACAAGGCCCAATACGTTATGGGTGATGGTATCACGACCGAGGACATAGGTTGGGGGGCCGGGCAGTTAACGACGGTTCAGAACAGAAGAGCTGAACGCACCACTGCTGGAGACAACGTTGTTTTGATCGGAGATTCCGCCGGCACGGGTTCGGTTTGGGTCGGAGGCGGCCTAAATCTTGCTCTGACCACCCATTTAGGGGCCCTTAAGAATCTGGCCGGACGCTTGGGTGCGGGCGACAAAACCGGCAACGCTATGGAAATCTACGACCGTTCCATTCAATGGGCGACCTCGGAGTGGCACAAAGCCGGCGCGGCCGAACTTGGCGTGGCCTGACCGAAATTCCCTCATACCGTGAAGGCCAAGACTCGCTCAACTCTTGGGCTCCGCTCCACTCGTCCAGACTTTGAGCCGCGGGTTGTTTTCAAGAATGGAAGCCATGACCGCTCGTTGAGCTTCTGCGCTGGGAATGCTCTCGGAGGCGGCGGCCTCAATACCGGCCCAAAGCGTAAGTAGCGCTGACTCTGTTTCAGAATTCAAGGCGTAGTGAACCAACTGATCCAGGAGCAGACCAGGGTTTTTCACGACCTCGACGTCAAGCTTTTTCTCACGCAGAAGTAGGAATGTGACAACGGCGTCACGGGCCAAGGCGTCTTCTATGTTCAAATCCGGCGATGGGGGCGTGGATTGCGAGGAATCGGATACTTCTGTTTTCGGGAAACGCTCAGTCAGTCGGCTTGCCAAAAGGTTCAAGCACTGACCTGGATGCGTGGCGCGACAACTCTCCCGCTCCAGATAAGCGCCGCGAGCATCGTAGATCTCCGCGTCAAGGATAAAGTCTTCGGCGCCCTGAGCAGACAGGTAGCTGGAGAGTAGGTATTGGTGAGAAGGCTGCGCTCGTGAGGCCAGTTCACTGCCGGTCGCCGGACCGGAGAGAGCCAAGAGCCCGTTGACTTGGGAATCGATGAAGACGCTGGCAGTCGGCCCGGAGGGTTCAGAATCCAGCCTCTCTGCCAGAAGCAGCGCGAAACCTCGAGAGAGACGCCCGGAGACTTCACTGACGCCCCAGGCCTCGGGCTTGACCAAGTGAACCGGTGCGAGTCCGATGGAGCAACTCGACCCCAGGGAACTGAGGTGACGCCAGACGGAACGACGGATGTGTGTCGTGAAAGTTACTCCACTCGTGTCTTGTGCGCCGGGGCCTTGCTGTCGCTCTAGTGCAGCGTCCAACCAAGCCTGAGCGGCCGGGCTACAGTAGCTTCGAAGTCTTACACAGAGGGTGTGAAACTGCGCCTTTGGAACAGCTTCAAGAAGCTTGGTCAGGCTGGAAAGGTCGGGTGGGAAGATGGTCTTTGCGCGGGAGGCCGCCTCTACCAGGAAGTCTTCGATATGTTCAGGGGCGCCGTGGGCTGCGGCGAGTTGCGCTCCCACCCAAGCCGGAAGCCAGGCGGAGGGGCCGCCGGCTAACGTTTTGAGTCCAGTCAAAGCCCCCTGTAGACCTTGGTCTTCCTGCAACATCGCAGCATAGAGATGGAGAGCCCGCTCCTGGTTGGGCTTCTGCATGAGTCCAAATCTTAGGGTGGACAGCGCTTTCGTCCGGTCACCGCTTTTTAGCTGTAGACGGGCGAGATTCGTTCGAGCCACGGCGTTGTCAGGACTGGAGGTCACGAACGTCTGCAAGAGTTCCATCGCCTGCTGAGGTTCTTGTTGAAGTTCGAGGTGATGGGCAGTGAGCACGATCGCTCGCTGACTTTTAGGCTCCTCTTCCAGCAGTCGGTTTATCTGTCGCTTCGCGGCGTCGAGGTCCCCAGATTCGAGGGCTTGGATGGATTGGAGATAAAGTTCATCAGCCGGCACTACCTTCGTGCCTCGTTCCCAACAGGGACGACTTTGCGTTTTTCGGCGAGTTCATCGATCAGGGTTTGGAGACGCTCCGGATGGTCTTTAAGGAAAGGGCGCTCGTTCCACACAGATATCGATCTTCCGCGGTGGCTCAGCCAAGCTAGAGTGTGAAGAAACTGTTCTTGATGGACTTTCCCTTGTAGGTCCTCGTCGGTCAGACGATCGACGAGATGCGGGAGTTCCCGGTTTAAAACTTCCTCAACAGAGCGAACCCGCTCCGAGGGTTCAAGGATGAGCCAATCGATGTCCATGAAAGCTTCGTTATCTTGAATCACCACTTCCACGTAGGGCGGCAAAAGGTGACGAAGGCTGTAAGGGAGTTCTCTTCCTTGGCAGAGCCAGCGTCGAGGGGGGAGTTTTTGCGGGCTCAACCCCACGGCGCCTAGTTCACCTGGAAGATTGAGGCTCAAACGCTTGGGGCTGTCGAGGAGTTCGATGGGGTAGACGGGGGATTCCAGCCATTGGTTCTTCTTTTGGTAAAAGCGCTCAGAGCGACGGACCGCCTCGGTAGCGTCCTGACTGTCGGGAAAGGCGTCGACATAGTCTGCTTCCCATTCCGGCGACACTAAGACCACAGACTCTCCCGTTTTGAGCGGATGCTGACAGGGCACCGCGGCGGGGACATGAAACCGCTGCCCCCTCTGACGCCAGAGTCTCGGTGAAGTCGGTTCCTCGCAAGCCAAAGGGAGAAACGGAACATCGACAAGATCTGTTTTAAATGATGACTCTCCAGCCCATAGCTTCATCAAGCGCCCAATCCACTCGTTCTGAACTGCCGGTGGGAGTGCGCTAAATTTTTGCGCGAAGGTTTTCCAGGCCAGCGATTCAAATTCGGGTAGCGCTTGAAGGCACTCTGAGAGAAAGTGACTCTCGACCAAATTTCGTCCGCTGAGGTCGGTAGCGACGGTCGGAAGCCAAAGAATAAGGTGTGTTGTCAGCACGAAATCGACAGGAGGGGCTTGGACAGAATAACAAGTGAGGACTGTCGTGAGGCCCTCAGGGCACGCGGGATGCAGGCGGCAGAGGACCGCGACCGGCAACGGGGAGGGCAGACGGATGACGGACTCGGTGTCGGGAACCCCAGATGTTGGTCGATCGGGGTTCTCCCAAAGAATGGCGATCTCTCCATCGAGAGGCTCAATCTTTCCGCTGAACTGAACTCCGTTCAGGCTCCACGGGATGGGCAGATATTGGAGCGTCGCTGTGAGATCGGGAATCTCGTTGTGGGGTTTTTGTAGACTTTTCAGATACCGCTTGGCAACGTCCATTCCGAGTTTTCGCCGGCAATAGAAGGTGCCTTCTCCTGTTTCCTTGAGTTCGTTCACGGCTCCAGCGCAGTGAGGAAACTCCTTGAGATCAATCGTCGTGTCGCCCGTCTCCAGATGCATTGTCGCAGCTTTAGATTTTGCTCCTTGCATCAAGGCTCGTGCCAA
>JBBKWP010000420.1:0-21200 GCA_037968995.1 Candidatus Xenobia bacterium
GGGTGGTGGCGCGGGTTGGGATACTGTTTGGTCGGCCGGTTCGAGCGATGCGGCCGCCGCGGGGGGAGGACTCGCTTCCGCTGTTGTGGCGGGTGGTGGCGTAGGTGCTGCGGGGGCCGGCGGTGGCGACGAACTGTCGTTGCGGGCCAATCGCACCATAGCGGCGCGAACGACACGTTCACCGAGAAGATAGCCGGGTTGCAACTCGTCATAAACGTGTTCGTCGGGAACATCGTTGGTGGGCACTTCGCCGATGGCCTCTTGGTAACGAGGGTCAAACGGCTCTCCGATGACGTTAATCTTTTTCAGCCCGGCCTTTGTGAGGCTGTCTTGAAGCGTCTCGTAAATCATGGTGATTCCGGTTACGACTGAGCTGGTATCGGTGGCCGTTTGCAAAGTCGGAATCGCTTGGTGAAACGCGTCGAGGGCCGGGAGCAACGACTTGCAAAACTTCTCGAGTTCTTGGAAGACGCGAACGTCGACATCAAGCTTGTTGCGATTTCGCATATTTTGCATATCTTGCAGAAGGCGTTCCGCTTGCATCTCGGCTTGTTCCAACTTTTGGGACAGTTCTGCATTGGCCGGAGCTGAGTCGCCGGCACTAGGACTAGGCCCATCGGAGCGTGTGATCTGTTGAACCGCTTGGCTGGCCTCTGCGAGCGCGACCTGCATCTGTTGCTGTGCGGAGTCCTGTTTCGTCTGAGTGAGAGATTTTTCAGACTGGTCCAAGCGTGTTTTCTGGTTCGACAGCTCTTCGGATAGCGACTGGGAAACGAGCCGATAGAAAGAAAGAAGCGTGGTCAGGTCGGTCCCTCCGCCGGCTAGACATTTCGCCACCCGGGGCTCAAGAAAGTGGAGGGATTCGGTCTCCTTTATGATCGCACTGAGTTTCGTCAACTCCTGGAGTGAACGTTCAGTGGTGAAAGCCGGAATCTCCGGAGCGGAGTCTTGGGACGGCGCAGAAACCTGGGCTCCCACCAGCTCACCACTCAGAGGTGCTGGTCCCTCAAAACTGGCCATGTTTATAGTCACTCCTTATAAATGTCGGAAAATTGATGCCGACCGCTTCGCCTTTCCAGTGGGCCTTCCTGGTACAAAGTCCCTACTCGAGAGTTTGTAACATCTGTAACAAGCTAGGTTGGAGAATGCCGGCCAAAGGAAAGGTGACGGTTCGCGAAAATGGTTGTCTATGAAAACTCCTCATATACTTATGGCGGGATACTTTGGGTTCGACAACGCAGGTGATGAAGCTCTCTTCGAATCGATGGTAGACCACTTTCGCGAACTGGTACCCGAGGTGGTGCTCAGCGCCCTAGTCAACGATCCGTCGGGTGCCCAGCGGCTAGGAGTTCAACCTGTGCCACGCAAGCATATCCCTTCGGTTTGGCGCGCCATGCGCTCGTGCTGCGTTTTTGTCCATGGGGGTGGGGGGCTTTTTCAAGATGTCACCGGGAGAGGCTCCGTTATCTATTATGGAGGGCTTCTCGCTATGGCGCGCGCCGCGCAGCGGCCCAGCGTCGTTTTTTGCCAGGGATACGGTCCGGTTCGTGGCGGGGTGGGACGCTTTCTCACCCGGCAGGCGCTGAAACTTCCATCTCTCATCACGGTGAGAGACTCCGAGTCGAAGGAGGAGATGATTCAGTTAGGGCTTTCCGCTTCTAAGATTCATCTGGCAGCCGACCCAGCATTATTGATGCAGCCATTGACTCCGGCCGCGATGAAGCCGTTTTTCGAGGCTGAACAGCTGTTTGGCGAACTCGGCTGTTCGGAACTTCCTGACGGCCGGCTCTCCGAACGTGGCCCGCTGGTCGCCGTAACGGTCCGGCCGTGGCCCGGTCTGGACTTGGCGGCTTTGGCGTCGGCGATGAACGAGTTTCAGGAGTCCCACAACGCCCGCTACCTACTGCTACCCTTTCAGCCCGAGATCGACCTGGAGCCCTCCAAGGAGTTGGTGACCCTGCTCAACGGTATGGCTAAGGTTGTGGAAACACCGCTCCAACCCAAGGCTTTGACGGGGATTCTAGCCTGTTGCGATATGGTCATCGGGATGCGCTTACACTCACTTATTTTGGCCACAGTGGAAAACCCACCGGTCTTTGGTTTGTCTTACGACCCAAAGGTGGAAAGATTCTGTCGACGGGCAGGTGCTCTGTCCTGCTCTATTGAAGAAATTTCACCAAGTCGTCTGGTGAGAGATTGGGAGCACTTGCTTCTCGGTCGAAAAAATCAACGGGCTAGCCAGAAAAAAGCAGTGGAAGGCATGAGGCGAGAGGTCGAACGAGCTTTCCAAGCCACCGTCGCTCTGGCGTCTGGGCAAACGACCGAGGAGGTCGCGAACATTATGAGTCGAGTCAAGAATTGATGTGGGGACCTTTTCGCCGTTCGGAGCTCGTCTTCGATAGTTCGGGAGCCCGGCCGATGATCGAGGGCACCGATCTGGAGTTGGTTTATCCTAATGGGCACTGTGCCTTGCAAGGCGTCAATCTCCAAATCGAAAAAGGCGAGTTCGTCTTCTTGGTTGGGTCGACAGGATCCGGGAAGAGCAGCCTCTTGAAGCTCTTTTACCGAGAAATCCAAGCGACCCGCGGGTCGCTTCATGTTGGGGGAGTGGAACTCTCAGAACTCATCCGCCGAGACGTGCCCTATTTACGACGAAGAATCGGCGTAATCTTCCAAGACTTTCGTTTGCTGGGTAACAAAACCGCCGCCGAGAACGTGGCCTACGCTTTAGAGATTACGGGAACTCCGAAACGAAAGATTCCCAGTCGGGTCGCCCAGGTTCTCGAGTTGGTGGGCCTATCGGATAAGGCCAAGCGACTCCCCGGGCAGTTGAGCGGCGGAGAACAACAGCGCGTAGCCATCGCGCGCTCGCTGGTCAACGAGCCCAACTTGGTCTTGGCCGACGAACCTACCGGAAATCTCGATCCCGATTCGACCTGGGACGTCATGCAGATCTTGTCTCTGGTCCAGAATAGCGGAACGACCGTGGTGGTCGCGACCCACAATCAGCAAGTGGTGGATCTCATGCGCAAGCGGGTCTTGGTCATGAAGCGGGGACATCTGGTCAACGATCTGGCTCGTGGCTCCTATCGTTTGGACGGGAAGGCGCCGGAGATCGATAGTGGTTATCCGGCGCTTGAATTGGCTGGAGTGGAGACTCCGTGACTCCGTCTTATTTTTTACGCGAAGTAGCAACCAACATTCGTCGTTCACCTTTGATGAGCATAGCCAGTGTGACGACTGTCTTGGTCCTGACTTTAATCTTGGGCTATTTCACCACAGTGATGCTCAATCTTGAAGCTCTCGCCAACTCGCTGTTGGAAGAAGTTCAGGTTGTAGCTTACCTCGACGACGGTGCCAATCGCGTCTCGATAGAGCAGCAACTCCGTCGAATCCCCGAGGTAACTGGAACGCACTTTGTCTCTAAGGAGACTGCACTCAAAAAGCTTGTTGAACGAATGCAGGGTCGGATAGAAGTTAGCGACCTTACCAGAAACCCATTGCCGGACTCCTTTGAAATCGCAGTTGTTGATGCCAACAGCTTGGAACTCGTAGCCACCCGCGTTCGAAGGATCGCGGGGGTTGCATCGGTCAAATACGGTGAAGAGATCGCCCGACGAATGCTGAACTTCAACGCAATGGTACGTTCCATCGGCACCGTGGTCTTGGTGCTCCTTTTCTTGAGCACCGTCTTGATCGTCAGCAACACCATCCGTTTGACGGTTTTTGCTCGCCGCAAAGAGATCGAGATCATGCAGATGGTTGGTGCCGCGGAGTGGTTCATTCGCTGGCCTTTTATCCTGGAAGGGATCGTCCAAGGCTTGTTAGGATCCAGCATCGCCGCGGGATTGGTTGCTACCTCATACTCCATGGTGGTGCCCAAACTGGTGGAGACGGTCGCCTTCTTACCCGTGTTGCCGGCAGACCAGTTGCTACCTCTGCTTGTACCCGCTCTCATTTTTCTAGGGGGCTTCGTCGGGGCGCTGGGCAGTCTGGTGTCGGTCAACAAGTTCTTGAAGGTTTAAGCCGGGTGCATTGTCTGGGTTTAAGAACGATTACGGTCCGAAGTTTCTTAACAGGTGTCTTAGCTCTATCGATACTTTGGCTGTCGGTGCCGGCGCAGGCGCAGAACACAGGGTCCGAGTCGTCCTTGCGCCGTGACATAAAGGCCAATAGGGCGCGGATGAGCGCAGTGAAGAAAAAATTCGCGGAGGCCAACCGTCGCGAGAAAGACCTCGCCGTCAAACTGGCCGACACTCGAAAACGTAAAGTGAAAACCGAGGATGAACTCGCCCAAGCCGAAGCCCGCCTCGATGTCGCTCAAGACAAGTTGCGCGATCTCAAAATGAGGATCCGCAGAACTTCGATTCAGCTCCTGCGCGCTCAACACGCGCTGGAGAAGAGGCTCAAAGCTATCTATATGGAGGGCGAAGTCTCCTACATGGCCGTGCTTCTCCAATCCGATGACTTTACAGACTTTCTAAATCAAGCGGACTATCTCAAGAGGATCGTGGCAACCGACGGGCAGTTGATCGACAGTGTCAAGAAACACAAAGGCGATCTCGATGTACAGAAGGTAGCGGCTCGAGGCGTAGTTATCGATCTCGCGAAACTCAGGGCGCTGAAAAAAGACAAGCTCGAATCTCTGAATCGCCTCAAGGCTGCCCAAGACGATCTCTACGCGCGTCTGGAAGCACACCAAAGCAAACTGACGGCCCGTATGGACGCCATCGAAGAGATCTCAGCGGCCAAAGAAGCCGCCCTACGGCAACTCATTCGAGCGCGCTCGATGGCATTACGGGTGGGATCGGTTCCGCGCTCGGCCGGCGGACTGATCTACCCTGTGCGAGGACCTATCACTTCAAATTTTGGCTATCGCGTCCATCCCATCTTGGGGACCTCCAGATTCCATTCAGGTTTGGACTTCGGGGTGGGGGCGGGCGTGCCTATCCAAGCCGCCGATAACGGACTGGTGATCCACGCCGGTTGGTACGGCGGCTACGGTAACACCGTGATCCTGGACCACGGAGGGGGGTGGACGACGTTATACGCTCACGCGTCCCATCTCAACGTGGTTCAAGGCCAACAGGTTGCACGTGGAGGGACTGTTTCGTTTGTTGGAAGCACAGGCATGTCAACGGGTCCGCATCTGCATTTTGAAGTGCGTTACCAAGGCAATCCAGTCGACCCGTTGAGTCGACTGTAAATGCCACACCCTAGGCGGTATAGGCAGGGGCGAAACCCAACGGGCGCCGAACGGTTTTGATCAGAACGAGGTGTCCCGTGAAACTTTTCTCTAAGTTCCTTTCCATTATGCTGCTGGTCGGTTGGCTCGCGTCCGGTGCGCTTGCCGACGTCCGATCAGATAGCCGTGCCTCCTTTGAGGTCGTCGAAAACATGCTGACTTTGGTGCGCAGTGAATACATCGAGGAGAAGCCTCCGACCAGCATCATCGAGGGAGCCTTCAAGCAATTGAAGAAGGGCCTAGCGGAAGAGAAAATCGTCTATGTTCTTCCAGCGGTTCCCCAGGACATGAGCGCTGAAGAAGCTGAAAAATTTCTTTCTTCTGAGTTTGAAAAAATCGCCGTGGCCCACCCCGAGACTCTGAAAGAGAACTGGCTGGCCCACGAAGTTATCGAAGGAATGGTAGACTCTCTAGGCGACAAATACACTGTCTTTATGAATCCCGAAGAATATCGTGGCCTCAAGGAATCGATGGCCGGGGGAAATTTTGGGGGCGTTGGGATCTACATTGAACTCAATAAAGAGAACGCCGATCGACTGACCGTGGCCCGCCCTATTCCGGATTCTCCCGCGTCGGATGCAGGTATGCGAGAAGGCGACGTGATTCTAGCCATCGACGGTGAATCTACCCTCGGATTCAGTATTGAAGATGCTCAGACCCGTCTGAGAGGCACTATCGGGAGCCCCGTTACCCTCACAGTGCGTCGTCTCAACCAAGCTCGGGAGTTCGACGTCGTTTTGAAAAGAGACAACATTCGGGTGAGTACTGTCGTCAGTTCTTTGGAGGAAGTCGACGGCCACAAATTGGGATACATTCGACTTCAACTGTTTGGTGAGAAAACAGACGAAGAGATGGAAGCCGCGATTCGCGGTCTCGAGAATCAGGGAGCCGAAGGGTTCCTGTTGGACCTTCGAAACAACGGCGGAGGGTATATCATTTCTGCCGTGGACGTGGTTTCCAAATTCGTTCCCACGGGATCCGTGGTCACCTCGGTGGAGGAACGTGGAGCCGGCAACAAGATTTACCGTTCCCGACCAAGCCTGCGCCCGGCCCGTCCGCTGGTTCTCTTGATCAATCAGTATTCGGCCTCGGCTTCAGAGATTACCGCGGCGGCGCTCTCTGAGCACAAGGCGGCTAAGCTCATCGGGGTGAAAAGTTTCGGTAAAGGTTCGGTTCAGAAAATATTCTCTTTGCCAGACGGCTCGGGTGTAAAGATCACCACGGCCCATTACCACACGCCTGAGGGAAAAGACATCAATCAGGTGGGCATCCAGCCTAATGAGAAGGTCGAGTTTGAAGGTCGAACTTTGGGCGGAGTCGACGACTCTCAGTATCAAGCCGCGACCAAAGATCTTATCACCGAGATCGAACAAGGGGTGAAGCCCCAAACAGGATCCCTCCCAACGGCGCGAACTGGAGCCGAACAGTGGCGTTACTTGGTCAGCTTAGGGCGAGGCGAGCCGAAAGTTGTTAAGCGTCAGTATGTTTTTGGAGAATCGGATCAGCCGCTCCTCGAGGAAGTGAAGGTCCGGTTTCCGGATTCTATTCGTGATGAAACGTTTCGCTTCGATCTCGGCCCGGCCTTAGGAATCTCGTCCTAAACGCTTTTCCGTCTTTACTTGAGAATGTTCTATCAACGTCGGCGATTACAGGTTCTCCTGTCGGTTCTGGTGATCGTGCTCGCCGCGGTCTACCTAGGCCGAGAATTTACCAAGCAGAGCAATCCCGTTTTAACGGGATCGCCACCATCTCAATTGGGAGAAGCCCTTTTTCTTTTGCGGCACAGCTACGTTCGTCCGTTGGAGGAGAAGGTGCTGGTTCGGGCAGCCTTCGTTAGCCTTCATGACGGCTCGCTTAAGCGCGGTTTGGATCCGGAGCAGGTCGGACCTTGGTTTGAACAGGACACGGCTGAGTTGCCCCAGGGGCGGGCGGGAGTGCAAAGTCTGGAGGCTTATCTCGAGCGAATCGTGACGGCATCCAACGGGGCTTTTCCGAAAGAAGAAGCTATCTACGTCGCCATTGAGGGCATGACGAACACCCTAGACGACCCTTACACAGTGGCTATGAATCCAGAGACTTTCGCTCGGTTCCAGGTCGGGCTGGAAGGTCACGTTTTCGGGGAAGTGGGACTAGAGATCGAGTGGGTGAAAGGAACATTTGCTGTTTTTGAGGTGCTCGACGACTCCCCCGCGGCACGCGCCGGGGTTTTGCCCGGCGACCGCTTGACTGGGATCGACGACCTCGACCTTAAGATCCCTTCGGCGACCGCGCGTTCGCTCGTCGACGTCCGGCTTCTGCTGTCTGGTGAACCCGGTTCGGAGACCCGCTTAACGTTTGAGAGGAGGGGGGCTCAATATACACGCGCCCTGAAGCGTATGGTCACCAGTCAACACTCGGTCAGGGGTCGTGTGGTCGAAGACCCCACTGTTCCGGGAGTCAAGCTAGGGTGGTTGGAAGTCCAGAGTCTGGGCGAGACCACCGGTCACGAGATGATGGACGTCATGAGGGCGCTCCAAGCCCAAGACGTCGACGGGTTCCTCATCGATCTTCGGGACAATGTTGGGGGCTATCTCAATGCCGCGGTGGAGGCGGCATCGATTTTCTTGCCCTCTGGACAAGCGGTGGTTCACATTGAGGGTCCTCAAGGAAAACGTTCCAAATTCACCATCGGAAGCAACCCGTACGCGGGACCGCTGGTCGTTCTCGTCAATCAACGGTCAGCGAGTTCCGCTGAACTGCTGGCGGCCGCCCTGCAAGATTACAAGCGGGCCAGCGTGATGGGAACGCAAACCTTCGGGAAAGGGACGGTCCAAACACTGCATAACTTTGTCGACGGTGGGGGCTTTAAGTTAACAACGGCTCGATATCTCACTCCGGACAATCGCTCAATAGATGGTCACGGACTGACACCCGACGTAACTCTTGAAGTCGGGCAGGGTCGCAACGAAAAGGAACTGCGAGCGGAGATTCTCAGCTATTGTCTCAAAACATGGAAGATAAAGGCGTTGAAGTCTTAGGGGTTGGACGTCAAGATACGGTGTCCAGATCCCCATTACTCGAAGAGAAGCTCTCGCTGTTACCCGAGAGTCCTGGTGTCTATCTGCACAAAGACCAAGCCGGCCGGGTGCTTTACGTGGGGAAAGCGACCAATCTCAAGAATCGTGTCCGTTCGTACTTTCAACAGAGTGCGACACATTCGTCGCGCATCCGCTGGATGGTTTCGAGAGTCCACGACCTAGAATTCTTTTTGGTGGACAGCAGCCTGGAAGCCTTGATTTTAGAATGCAATCTGATCAAGAAGTATCGCCCTTACTTCAACGTCAAATATCGCGACGACAAGCGCTACCCACTGCTCGAGATTACGACCTCAGAGCCGTTTCCTAAAATTCGCGTTGTGCGGCAGGCGCGGAATCGCAAAAACCGATATTTCGGACCTTATCCAGACGCCGGAGCGATGCGAAGGACCTTGAAAGTGATCCAGAAAGTCTTTCAGGTTCGCACTTGTAAAATCGATATGTCTAAAGTCGCCGAGCGTCCTTGCTTGGACTATCATATCGAACTCTGCTCGGCGCCCTGCACCCGCTATGTCGATCAAGGCGCCTATTCCGAGCAGATTGAGGCGGCCGTGGATTTTCTTGAGGGGCGTTCCGAGCGCTTGGTAGAAAGGCTTCAAGCAGACATGAGGCGGCACTCCGAGAATCTGGATTTCGAGCGCTGTGCCCGGATTCGAGACACCTTGGACGACGTCGCGCGGATCGTCGAAAAGCAGCACGTCGTGTCCTCGACGAACAAGGACGATGAAGACTACATCGGCCTCGTCTCGCGACGAGACACCGTTTCAGTTCACCTACTTTTGGTACGAGGCGGGAAGCTCATCGATCAGAAGAGCTTTTTTCTCGACTCCCACGGTGGTGCGGAAGAATCCGAACAGATGTCGGCTTTTCTCAAGGAGTATTACGATACGCCTGTGGCTCTGCCTCGTCGAATTCTGGTATCGGTCTTGCCTGGTGACCGCGAGGTTTTACAAGATTGGCTGTCCACCAAAGCAGGTCAGTTGGTCGAGGTGCGACAGCCCCAGCGGGGAGAAAAAAAGAAGCTACTAGCGCTCTGTCTCAAAAATGCGGCCCAATCTTTGGAGATGGAAATGGTGACGCCCTCCCGCTATGAAACTCGCCGACAAGGTTTGGCCGAGCTTCAAGAGGCGTTGAGTCTTGAGGCCCCCCCTTGGCGGGTGGAGTGTGTGGATATCTCCAACACCCAAGGCAAGCAAGCCGTCGGTTCATTGGTGGTTTTTGAGCAAGGTCTACCCAAGAAAGACCAGTATCGCAAGTTCCGCATCACCTCGGGAGACACCCCCGATGACTTTCGCATGATGCATGAGGTGTTGAGTCGTCGTTTTCGGGACGGTGGGAAGGGTGGCAAGTATGAAGCGCTTCCGGACCTTCTGGTGGTAGATGGTGGCAAGGGTCAACTCAGTTCCGCGTGCCGCGCATTAGAAGAAGTAGGTTTGCTGGCCACGGTGCCGGTCGTGGGCTTGGCCAAACAGCATGAATGGATCTTCCGGCCGGACAGTTCAGAACCTACGGTGCTACCTCCGGGATCCAAAGGTCTGGCGCTGATCACGCATCTACGAGACGAGGCCCATCGTTTCGCGATCACTTTTCATCGGAGCCTGCGTGGCAAAGCGACCAAGAACTCGCTGCTCGACGACGCCCCCGGGGTCGGTCCGGCCAAAGGGCGACGACTGCTTAGCGCCTTCGGATCCTTAAGGAAGCTGCAATCCGCTTCGATCGAAGAGATTGCCAAGGTGAAGGGATTTGGTCCTGAGAGCGCGGCGGCATTGCATCGCTATCTGCACGGCGCCCGCTGAGCGACGTTCTGCTCACTTCGGAGGCCGGGTATCTCTTAACCGATCTCGGCTGAGACGATAATCAGCGCGCTACGGTCTCCCCGAGAGCTATTACGCTACGAAAGTAGGCTATCGTCTTTTCCAGTCCTTGATCCAGGGATACCAGCGGTTCCCAACCAAGGTGCTCTTTAGCCTTACTGATGTCCGGCTGCCTTTGCCTCGGATCGTCGGTGGGCAGTTCGCAAAAGAGGAGTTCAGACTTGGATCCCGTGGACCTGATAATGTGCTGCGCCAACTCCAGCATGGTATTCTCCACCGGATTACCGAGATTTACCGGACCGGTAAAATGACTTTCGGTTTTGCTCATCAGTCTGATCAGGCCGTCAATCATGTCTTCAACGTAGCAGAAGGCTCGGGTTTGCCGCCCGGATCCATAAATCGTGATCGGCTCATCCCGCAACGCTTGAACGATGAAATTGCTCACAACCCGCCCGTCGTTGACGGCCATGTTGGGTCCGTAGGTGTTAAAAATTCGGGCAATCTTGACCGCCACTCTGTTCTGGCGGTGAAAGTCCATGCAAAGAGTCTCTGCCAGCCTCTTGCCTTCGTCATAACAGCTGCGCGGCCCAATGGGGTTGACGTTACCGCAGTACTCTTCTGGTTGAGGATGCACGTCCGGGTCGCCGTATACTTCAGAGGTCGATGCCTGTAAGAACGTCGCTCCCACTTGCTCGCACAGGTTCAACATATTGAGCGTTCCGAGGACATTCGTGGTGACGGTCTTGACGGGATTGAACTGATAGTGGACAGGAGAGGCCGGACAGGCCAAGTTGTAGACTTGATCGACCTCAAGGAGGATCGGTTCGGTCACATCATGGCGCACCATCTCGAAATTTGGCAGTCCCCTCAGCTTCAATACGTTGCGCTTGCTACCCGTGAAATAGTTGTCGAGGCAGAGGATGTCGTGGCCTTCCTCGACGAGTCGAGCGCACAGATGAGAGCCTATAAAGCCGGCTCCTCCGGTCACCAATATTCGCTTCACTCGTCCTCCCAAAGTCCTATATTCAGTTTTGGGGATCGGCCTAAACCTGCTTCCCGTCGTCCTTGAGGCGGTTCGGGGGAAGGAAATTCGTCACCTCCTCCAGCCGGATAGAGCGAGGAGCTTGTGCGGCCCTCCAGAAACGAGAGCTGTGAAGAAAAGACTACTAGATTATTTAGCGTGTCCCGATTGCCTGGGGGATGTCCGGGGAGATTTCGAGGGCGAACTGGAGCACGGCGAGATCTATTGCCTCGGGTGCGCAAGGGTATTTCAGGTGATTCACGGCGTGCCCGACATGCGACCTTTTCAGGAAGATTCTCTCCGCCTTCGCGTGGCCGCGGAGTTCGCGGAGCAGTGGCAGCATTATTCCCAGCGAAGAGAACTTTATCATCAGCAGTTTTTCGACTGGGTCGATCCCGTAGGCCCCGAATTTCTCGTTGACAAGGTTGTGCTTGACGCGGGGTGCGGAAAAGGACGTCACCTGTCGGTCACAGCCCGCTGCGGAGCGAGTCTCGTGATTGGGGTCGATTTAGGAGAAGCGGCTTATGTCGCTCAGGAGGCGACTCGGGAGATTGGCAATGTTCAAGTCGTCCGTGGTGACTTACTGTCTCTGCCGTTTAAGGACGATGCGTTCGACTACGCTTACTCTGTAGGGGTCCTTCACCATCTTCCCGAGCCTGCGGCGGGATTTCATTCGGTCCTGACCAAAGTCAAACCTCGAGGCCACATTTCTGCCTGGGTTTACGGCTACGAGAATAATCAATGGATCGTACATCTTCTGAATCCGATCCGAGAGAATGTCACGACCAAGATGCCGCGAAGACTCTTGAAATGGTGCTCTTGGGTCCTGGCACTCGTTGTCCTTGGCGTGGTTCGATGGATCTACGAACCATGGCATCGATCCTTTCCCGACACTCGGCTGTTTTACCAAGATTACCTTCTGTACATCTCCCACTTTCCGATCAAGGAGATCGAGACGATCGTGTACGACCAACTCAACCCGCGAGTGGCACACTACCTCTCGAAAGCGATCTTTGAAGCTTGGTTCCAAGATCTTGAGGAGGTCTCAGTGAATTGGCACAACCAAAATTCCTGGCGTGGATTCGCTCGAAAAAAGGGATAGCCTCACAGTGAGTCGAGAGCTCGACGGGCCGGCGCGAAGCGTGGATCGAACCACAAAGCTCGGCGCAGATGAATGGAGGCTTTGAATCGGCTCCAACTCGCGGGCAGTCCATTTTCCTGACCGGACTTACTTAGCTCCGCGAGTGCTCGATTGAAGTGGGCGGGCGCCGAGTCCGGAGCGGCCTGAAGCCCACCGGCTGATGCGAGCAGAAGTCCGTCGAGGTTCTTGGCTCGAGCGTAAGCTTTTCCCAACTGGGCCCAAGCAGGGTAGAAGGTGGGAGATAGCTCCACCGAGAGATTGGCATGCTGAATCGCCGGCGAGAGCTGACCGCTCTCCAAGAGAAGCTGGCTCAGAAGAAGGTGTGCTAAGGCGCTCGGTGACGTTTCCACGACCTGACGAAGTTCCGTTTGCGCTGCGCTCGGGTCGGTCCAAGGGGGGTTTCTCCAAGGCTGGACGTTTTGATATCCATCGCGCGCGTCGCCTCGAACGAAAAGGAGTCCCGTATCGTCCCAAGCCAGAAATTTCCAATCCGGAGAGTCGTAAAGGGAGTCGACCAAGGACAGGGTGGCATCGATTTCGGTAGGGAAATGAAGCAGTACGGAATCAACCTGGAATTTCTCCAGAACTTTCGAGCGCCGCGGAGTGGGATTGAGCGTGTCTTGAAAATCCGTGATCAGTTGCTCCTCGTAGAAGGCCGTCATTCCGTGAATGAACGGCGGAATGCCTCTGTAGACGAGGTAGTTACCGAACTCGAACGAGTTGAAAAGTTGGCCGCTGGTTTTAGAGTCTTCCAAGATCTCTAGGAGCCTTGCTGGATACCCTTGAGTGCTGTTGAGGCCTCGAAGTTGGTCCGTCGAAAAGCTCGTGCCCAAGAGTAACAGTAAGATTGCCGCGAACACGCCCTGAACTCGGCCGTTTTTCGGGAGTTTTGGAAAGTAGGCCGCGACCAAGGGACAGACCACCGGCAGTAGCTCCGAAATGCTCCGCATCGAACGCAAGGACAGGAGCAGAAAGAAAAGACCGATGAAAAGGTAGGCCCACGGGGGCTGAGGGACATGTTGGGTCCGTCGCTTCAAGATTCCCATGGAGGTCAAACCGACGGCCAGCAACAGGAAAGGCCCTAGTTGATAAATGAGGACTTCCATCGGAGGTGGCCCCCACTCGATCACCCCTGTGATGGCCTGAGCGTTGGCAAAGTGGTCATAGAGAAAGGCTGGAAACTCAAGGGGATGCGGGCGGATCATGGTCGCGGCCAAGGCTGCTCCCGCTATCGATAGTCTGGTTTTGACATCGACGCGTCCGAAGATGAGCCAAAGTCCCCCAACTGCCATACCCGCTATGATTCCTTGATGGAGATTGGTCCACACCGCGAAGAGGAGTACGATCCCCAGGGCCGAGCGTTTCCGGTCCGCCCCCTGCTCTAGCCGGATCATCAAAAATATCAAAGCTGAGAGGGCGAGGTCTGAGAGCAAATAGGTTCGCATCTCAAAGCGCCCTCGGATGGTCCATAGGGAGAGCGCGCTCCAGCACCCGGCCCAGAAAGCGGAAAGTCCGACGAGTCGACAGTTCAGATAGGTGATGGCGGTTGTCGCGACCAGCAGTCCGCTCTTAAAAAGGGTGAGACCAAGGGCGCCAAATCCGAGATAGACAAGATAGCAGACCAAATTCCCTAGCCAAGCTTGGTCCGCGTACCGACCGAAAGCATAGACGGCGGTTGTACCGAGATACGATTCCGACCACGGGACTGCCCGGTGGTCAACGATGTCCTTCCCCACGGCGAGATAGAACCAAAAGTCAAAACCTGCTAAGGGACTGAGGGTCCAAAAGAACAACAGACAAAAGAAGACGCCCAGTCCTAGCCGCTCTTTTCCATGCATTTTTAGACCCATTCTTAAGGTCACGGTTTCTCGTCGGGTCTGTGTCATCCCGCCCACCCGCACGAATTCCTCGACTGACCTTGTGTAGGAGCCTGTGTGCGGTGAGAGGGCATCCGCAAGGCTTGATATAACACGCCCGGATGGAAACGATTGCCTATCGCGCCTTAGCTGAGATCGAAGAGAACTTATGGTGGTATAAAGGGCGCCGCAAGGTCTGCTTTGACCTTCTCGATCGTTACGTGGGGAAGGGAGCTTCGAAGAACATTTTGGATGTGGGGTGTGGAACAGGCTACAATATGATACGGCTTGAGCAGTACGGGACTGTGCGTGGAATAGATGCCTCGCCGCAAGCTTTGGATTTTTGCCATGCCCGAGGCATTGATAACGTTTCGCTGCACGGGGCCGGTAGGTTGCCGTTTCCCGAACAGGCCTTCGATCTTGTCACCGCCTTTGATGTGCTCGAACACATCGATGATGATCGCGGCGCATTGCTCGAGTTCTCGCGGGTTCTCAAGCCGGGTGGATGGCTGTTGATATACACGCCCGCGCTTCCTTGGCTGTACAATCGCCACGATCGTATCGTACATCACAAGCGTCGCTATCGTTTCTCAGAACTTGAGGAGAAGCTTTCGACCTCGGGGTGGAAAACTTGGCACCTCGCCTACGTCAACGCTTTCGTTCTTCCCTTGGTCTTGTTGGCGCGCTTCCTCTCAAACTTTGGTCCGCCGGATCGTCACCAAGAGATGGAGGTGCCGCATCGGCTGATCAACGGGCTCCTGACCAAACTCTGTGCCTGCGAACAGCCTTTGGTTCGTCGTTCGCTCTTGCCCATCGGATTGTCCCTGGTGGCTATCGCTCAAAGGCCGGAGGAATAGAATTTTGAGCCTGGAAAATCTTGGGATGCTCCCTCGTGTTTCGCTTGTCATCCCGGTTTACAATGAAGAAGAGAATGTCGCCCTTCTCTACGAGGGCGTCGTGAGTACGATGGATTCCACGGATTTTAGCTGGGAAGTGATCTTCGTCGATGACGGAAGTCGAGATGCCAGTGTCACCAAGTTGCGTGAATTGGTCGTGAGGGACTCTCGCGTTTTAGTGCTCGAACTGCGTCGGAATTTCGGACAGACGGCGGCCATGGCAGCGGGCTTCGATGAAGCTCAAGGGGAATATGTTGTGACCCTGGACGCCGACCTACAGAACGATCCCGCGGACATTCCTCGTCTTCTAGAAAGGGCTGTCGCCGGCTACGACATTGTCAGCGGTTGGAGAAATCGTCGTCAGGATGCCTATTTTTCACGGACTCTCCCCTCAAATATCGCCAATAGATTGATCTCTTGGACCACGGGAGTCCCTCTCAAGGACTACGGATGCACTTTGAAAGTTTACCGAGCCGAGGTCTTGAAAGGCCTGAACCTTTACGGCGAGATGCATCGCTTTCTGCCGGCCTTGGTCGCCCAACAAGGCGCTCGGATCATTGAGGTTCCGGTAGAGCACCACGCGAGAAAGTTTGGAGTCTCGAAGTACGGCTTTGGGAGAACCTTCAAGGTTGTCCTCGACCTCCTGACAGTGAAGTTCTTGGGTAGCTATTCCACCAAGCCGATCTATCTGTTCGGAGGCGTCGGGCTGTTACTTTTCTTGGCTGGAATCATGACGTTCGGATTCGTTCTGTATCTTAAATTTGTCCACGGTGTCTCGATGATTCTGACCCCGCTTCCCAGTCTCTCCGCGCTCTTTATCACGCTCGGTATGCAGGCTCTTATGTTGGGACTGCTGGCCGAACTTGTGATTCGCACTTATCACGAGTCGCAAAACAAGAAGATCTATCTTGTGCGAAATCGTTTTGGTCGCTCCAAAACTTCCTGATGTGTGGGATCTGCGGATGGTTTCATCGTTCCGGAGACCCGCCTCAATCTGAGGTCCTGCTACGTAAGATGGTCGCGCGTCTCGACCATCGGGGCCCCGACGAGCGGGGACATTTCTTGGATGGTCCAGTGGGCTTAGGGATTGCCCGACTCTCGATCAACGACGTTACTGGTGGACAGCAACCTTACCGAAGCGAGGACGGGACCGTGACAGCGGTCTTTAATGGGGAAATCTATAATTTCGCCGAACTGCGGACGGATCTCGAGAAACGAGGCCACAAATTTCGAAGTCGCACCGACGGCGAAGTGATCGTCCATCTGTACGAGGAGTATGGCCCCAGTTTCGTCGATCGGCTCAACGGTATGTTCGCGATCGCGTTATGGGATCAAAAGGACCTCTATCTCTATCGAGACCGCCTCGGGCTCAAACCGCTTTATTTCGCCGAGATCTCCGGCACCGTCTATTTCGCTTCGGAGGTGAAGCCACTTCTAGAAGTACCCGCCTTTGATCGACGTCTCGACCATCACGCGTTGAGAAGCTACTTGACGCTGGAATACGTTCCCGGTCCGCACTCGATCTACCAACAAATTCGCAAACTTGCTCCCGGTCATTGGGCCAAGGTGAATGCGCAGGGGTCGGTCCAAACCCGCTACTGGAGACTTCCCTCTTTTGTCGACCGTGGGGGACCGATAGAGGAGTGGGTGGAGCGACTGCGCGAGATACTCAGTGATGCTGTCAAACTTCGACTGGTGGCCGATGTTCCCTTAGGAGTGTTCCTCTCCGGGGGTCTCGACTCGTCAACTTTGACCTCCCTGATGTGCCAGTTGCACGATAAGCCCGTCCATACATTTTCCATAGGATTCTCCGAGGCGAGTTATGATGAATCTCGCTTTTCCGAGGCGGTTGCTCGCAAACTGGGGACAGTGCACCACCATCGAAATCTGGACGCTCAGGCCAGTCTAGATGTCTTGCAGTCTCTCTACTCGAACCTGGACGAACCCCTGGCCGATCCCGCCTTGATTCCTACTTACTTACTTTCGAAGTTCGCCAAAGAAAATGTGACAGTCGCCTTGAGCGGCGAGGGGGCGGATGAAATCTTAGGCGGATATCCCACTTACTTCGCGCATCAGATCGCCCAGGGACTCAATATCTTTCCCCCTGGACTGTGGAGAGCGCTCGAGGTATGGGTCCGCCGGATAAAGACTTCTCGCGATTACCTGAGTTGGGATTTCAAACTGAAGAAGTTTGTCTCCGGGCTGGGCCGACCTGACATCATACGTCATCTGACCTGGATGGGCTCTATGGGATGGGAGGGTTCCGCCGACGTACTTCTCAACCCCAGTCCCCAGGCCCTGGACCTGAACAGTTTGAGTTTCTCGAAGGGCGTGGTTGAGAGAGCTCAGATGCTGGACGTGCAGACATACCTCGTCGATGATCTTTTGGTCAAACTCGATCGGGCAACCATGATGGTTTCTTTAGAAGGTCGTGCTCCGTATCTTGACCATCGTTTGGTGGAGGCCATGGCTGGTCTACCGACTCGTCATAAGCTTTGGGGCCTGGACGCAAAGAGAGTTCTCAAGAGGGTCGAGGGCTCTCGGCTACCCCGAGACGTGGTCCGTCGCCAGAAGAAAGGGTTCGGAGTGCCGTTGGCAGACTGGTTGTGCGGGCCTCTCAAGTCTCTCATGGACGAGCATCTATCCGAATCGCATCTGAAGAATCAGGGTCTCTTCCGGGTGGAACCCGTGCGAAGGCTGGTCGCCGAGCATCTCTCCGGCGTGGCCGACCATCGTAAACCGCTGTGGACCCTACTGGTCTTTCAGCAATGGTTCGCTAACTATCGCCCTGTCGTCTAGAGCAACTCTAGCTCGGCCTAGTGGCGTGTGACGCGTCGGCGTTGGCATGGGGTGGACCGAAGAGCCAATCACCGGAACTTCCAGGTTCTGTGCTGTGGAAGAACTCCAGGGCCATGTCTTCGACTTCGTTTCGCTGAAGATAGCCGTCCTGATTCCGGTCGAGGTATCCAAAGCTTTCTTCGGCTGCGGATGAACCACGTCCGATGGCGTCAAAGAAAAGGAAGAACTCTGTGGGGTCGATGAGAGAGTTGCGATCTCGGTCGAGTACGAGAAAGAGCAGTTGCGCCATCTCTTCGATCGGGCCGCGATAGTTGGATTGTTGGACACGCGACTCACGGTCCTTTGCTAAGAAGCGCTCACAGTGTTCTAACCAAGAGTCTTGAGTCAGGTGTGTTTTAGCAGTGAACAGGATGTTCACTAAGCGTTTCCAACGAGCTCCGACGTGGGAGGCGACCCGGCTGGCTTCCGGCCATCCCGTTGAGATACGCAAGCGCTCGAAGAGAAATTCCAGGTCATTTTCGTCCAGGCTGCTATCGCCGTCATTGTCGAGAATGTCGAAAAGCTGTAGAAATTTTTCTCGCTGCCAGCTCGAAAGTCCGTTCTTCATATCCCTACCTTCGACCCCGATTCACAAAACCTAGTCGAAATGGACAATAAATCTCGGCAGAATAATGCCTCTCTCCCTTGAGAGACGAAATATTCATCTCATTCTGCATCGAGTTGGAGAGGAAAGGATTCCTCGGGTGTGTTAGAGTAATCGCAAATTCAATAGTTGATCCGCCTATAGCGGTGTTGACTGGGAACGGATTGTAAAGCGTGAGTCGCGAACTTTGGATTGTGACCGGACTCTCAGGAGCCGGAAAAAGTCTGGCCCTTAAGTGTCTAGAGGATTTAGGTTTTTGGTGTGTCGACAATCTCCCGGCTTCCCTGATGCGTTCCTACATGGAGCTCAGTGAGGGCGCTGGCGAACAGGAGACCTCCCCTAGGGCCCTCGGGCTTCGAGGCATCGAGCAGCTTCAAGAGGTCCGAGACGCCTTGGCGGAACTTCCGGACATTCCGATAAAGACCCGACTTCTCTATCTAGAATGTGACGAGGCGACTCTGGTCAAGAGATACTCCGAGTCGCGCCGACGACATCCCTTGCTCGACTCTGGGCGCGGGCTGCTTCGCTCTCTGCGAGATGAACGTGAGGCTCTGGAGTCTGTTCGTGAGAAGGCAGATTTCGTGGTAGACACGACGACCCTCTCACCGCACACGTTAATGACCCGGTTGGAAGCCATTCTGGCCTCCCTGTCGGGTCGAGAGTTTCCTACACTGTTGCATATCCAATCGTTTGGTTTTAAGCACGGCGTCCCAGTCGACGCTGAGTGGCTTTGGGACGTAAGGTTTCTCCCTAATCCCTATTATCAACCGGAGCTTCGACACTGTTCCGGGATCGAGAAAGACGTGCGGGAAGTGGTCTTCAGCGAACCCAGCAGTACCGACTTGGTGGAAAACCTTATGTCAAGTCTGATGGCGGTTCTGCCGCTCTATGCTGAGCAGGGGCGGCGTCAAGTGAATGTGGCCATCGGATGTACCGGGGGGCAGCATCGCTCGGTGGCCACGGCCGAACGCCTCGCTCGAAAATGTCTTGACGCAGGTTTTGTAGTGTCTATTCACCATCGAGACGTCAAACTCAAGCCGGATCTGGAAGGCTATCGTTGTCAGCGTCTCGACGATTCCGCTTTATCTGATCGTATGGCCTTAGGAACCCGTTGAGTCCGTCGCGAAAAACTTTCTTCCAACCTCGCAAAAACGCCCAGGCTTTCCGAAAGTGGCTAACACCGGGGATGCGAATCAAGCGCTGGTTCGTGCTTTCGGTGTTTGGTTTTGTCGTGTTCACCGGGGGAATTTTGCTGTTGGCAAATCTTCCGGCCCACTTCTGGGACCTGTTGCGAGAGCGATTTTCCGTGCGGACCACGGTAGGCATCGGAGCGGCCTTAGTCGGCTTGGCGACGATTGTTTTCGGCCTCATGCAAGGTTTCAAGACTCTCTACGAGGCGGTGCTGCCGCATCCCACCCGAAAACTGGTAGATGTCCTCTACGAGCGTTCTCAACTCGGGTCCGGACTTAAGATCGTTGCTCTGGGTGGTGGCACGGGGTTGGCTTCGCTTCTTCGAGGTTTAAAGCCGCTGACCAGCAACCTCGTGGCGGTGGTGACCGTTTGTGACGATGGCGGTTCCTCCGGTCGACTTTCTAAGGACCTCGGCGTGCTCCCACCTGGGGACATTCGCAACTGTCTGGTTGCTTTGGCTGATGACGAATCTTTGCTGAGCGAACTGTTCAACTATCGCTTTCAGGGTGGGAACGATTTAGGGGGACATTCCTTCGGAAATCTTTTCTTGGCGGCTCTGACAGAAGTCGTGGGTGACTTTGAAGAAGCTATTCGAGTCTCTTCCCAGATTCTCGCTTCGCGAGGAAAAGTTTTACCCGCCACCTTGGACAAGGTGACTCTTTGTGCCAGGATCCACGGCGGGGCTGTGGTTCGGGGCGAGTCCGCTATTCCCGAGTGCGGCGGTCGTGTGGAGGAGGTTTACTTGGACCCACCCGCGGCAGCGCCGGCCCCAGAGGTCCTAGCCAGTTTGGCATCCGCTGATGCGGTGATTCTCGGTCCCGGTAGCCTATTCACTAGTGTGATTCCTAATCTGTTGGTGGACGGGATGGAAGAGGCACTCCGAGCGCTGCGGGTTCCCAAAATCTACGTTTGTAATGTGATGACGCAGCCGGGAGAAACCGACGGTTTCGGAGCGGCCGATCACCTGGTGGCGCTCGAGCGCCACGTCGGGAGCGGTCTAGTCGACATTATCGTTGTCAACATCGCGACCCCGGAAGAAGAACTCCTTCGTCGCTACGAGGCCGGTGGTGCTCATCCCGTGGACCCGCAGATCGACCGTCTCAAGAAAATGGGTGTGCAAGTGGTCGGTGCGAACCTTGTTACGTCGGACAACTTGGTGCGCCATAATAGCGAACGCTTAGCGGCGACCCTCATCGACCTGCTGGCGCGGCAGCACTCGGGTCAACTCGTCAAGCCTGGGAAGCACCTGAGAGTCGTGGCAACTACGCAAAATGGGGGTAGGGCGGTCTGAAGGCGTTATTTGGTTGCCTTTGTTGATAGCGCAGCGGAGGCGATGGCTGAGATATCTTCAACCTCGGCGGTAAGGCGCTCAAGACCCTCATCGCCAGCGCGGTCGGCGTCAAAGCAGAACTTTAGCGGTCAAACGCCTTTCCGCCTAATTCTTCGATGGAAGAAACACAAAGTTACCGTCTGGATGGGACTCGGCGGTCAACAATGTTTGTTTTGTGACGGTCTCCAAT
>JBBKWP010000421.1:0-3106 GCA_037968995.1 Candidatus Xenobia bacterium
GTCATGACCGGCTCCGTTCGAGGTCAGGATAAGTCGACCGAGGAACCCGCTGTGAAATAAGCAGCCAGCATTCTCAGTCCCTCATCAGTCTGGGGTGCCTAGACGACGTAGCTCATCAACAAAGAAAGCCCGTAATTTTTACGGGCTTTTTTCTCTGGATCCGGATAGTCGGCGCTTCGCTTTCAGGCTTCAGAATCTCATTTGCCATCGTGGCCACGGCCAACGGGTCAGAGACCTGGGGCGGGAGGAGCCGGGGCTCGGTGATCTAAGCTGCTCGTTCTGGCTGAGGCAACGGAGCGAATGGCCGCGACACAAAAAGAGAAGTCGGTGGAGTTGATGACCAAAGCCCGGCTGCCGGCCGTGGCTCTCGATGATCACGTGGTGGCCTTGCCGGGTGCCACGTCGGCTTAGAAGATACAAGCCTTGAGAGATTTCCCGGATCGAGGGTCGATGACGCTAGGAGAAGGTCGGCGTGAGGTGGTCGTCGTGTCGCTCAGATTGGCTAGACCAGAAAGAACGTCAAGGTCTTCATAGGCGTGTCCCCTGTAGACCAACCCCTCCAGCGGTTATCCTGAGACTCTAATAGCCGAGTCACTAAACAGATCTCACTTTTTTTCAAAACTCGCGAACCGTTTCTTGGATCTGGGCCCTCCTTACTTATGAGAGACACTTCTCTCGGCTCTATAAAGAAAAGGAAACGAACTTATGTTCTCGGTCCCATCTGCTATTTCGCGGGACGGGACGCCTTGGCTTAGGGAATGGACTGGAGACAATATCATGGATTGGTCTGAACGAACAGATCTCGGGCGCGCGGCACAGAGTGGGAAGCCTGAAGCTCTCGAGCGTCTGCTCACGACCTGCCAAGCTGACGCTAGACGCTACGCCTATAGGCATTGCGTCGCTAACGACATTGACGATGCTATCCAAGAAGCCTTGATGGTCGTGGCCAAAAAAGTGCAGGGAATCAAGGCGGCGGCGGCCTTCACATCTTGGCTCTCAACGGTCATTCGACGGGAATGTCGCCGTCTAGAAAAAGTTGTCTCCCGCTGGGACCCGCTTGTCGAAGCGCACTTCAGACCAAACCAGACCGACGAAACCCTCCGCCTCGACCTGACCGCGGCCCTCGAATCGCTTCCCGCACACTATCTGGAGATCGTGCTCTTGCGCGACTTCGAGGAACTCACTATCGGCGAGATCTCCGAAAGACTTCAAGAGCCCGCCGGGGCCGTAAAAAGCCGCCTACACCGCGCGCGCGTATTGGTTAGGGAGTACATGCTGGAAACCAGTTGGGAAAGTTCCCCACCAGCACTCTCGTGACATATCACTCTGACTGGACACAACCTTAACTTGGCAATCTTCTCGCAACAATCTTGTTACATCGCATCGGGAACTTCCAGTTCTCAACCACGTTGTTAACTTTGCGCACGGGATGACTGCCATCACATCAAAGGAGAACAAGTAGATGGCAATCGGACACATTGGTAACATTGGAAATCTGTCGGCGATCGGCGGGGTCTCAGGGACCCAAGGCATCGGGACAGACAATCAGGCTCTTCAACAACTTCTCGAGAGCCTCACAGGGGGCTGCAGCGGATGTCAGGGCGGAGGCTGCTGTCACGGCGGCGGAGGCTGCAGTGGCGGGTGCCACGGCGGAGCCAACCAGCTCAGCGAGCACGGCTCAAACCTGCTCGGCTAACCCCCTAACCCGACCGGTTCCAGGCGTTGCCCGCCTGGGGCCGGTGCTAAGGAGAAGTTCCATGTCAAAATTTCACACCGATTCTTTTATTCGCTCCTGGGCACTTTCCGACCCCTCGGCCGAGCCCAGTACCCTTCGCGGGATCTCTCGAGTTCTCCAGCAAATGGTCAACAAACCAGAGGGTATTCTGGCGGAGGATCGTGAGCGTCTGGTTCGAGCCGCCGAAGGCTTTCTTCCTCAGGTGGAACACGCCATTGGGGACACTCTTCGTTTGCTAGAGAGCACTCCGGAGCAAAGCCCGATGAACCGTCTCTACGCGGAGTCACTGGACGCCTTCCGTCAGACGCATCATTCGGTGAGTCTTCTCATGGAGTTGAAGGCCGGCTGTCCTAAAGGCCTAGCGGCCTCAAGGGAAGCCCTCGAAAGAGTCGAGGGGGCTGAGGAAATCCTAGCCGAGAATCTGCAGAACTGGCGTATCTGGAAAGGTTTAGACAGTCCTCGTTGTGGTCGTTGTGGGTACGAGAGCGATAGCCCTGACCAGGACCGTGACACCTGCCCGGATTGCGACGTCGACCTCTTGCTTCCTGATGGCAGGTTTTCCGGCTGTAGCTTCCTCGGCAACCAAGCGATTCTTGGCCCGGAATATGTCGTCGCCTTCAGGGCGTATCTACGGCTCCAAGACGGGGAAGCGACCCTCCGACAACTGGACGAATCCCTGGTGCCTCTCAAGAATATGGTAGCCAAATGGCAGAAATTACGCCAAGCCGGCGCACTGAGAACTCTGCAACCGGATTTGCAGGAAGCGTTAGTTTCAGCAATTCAAGACTCCCAGTGCGGGCTAGCAAAGCTCGCCGAAGCCCAAGTCACCCGAGACTGGATCGATATCAACGATGGGTGGGAGCTTCTCTATAGGGCCGGAGTTTTGATGCAGTCGAAGCTCCCTCACCTTTATCGGTCGCTCGGAGAATCAGAAGCCGCGGACGACCTGGAAAGCGTCTTTCGAACTCGCGACCTATCCACAGCCTACAATTAAGTTTCGTGGGGGTCCAAAAAGCTTGGCCCCGATGCGCAAAAACGGCAGTCACATGCTTTGAGGATCCCCACGATTTACTACACACTGTACCCAAGGAGATGTTTCTATGCTCAGAATAATCATAAGTACAGTCAGCGATGGCTGGAAGGGAGGGAGCGATAAGGTCGTCGGTCACGATGTCTTCATCACCATCAAGGGCGAAGCCCATCAGAGCCAATGAGACCCGAGAAACGCGAAGCCAATTGGAAAGTTAACAGCCACTCAATGAGATGTTTGGTGGCTGGTTGACGGGAGCTGAAACTCCCATACAAAATAATCAGTAGGATCCCTGCGAAGCTGCTCGTGCGCCAAAGGCACGAGCAGCTTCGCAATACGTC
>JBBKWP010000422.1:0-28435 GCA_037968995.1 Candidatus Xenobia bacterium
GGCTAAGGTCGAGAACGTGGGTCGGCCCGCTTCGGACCCCCAGGATGAATCGGAATCACCGCTAGCTTCGGAACCCACCTTGGAAATGGACGCGGTGGCTGAAAAGGTCGTGACGGACGATGCCGAGGACAAACATCCGCAGGCGGCCTCCAAAGAGGACAGCGTTTCCCCTTCGGCCCAGGAGCAACCCGAGACCAAGAAGCGAAAGCCGCGCCAGGCTAAACCTAAGGCTAAGGATGCCGTTCCTATAAGTAGCGACCAAGATTCTGCTTCAGAGGAACTCTCCAAGCCTCGTAAGCGAAAACGCAAAGCAAAACCCAAGCCGAAATCGTCAGACACCCCAACCCAGGATTGATCTTGTCAAAGAGTTCTTCAGAACGTCTCCTTATAGCGCTGGTACTGATCGGATTCTTGACGGGTCTATTGAGTTTGCATGCCCGTTGGACAGCCGAGACTGCTAACAATACAACCGAAATCCTATTAGATTTCGAAGCTATGATGGACTGGCAGACCAGTCTCGAGGACGTAGATAACGGACTAGCGAAAAAACTTCTCCAGGCCGACGTCAGTTCCTTAGCCTATTCGGAACTTCATCTCGACGACCTCATTGAGCGCGGCTTGGTGACGGCACTCAATGTCCAAGAATTTGACTTGGCTCTCAAGGGCGGTGGGCTTGTCTCCGTAGGGAGCCCGGACTTCGTCGCCACCTCGCTTTTCCATGTAAGCAAGGGTCGCACGGGGCGACCCGGATGCTACCTTATGTTCGCGGATCCGGATTTGGCTCGCCAGATTCACAGAAGCCTTTCCATCACGGTGGGGGCAGAGGTCTCAGAACTTTTGGGCGCCAAGGTCCTTTGGGTACCTATGTCCGTGCGTCATCTGCGTTTGCGCAGTCTCGGTTTCGATATGGCAACCATCGCACGATGGCAGGGATTAGGGTTTCAGGTTTGGCTGCGTCCCGAGAACAGCGCCGGACTCACGCCGGAACAGATCGCAAAGCTGTTCGCACTGTGGAGCGAAATTCCAAGTGTGCAAGGTGTCATCTTCGGGGGGGCTCTCAATGAAGCGCTGGGTTATCCCGACGCCTTAGAAGTCACTACTGACGAACTCAAGCGTCTGCAGTGGAAAGTTGGCTATATTGAGCTTCCGGAGCGGGCCCAGCAGCTCGGGATCGAGACCTTGGTCCGGGAGTTGCCTCAGCAAACCGCACGAGTTATGGCGGTGTCGCCGGCTCATCAAGCAAAACTCAGCTCCGATCGAGTGTTGGGAATGTATTCTCTGGGCTCGCGCGAGCGCAATCTTCGTGTTCTCTACGTGCGTCCTTATGCGGTTCCCGGGCGTCCCGAACTCGATGAAGAGTTCTTGTTTTCTTTGAAAAATGAAGTCAACCCGACAGGCGAGGCGGCGACTTTCGAAATCCCCTCGGCCCCACCTCATCCCGTGGCTGGAGCCATCATGGCCTTGGGAGCGGGGGCGTTGGCTTGGCTATTGCTCCTGAGCCTGGGCCTGCCCGTGAGGACGGGCTTAGGGGCGCTTCTGCTCGTCCTGCCTGTTTTCGGGCTTCTCGGAGCCACCCTGGTTGACCGAGGCATACTTTTTCGCTCTCTTTTGGCTTTGGCGGTAGGAATGGCGGGTCCGCTCTGGACGTTTTTGAGGATCGTTTATCCCAAGGTCGCTTCCGCTCCCCATTCAACCAGTAGCCACAGCTCCTGGGCTGAGGGTCTGAAACTCCTGGCCGTGACCAGTTTGGCATCGCTTTGCACGGGGCTTTGGGTGGCAGCCCTGCTTTCCGACACAACCTTTTTGCTGGGCCTCGACCGCTTCCGTGGCGTGAAGCTTCTCACCCTCGTTACACCCTTGCTGATCGTCCTCGGATTTCTCTGGAAGCGGTATTCGATTGACCAGTGGATGGGGGGATTGCTCGCCTCAGTGAAAGTCTACCAGGCTGTCTTAGCTGGGGCAGTGTTAGCAGCCTTCGGGCTTCTGCTGCTTCGAACCGGCAACGACGCCGGCGGCGCGGCTAGTGAAAGCGAACGTCAGTTGCGCTTGTTGCTGGACCAAACCCTCGGCGTGCGTCCTCGCTTCAAGGAGTTCTTGATCGCGCATCCGGCCTTGATCTGTACGCCTTTACTGGCCCATTCCGCGGGGTTTCTTCCGAGTCTACTCTTGGTCCTTGTGGCAGCTATTGGACAAGCCGGAATCGTCGATACCTTCGCGCACGTTCACACGCCGCTGATGGTGACCATGATTCGAGTCCTTCTGGGAGTCGGACTCGGTGTGGTGTTCGGCGGCCTAGCCTACACGATCGCTCATGCTGCCTTGAAATTTTTGGCCAAGAGTTTTCCGTCGGGCGGCGAAGAGATTGAAGAAGTTGTGCAATAATCATTGCCCTATGAGAAAAAATTCTCTATAGTGTAAACGTCGGGTTCGTCCCGAGAAAGAGAGGGAGCATGGAAGAAGTCAAAGATCTTCGCGTCGATAACCGAGAAGGTATGGGGGCGAAGCTACAAACGCTAATGAAGAAGATACCCGGTTTCGAAGGGTATATGGATCGTGAAAAGCGACGACATGCCGATTCCGTTCACCGAGACTATCTCACAAAGTTGCTCTCTTCTAAGAAACGGGCCATTCAAGACATCGGTTCCTCTCTGCTGGAAAACGGCGGGATGAAATACATGACGGCTGTGGACAGCCTCGCTAACAATATCGACAAGGTCAGCAATCGGATTCGCAGTGCGGGTTCGGCCGGCGGAAACTTCTTTGGACTCGTCGACGTCAACACCGAGTTGCTCGATCGTATCTATGAGTACGATTTGGCTTTGCTCCAAGAGGTTGAGGCTCTCGATGAAAAGATCAGCACTCTCGATACCGCAGCGGAGACGAACGACAACGTCAAGCCCGCGATCGCTGGCGTCAAGGACATTTTAGTACAACTCGACCTAAATCTCGATGGCCGCGAGAAGCTTTTGAAAGGACTGGAATAAGCCTATGTTTGGACGTTTAAAACGTGCCGTCTCCGATGGCGTAACTTCTGTTAAAGATGGTGTGACGAGTGCCACTTCCGGCGTGATCGAAGTCATCGAGTGGAGAGATTTCGACCCTAAGGTCGTGGTCAAGCGCTTTCCCGAAAGTGGGCCGGCTGACATCAAATTCGGAGCGCAATTGATCGTTCGTCCGAACCAAGCCGCGGTGTTCTTCCGTAGCGGCCAAGTTTTGGATGTTTTCGGATCAGGAACTCATACTCTGGAAACGGCTAACATGCCGATTCTCACCGACGTCATCAAACACGCCGCGGGTGGGCACAACATTTTCAGCGCGGAAGTCTTCTTTGTCAATCAGATGGTGATCGACGACATGAAGTGGGGCACTCCTAACCCTATCGACCTCAAGGACCCCGACCTCGGTTGGGTTCAATTGCGGGCCTTTGGTGAGTTCAAGGTTCGGATCACGGATCCTAAGGTTTTCATCAACGAAATCGTTGGCGGACGAAAAATGTTCTCAGCCCAAGAAGTGAGAAACTTCTTGATGGGAAGCGTTCGTACCAAGCTCAACGACCTGATTGGAACGACCTTCGAGTCCTATGCCAGTATTCGGTCTAACACCGAAGACATGGCCGCCGCCATGAAGATCAAGCTGCGCGAGGACTTCGGTAAATACGGAATCGAACTTCAAGATTTCTTCATCAACGACATTTCGGTGCCCGAAGAGATTCAAGAAGCCTTCCGCCTGCGCGCCAAAATGGGCGCACTCGGGATGCAAGGCCCGGCTGCTTATCAACAGTTCCAAGGTGCGAACGCTATGATGGCGATGGCCCAGAACGAAGGTACCGCGGGTGGAATGATGGGGGCGGGTGCTGGACTCGGCATGGGGATGATGTTTCCCCAAATGATGCAGCAAAACATGCAGCAGCAAGGTGGCTATCCTCCTCAAGGTGGCTATCCTCCTCAAGGCGGCTATCCTCCTCAAGGCGGCTATCCTCCGCAAGGCGGCTATCCTCCGCAACAAGGCGGCTATCCCCCGCAACAAGGTGGCTATCCCCCGCAACAAGGCGGCTACCCTCCGCAGCAAGGTGGATATCCCCCGCAGGGCGGGCATCCTCATCAAGGCGGTCATCCGCAAGGTCATGGCGGCCAACCCCAACAAGGTGGGGCGCCAGAGGCTCCCGGAGATCCTAACGCCGCGAAGATTGCGAAGCTTCAGGAACTCGTGGAGATGGGCGTTCTTACTCAGGAAGAATTTCAGGCCAAGGTGGCTCAGATCTCTGGACCTGCTGAGTAGAACTCGATTCATTTGAGTGATCAAAGGCTCTTCGTCCTCGGGCGGAGAGCCTTTTGTGTTACCATTCTGTGAAACTCTTCCTCAGGAGGCAGAATGTCTGTTATAGTCAAAGCGGAGAGTCTGCATGAAATCTAAACTTTATACATTGATCGCCTTGTTGTGGCTGGGGGCCTTCGCAGCCGTTCAGGCACAACCCACCATGGCCGGTCGGCTGAAATCCTATGATGGGAGTAAAGGCCTGTTGGTCCTGCAACTTGAGGATAACTCAACTCGGACGTTTTTGATATCCGACAAGACCGAATGCCTCTGGATGGGGCGCAAAGCTACCGTCGGCACACTTCGGGCCGGCGCCAAGATCTCGATTCAGATTCTCGGCGCGTTGAACAAGACTCCGCTCAAGGCCGGGAAAATTGTGGACTGGGGTAACTCTGAAGCGATCGTAGCCAAAGGTGCAAAGGCGCCTTACCATACGCCGGTCGGACAGTACGCCAGTACGAACGGAACCGGCGGAGTTCCCGACGGTGCTCCGGTTGGCCAGTATGCCCCTCAAGAAACTCTAGCCGCGGTGGGTCATGGCGGTTCTCTCAATGCCCCAACACAGCAGTCTCACCCCACCGGCAGCAACCCCGCTACCAGCCAAGACGGCCAGTCCAGTATGGGCGGGCAACGTGGGTCCACTGTTTATCAGAATCAGGGCGAAGCCATGATGGACCCGCTGCAGATGCAACAGATGAATCCTATGATGGCACCCGGTGCCAACCCTGCGATGATGGGGATGAATCCCGGAATGGATCCCAGCATGATGGGAATGGACCCGAGCATGATGGGAATGGACCCCAGTGCGATGGGGATGATGAACCCGGCCATGAACCCCAACTTAGGAATGGGTCAGTCGGGTGCTTTGATGGGAATGGACGACGGCGACGGCGGCGGAGACTACTCAGCCGGCGCGGACATGATGGGTCTCAACAGTGGTGCGTATGGCGCTGGAGCCGGAAAGCTCACCGGGAGAATTCTCCAAGCCAACGTCCAACAGGGCTTCATTATGGTCCAATCGTTCAGTAACCCTCAGGTGCAGCGAGTGCTGTTGGGAATGGGAAGCTCCGCGCCTCCCAACCTTTTGGTCCCCGGACAGATGGTCGAGATCACCGGTAAGGCGTCCGCCCAAGGTTTTCAAGCCAGCGACATCCGGGCAGCCACCGGCTATTAAACCCAGAAAAGCGTCTGCGAAACGATAGCGCTTTCTTCAGAGAAGGACATCCGACAAGGATGTCCTTCCTGCTTTTCAAGGAGCTTTTTTCACTATTCTTTGATGCGTTCAATCCCCGAGAGGTCGGGCTTTCCGGCGATTCTTCGAACGTACGCTCTACTAGGGCTGGTAGGTCGTAGGTTTGAGGTACAGGCTCTTGGGTCAGACTGTAGTATTGTTCCGCGAAAACCTGAGCGGGATAAATTACGAGGACGTTCGACTGCGTGAAACAACGTCGACCGGACCGTGAAAATCGAGCATCGGAAATGCCACGGGCTTTTCGGTGTTTTAATGGGGTACTACCATGAAATTGAACGCTTTTTACCTTTTATTATTCACTCTTTTCGCCACCGCTTCGGTCGTCAGCGCCGGGCCTGACACCATCATCGTGCCTGATGATTATCAAGTCGGTTCGTCAACCCGACTGCTCGCGCTGGAAACGACAATGGGAACGAACCGGTTGCTGCCAACCTTGATCCAAGCTGTGGAGCAACAGGTGAAGCAAGACGACGCAAAGGATGCGTCTGAGCTTCTCGGAGCGCACTTGGGCAAAATGTTCGCCGAGGGTTCTGTCCGTCTAGATCCTCCCGTGGTGGAGAAAGCCGCAGCCGACACTGTTGAAAGCGGTGTGCCTACCGGAGGCCGGGAGATCTCTGTGATGGCCTACTCCTATTGCCTTACCGGCCGAACGGCGAGCGGACGCTACACGGCCCCCGGTATCGTAGCCGTCGATACCCGCGTCATTCCTATGGGCAGCAAGCTTTACATCCCCGGATACGGTTGGGGCGTGGCCGCCGATACTGGTGGAGCCATCGTCGGAAATAAGATCGATGTTTGGTATCCCTCATTGGCACAGTGCTATCAATGGGGTGTTCGACCGGTGAAGATCAAAGTGTTTCCTCGACGCTGAACGTCAGACCGAGCGAGAAAGCTACTGGGATTTGTACCGATTGAGCGTTACTTGCACCCTCCTCAGACTCTTCACTGTTTGGTTCTGCCTCTGTATGGTGGTCGTGGCGCAGCCCGCAGATACCCTTTTTTGTAACGGGGCCATCTGGACTGGAGATGAATCGAGTACCTGGGCTTCTGCCTTGGCGGTGCGCGACGGTCGGATCATCTATGTGGGCGAACAGACTCTGTCACCCGGACTTGTGGGCCCCGACACCGAAGTCATTGATCTCGCCGGCAAGATGGTGGTTCCGGGATTCTGTGACAGCCATGTCCACCCGGTCGCGGGGGGAGTGGAGTCGGGGCAGTTACAACTCGCCGAAGCGAAATCCAAGGCAGACGTGGCGACAGCTTTGCGGGCCTACGCCCAGAAATTTCCCGATTTTCCGTGGTTGGTGGGTGGCGGATGGAGTCCGGTCGACCTGCCAGCGGATATCGACCGAAGAGACCTCGATGTCGTGGAGTCGCGGCGCCCGGTTTTCTTAACCTCCGCGGACGCCCACACAGCGTGGGTGAACAGCCGCGCTCTGGAACAGGCTGGGATCGATGGCGCGACGCTCGACCCCCAGGGGGGACGCATCGAACGAGACGCCCAGGGTCGTCCCAACGGATTGCTGCGGGAAGAAGCCGTATCGATGGTGGCGAGGCTTTTGCCGGAAACCTCTCCACACGACGTTGTGGAAGGGGCTGAGCGAGGCCTGGCTCTGGCTACAAAATTTGGTATCACCACTCTACACGACGCCAACGCGACTCCGAGCGTGTTGCGAGCCTATCAGACACTGCAGTCGTCCGGGCGGCTGCATACTCGGATCATTGCCGCGCTTTGGACCGACCCGAAAGCTGGCGCCGAACAGGTTGAGCGTCTCAGGACCTTGCGCGACGAGTTTCAGAGCCCCATGGTCTCGCCGACGGCGGTCAAAATTTTCGCGGACGGGGTATTGGAGTCTCGCACCGCGGCGGTGCTAGACGCGTATGTCGGATTTCCTGAGGACCGTGGGCTTCTACAGTGGGATCCACAAGTTTTGAAGGAGGCAGTAACCGCATTTGATCGTGCCGGCTTCCAGGTCCACATCCACGCTATCGGTGATCGGGCCGTAAGGGAGAGCCTTGATGCCTACCAGGCGGCGCGCGAAACTAATGGGTGGAGAGATTCCAGACACCAGATTGCTCACTTGGAGCTGATCGATCCACTGGATATTCCTCGATTTGCGGAGTTAGATGTGATCGCCAACGTCCAGCCGCTCTGGGCCTTTCGCGACACCTATATCAGCGAGGCGACGGAGCCTGTTCTGGGACCTCGGCGCAGCGCCGCTCTCTACCCGCTAGGCAGTCTCTCGCGTGCGCGTGCTACTCTGGCCGGAGGCAGCGATTGGAACGTATCCAGCATGAACCCTTTGGAGGGAATACAGGTCGCCATCACCAGGCTCGACCCAGAGAACCCGGTGGGCGAGCCTTGGCTGCCGGATCAGCGCCTGAGTCTCGAGGAAGCGCTGAGGGCTTACACTACAGGTGGTGCCTATGCCAGCTTCTCGGAGGCCAGGACCGGTACTTTGGAAGTCGGGAAGTGGGCGGATCTCGTCGTCTTGAACAAGAATCTGTTTGAGATTCCCGCCAGCACAGTAGGTCGTGTCAAAGTCCTTAGAACAGTTTTAGCTGGCGAGACGGTCTATCGAGCGCCCACGGAAGCAGAGTAAAGTATGGCCGAGCGATCCGAAAAAATGTCAGAGGAGGCCAACCTTTTGGCTAGAACCGGCTCACCAGAGACCTGGGTGTGCGGGCACTTCAGGTTCTTTTGGCTCACCAAGCAATGGTTGAGCCAAAACTAAGGAGTACCCAATGAGCGCCACAGAGTTACTAGCACCGATCGTCGAAGAGATTGCCAACCGTTGGGGCTTTTTCGGGCTGTCTTACGAGGACGCTACGAAGCCCTTGAGGTTGGAAGACGCGGCGATTGACGGATACCGTTTCTACGGACGTGGACTGAGTCTGCGGGACGTTGCGCGACGGTTGCCGGGTCCCATCGAAGTCCATCGACTGAAAGGGGCCATCGAGTTCCCGCTGGCAATTGCCAACTGTGATGTACCGTTGTGGCGTTCGGCTGTGCGCGAACTTTTTGACCTGCTGGCCCAAGAGAATCCTCAGAAGCTGGGTCGTTTCGAGACCCGTGTCTGGGATCGACCGCGGACCCCTGATGGTAACTTCGAGGATCATCTCAAACTGTCTGAAGCCTTTCTGAAACGAACCTATCGCGGGGAATTCATTGTGCGGGAAAAGAAGCCTTTGGTGGTGGACTATCGTCGCTGTCAGGGGAATTACTTGGCCTCAGTCGATAGTGACAGTGACGTTCCGTCCGCTCTGTTGTTGGACGCCTCTTCTCAGATCGCTTCTCACCTGTTGGGGTTCAACGGTACCTCGCTGCAAGGGGTGATAAAACATCCCGAAAGCCTGCAAAACCTGGATTACCGTACCGATCCCGTTCCCGCCGAGGCCGCCCTGAAAGCGCTCCTGTTGCGCTGGGCGCCTGAGGGCCTCAATCACGTGGCTTGGTGCAATTCGGGGACAGAATCTTGGGAAAAAGCGCTGCACCTCGCGGCGTTGAAGTTCCCGGGAAAGGGCAAAATGTGCGTCTGCTTCAAGGGCTCCTTTCATGGGCGGAGCCTTCTTTCGCTCTTTTCTTCTTGGAATCCAGCGAAACGGCTCCCCTTTGAACTCGATGGCTTTCAAACGCTTTGGGCGGAGTTTCCGGAAGACAAGGAGCCCCATATCGAAAAGCAGGCCAGTGCTTACTGGCTGTCTCGCTGGGAGGAGGCCCATCTCCCAGATTTCACTCCCCCGGAGGTAGACCGGGGCTCGGACCCTTTGATGGCGGCTGAGGTCGACAGTCTTCTCGAGGTGCGTCAACATCTGGTGGGGGGAAATGTCAACGCCGTGTCCGTGGAACCGATGCAGTGTGAAGGGGGCGATCGATTCGCCAGTCACCGCTTCTTTCAGGCCCTACGAGTCATGACTCACGCTTTAGGCGTCGCTTTAATTTTTGACGAAGTCCAAACCGGATTCGGACTGGGCGGTAAGCGACTGTGGTCCAATGATTTCGAATTGCGGGATTCAAGGGGCAAGCCGTTGCCTGCCGACTTTATTAATCTCGCTAAGAAGTGTCAGGTAGGAGCCGTCCTCAGTTCTGTACCAGACCCCTATGAAACTTCGGCTCACGCGGCATCGTTCGCTCGTGGCTACATCAATGCGGCGAGCGTTTACGAGGATGTCTTGACGGACCTCGGCGACCGCGTGCGGGAGGAGCTTTTTAAGGTTGCCCAGGAGTTCCCAATGATCACTTGGCCTCGCGCGGCCGGCGTGGCGTTCGCCTTCGATCTCCCGGATGGTGCCCACGCAAACAATTTTGTCAATCAAAGATTCCATCATGGCTTTATGGTCTATATCGCCGGTGAAACGACCTTGAGGTTTAGAATTCAACGTGCCACAAGACAGAGGGACTTGGACCTCATCTTTGACGCCATTCGTGCGTCCTTGAGGCACTTGAGTGAACACGGGCCATCGGTGTTGCCTGAGGCCTTCGACAAGGCTTGGGCTGCAGAGGAGGCGCCTGCGTTTCGAGTTCCAGCCAGTATCGACGACTTGGACAACGCTGAGTGGAATAACATTTTGCGCTGGTACAAAGAACTGCGTCCAGAGCGTTTTCAGGTCATCGCCAATATTTTGGAACCAGACCCCATCAAAAATTTTCCTCAGCACCACGAAGCTCAGCTTTTGACCTGGCTAGAATTTTTGCGATATATGGCCGACCGCCAAGCGGTTCGCGTACGACCTCTGAACTCTGAGAATTGGGACCAGTTCAAAGACTCGATTATGGATCTTGAGCGTGAGGTGTACGAACCCGCCCGAATGGACGACGAGGAGTACTTGCACAGAGCAGTGAGCGCCGACGACGCCATCGCCTCGGTGGCGCTCCAAGGCGAAAAGGTGGTTGGCTTTCAGATCACAGCGCCTTTGGAAGAGTTTTCGCAGGTCACGGGACCAGACCAAGATTCCGCTCGAGGTCAGCATACCCATCTCTACTCGGCGGACCTGCTGGTTAGCGCTGACTGCCGAGGGCAAGGCGTCGGTCTACGACTCAAGCGGCGCCAACTCCGAAGGGCCCGCCAGTTAGGCTATCACGGGATTCGTAGCCGCAACCGAGTGGGGGCCGCCTCGGTAATGAGTTCCATCAATCGCTCCTTCGGGGCTATGGAGTACGATTATTTCCCTGAATGCTATGGAGAAGAGAAGGCACCCTGCATCTATCTCAGCACGCCGCTCCTGGAAACCGCTACAACACCGCTGAATTGGTCTCATGGGGTGGAGAATCTGACAGGTGGTCTGCTCGACGCGAGCGCGGGCGTGGATTGGGACCTAGCCGCCGTGAACAAGAATAGCCTCTGCAACTGGTGGACTCCCAACATGACTCGCTATGTAGAATGGCTGCGGGCGACCGCTCCAATGGACCATCTGTACCTGGCATCGGGGCGCGACGAGGCAGTGGACAAAATGGTTAAATGCCTGATCTACTTCCGCAAGGGCGCACAGACCATGATCTCCTTTGAAGGGAGCTTTTGGGGCGGAGTGACAGCTTGTGCTCGAAGCTTATCTGACCGCAAATTCGACACCTATTTCCCGTGGCATCATCTGGCCTATCCATACAGCGTGGGCGATCCGTTTCAGGACAGCAATGGGACTTTGACTGGCATCGAGTCTATCTGCCTGGCCCAGGTTCTAGGCCTTCTCGAGCGGCCGGAAACGGTCTTGGGTGTTGCCATCGAGCCGATTCAGCAGTTGACCGGTCGTCGGGTTTCGGTGCGTTTTCTGCGTGCTTTGCGCAAACTGTGCGACGAAAAAGATGTGCCCTTGGTGATGAACGAGTCGGCTTCGTGGGCTTATCGAGGGAGCCGAGAGCTTTTTTATTGTCAGGCCACAGGGGTGCTGCCTGATATGCTGACCATGTTTGGCGGCGGACAGGTCGGTCACGTGTTGACTAACGACAAGTTCTACCTCGACAAGCCTTTGATGTTGATCTCCACTTGGGATGGCGATGAACTGTCCTGTCTAAGAATGAGAGAGCAGATCCGAATGTTGCGGGCCTATCGAGACGACCCCAGGCTAACCAAGCTCGATGAACTGATCAAGGACAAGGGCGACACCCATCGGGGAAGCGGTCTGCTCTACGGAGACTACGAAGTCTTGCCGGGGCAGATGACATTGGATGGCCACGGAAAACTTCTTTGCTGTCCTCTCAACCGGCTCGAGGAGGGGTGGGACCAACTCATCGACTCCCTCGAGTTGAAGCTACAGGAGGCTTAGAATGGATCAGGACCTGAAGAAAGATACCTACCACGGGGTTTACATCGATGGAGCTTGGCGCCCGGTAACGGAGAGCGCGGCCAGTTTCAGTACGGAGAATCCGTACAGCGGTGAGCCTGTGTTGAGGGTTCATCCCGCGGATTCCGACCAGGTGAGTGAGGCCGTAGAGGCTGCTCATCGAGCGTTTTCCGGATGGCGGTCGCTTGACCTCCAAGCTAGAACTGACGTGCTATTGCGCTTCAAAGCAAAGCTTCTCGAACGTCAAGGGGATCTGGCGCGGGCCATCACTTTGGAGATGGGGAAGACACTTCCCGAGGCCATGTCCGAGGCCGGAGCCTGTGCGGCCAAGATCGACTTGACTTTAGGCGAGGCTGCGACCCGAGTGGCCGACGTGGTCCCAGCGGGTTTAACAGGCGGTTTCTACACCTATAGGCCCCATGGTGTTATGGCTGTCATCGGGCCCTATAACTTTCCTATCCATCTCGCCAATGGCCATATCATCGCCGCCTTGATGACGGGCAACACGGTGGTTTTTAAGCCGAGTTCGGTGACCCCACTCGTGGCGCAGGTCTATACCGAAGCTTTGCACGAAGCAGGGTTTCCCTCCGGCGTTTTCAACCTGCTGCCCATGACCCGCCAGGCGGGCGACCATCTGGTAGGCCATCCTCTCGTGCGCGGTATTCTATTCACGGGTTCGTGGGCGGTCGGGCAGCATTTCAAGCGTCTCACGTTGGAGGACCCTCACAAAATTCTGGCTCTTGAGATGGGCGGGAAAAATTCCGTCATTGTGGCTGATGATGCCCATTTTGAGCAGACTCTGTCCGAACTTGTTACTGGCGCTTACTTGACGACCGGTCAACGCTGTACCGGGACGGCCCGGATCATCGCCACTCCCAAGCATTTTGAGAGACTGCAAGAGAAGCTTGCTCTAGCCGCCGAGGCCATCACTAGCGGTGATCCCATGGCCCAGAATACATTCATGGGACCGTTAGCCTCAAGGGGAGCTCTGCGCACCTTCACCAAGGATCTGGAAGTTGCCGAAGCGGCCAATTCCGGACTGACCAAGCTCGTCGGTTTTCGACAGACCGGAGGGATCTGTGGCGTGGGCGCCTGCCTGCATCGGGTGGATCGCTACGACCCCCAGCATCCCTATCTGCGCGAAGAGGTTTTCGGACCGGCTCTGACCATCGAAGAAGTCAAAGATCTCGACGAGGCTTTCGAGCGGGCGACGCATACGGACTACGGGCTGTCTTTCTCGGTCTTCTCCGAATCAGAGGCGACTTTTCGTCGGGCCTTAGTGGAAGTGCCTAGCGGGATCGTAAATTGGAATCGAGCCACCAACGGAGCGTCGGGACGCTTGCCGTTTGGCGGAACCGGAAAATCCGGAAATCATCGCCCAGCGGCCTTGTTTGCTCCAGAGTACTGCGCCTACCCCGTAGCTTCGTTGTCGAAGCCCTTCGCGGAAGTGGATATCGACCCGTGTCCCGGATTTCCCAAACAGATATTAAGTGCTAAGGAGTGATGGAAATGAGTAAAGTTTGCAACAGCGTGGAAGAGGCGTTGGCCGATGTGAGCGACGACGTCGCCATCATGTTCGGCGGCTTCGGTCTGTGTGGAATTCCGGAAAACATGATAGCTGAACTGTCTCGTAAGGGCACCAAAGGTCTGACCGTGATCAGCAACAACTGCGGAAACGCCGGACGGGGATTGGCTTTGTTGCTCAAGCAGCACCAGGTGAAGAAGGCCGTCTGTTCGTTCGTGGGCGGTAACCCCGACCTTGAAGAGCAGATTCTCAGTAAGCAGGTGGAGGTGGAGTTGACCCCCCAGGGGACGCTGGCCGAACGCATTCGCGCAGCGGGCTCTGGCATCGCCGCCTTCTTCACTCCTACCGGTGCCGGCACGCCCATCGCCGACGGAAAAGTAACCCAGGAGTTCAAGGGCAAAACCTACCTACTAGAGACAGCCATTGAAGCGGATTACGCTATGATTCGCGCCTATAAGGGCGACAGCGAAGGCAACCTTGTCTTTCGAAAATCGGCCCGAAACTTTTCGCCGCTGATGGCGATGGCCGCCAAGACGACGATCGTCGAAGTGGAAGAGCTAGTCGAGCCGGGGGTGCTCGGACCCGACGATATCCACCTTCCCGGGATCTTCGTGCAGCGGATCTTCCAGGGGGCCAAGTTTGAGAATCCGCTGGAGAAAGTGACGCTGGCTCAGCCTGGTGGGGGAGAAGTGGGCGTTATCAGTGCGGCCACCAAGCCCCTCAGCCGGCGACAGATGGCCTGGCGCGCTGCCCAAAGTATGCCCGATCGGGGTTACGTGAACCTCGGTATCGGGGTCCCGACACTAGTGGCGGACTATCTGCCCAGCGAACGCGGCATCCGACTGCACAGCGAGAACGGAGTGCTCGGCGTTGGACCGTATCCTACTAAAGATGAGGTTGAATACTATCTGATCAACGCCGGTAAAGAGACCATTACTTTGAACCCTGGCGGTTCGACATTTGATTCGGCGACCTCGTTTGCGATGATCCGAGGTGGCCATCTGGATTGGGCCATCTTAGGCGCGCTACAGGTGAGCCAGTCAGGGGACCTCGCCAACTGGATGATTCCCGGTAAAAAAGTGAACGGAATGGGTGGCGCCATGGATCTCGCGGCGGGGGCTAAGAACACTATGGTCTTGACCACCCACACCGACAAGGACGGCAACCCCAAACTAGTGGCCGATTGCGAATTCCCCCTGACGGCGCCCAAGACAGTGAACAAAGTGGTAACCGATCTGGCCGTGATCACCATCGATCAAGAAGGCTTTCTGGTAGAAGAGATGCTCGAAGGCATGACGCGTGAGGAATTGCAAAGCAAGACCGGCGCACCACTGCGTTTTTCCGAGAGCCTCAAAACGATAGAAGTCCCGACGGTGTAGGCTCTGGTTCGGGTTTCGGTGTTTCTTCGCGGTCTCCGGCGCTGAAGCGTTGAATGAAGGCCGTGGGTGTCACGGGCATCCCTCTGCTGCTAGGTCTGGTGGTGGTAACGGGTCCTTGGGGCCCGGAGCATCGCTCTACTATTACCCCGGCTAGGCCCGGACCCGGACCGCTCAGCAGTCTCCCTCTCAGAAGCAGCGTCTCAGTCACTGACCGCGAAGGGAATGGGACGGAGACAAACTTCCGGTCTAACGGTTAGCTCACCTTACGGATGGGGTACACTTTAGGGTGGGTCCATCGAATACTCATGAGACGTTCGAACGTGACCCCGAGACTATAAGCTGTAAATCGATGAAGCATCATACTATATTGGCGAAGCCCCGCCCCGTTCACATCGTGATGGCCCTGATTTTCGTAACAGGGATGCTGGTCTCCGGGTTTAAATTTCTTGACGCCCGAGAAGTGACCACGATTATGGCGCGGCTGAACTGGTGGATGGCCCCGCCTCTTCTGCTTCTCCCGCTGGCCTTTCTTCTTTTGAAGTCCGAGCGTTTCACAAATTTCTTCGAAATCTCCCAGGCCCCGGTTTCGGACCCTGCCGTAAGATGGATAACACGCGTGAGTTACATCTCCGCCCAGACGGCGACGCTTCTTCCCGGTGGCTACGTGGCTCGGGTGGGCTTGATGGAGGCATCCCTCAAGCGGGGGGTTAAAGCCGTGTTGCCAACCCTGCTGGAAAAGATTTGTGACCTCGGGCTGCTTCTTTTGGTTGGGCTTTATGCGTCCTATCACTTTCCCGAGACTTCGCAGTACGCAACCATCACCATCGGGCTACTCTTGGCGTTGCTCATCGGCGCCTTCGCGCCCGTGGTCCGGACCCATCTCAAGAATCTGCTGGCCTCGTCTGTCTCGCGATTCGGTGGTGAGAAGTTGGTCCGAGCCGCTCTCTCGGGAAAGCCGCCAAGATTGGCTTTGGCAATCCTCCTGGCGGTACAGACCGTAAGCGTGCTTTTGATCGAACTGACCATCCTGTGGGGGTCCTTCGCCTCGCTTGGAATCAGCGCTTCGCCCGAAGTCGTACTGATGGGCTATGCTTTGGCGGATGTGATCGGACGGATAGCACCCACCCCGGGAGGCTTCGGTCTCACGGAAGTAGGGATGGTCGCGTTTCTTCACCGCTTCGACGGCATGGACGTAAATGAAGCGGCGGCAGCGACTTTCCTTTTTCGTTTCCTACTATTCCTGGTGCCGGCCTTCTATGGAGGCCTCTGCTACCTCTTCGCCTGGTCGCGGCTTAAAATGCCCAAGGTGGATACCGACGAGCGCCTCGACCCTTAGCTTCCTGGCTGTTCACTCTTCTAGGCATTCGGAGGCACGTTTTCTGTTGCCCAATACCAAGAGGACATCACCTTCATTTATGGTTTCGCTGGGAGGAGGTGAAACCTCCGCTTCTCCATTGCGCTTAATGGCCAGAATGTTGAGACCAAACCGCTCTCGGAGGTTGAGTTCGATCAGACTTTTGCCAAGAAACTTGTCGGGTGCGGGCATCTCGAACATGGATTGAGAAACTGTCAGGTGCAACACCTCGGTCAGATGCGGAGTCAAGAAGTCGTGGGCCAAACGCTCGGCCATTTCCTGCTCGGGGTATACCACCCGATCGACCCCTAGCTTACTGAGGGCTCTGCCGTGAAGACCAGTACTCGCTTTAGCCACTAGGTACTTAACGTTCATCTCTTTGAGCAAAAGAATCGTCATGATGCTTGCTTGAACATCGCTGCCAATGGCACAAACCACGGTGTCAAATTGGGCGGGACCCACCTCGTTGAGGACCTTTCTCTCCGTGGAGTCAGCGATCATTACGTGAGTCAATTCGTCGGCCACCTCGTTCGTCGCATCTTCATTGCTATCAAGAGCCATGACTTCAAAATCGTTTTTCACCAACTCGCGGGCTAGGCTGCGACCGAATCGGCCCAATCCTATCACCAACACTTGATGCTTCTTAGGTTTCTTTTTCTTCATCTTGATTATCCGATCAGTACGTCTTCGGCGGGGTATCGAATAGCCGCGCGTCCCCGCGGCCGCAGCAGGCTCATAGCTAACGTTAAGGGGCCTATTCGTCCCATCAACATGGCTAGGCAGAGAAGGAGTTTAGAGAAGACCGATAGTTCTGGAGTGATGCCGGTCGATAAGCCGACAATGGCGAGAGCCGAGGTCGCTTCAAACAGGATTTTCGTAAACGGTATGTCCTCTACAAAGTTCAACGTAAACGCTAAAGTGAGGAGGCAGAGGAAGGCGATCACTGTCATCGCTAGAGCGCGAAAGACGAGAGCCGGCAGCAGTCGGCGGCCGAAGACCTCGACGTCTTCGCGTCCGCGTACCTGCGACCAGACGGCCAACACGAGAATGGCGAAAGTGGTGGTCTTGAGCCCTCCCGCCGTGGACCCGGGTGAGCCACCGATGAACATCAAGCCCATCATCAGTTGCAACGTTTCAGGGCGTAGCAAGCCGACATCCACGGTACTCAGTCCAGCGGTCCTACTGCCGGCGTGGAAAATGGGAATCATGATCTGTTCGAGCACTGGTCGGCCCTGTAGCACTCCGCCATGGACGGACTCAAACAGGAAGAAAAGTAGGCCCCCTCCTAAAGTGAGAATGGCTGACCAGATCAAGACGAGTTTCGTGTGCACCGACATCCGGTTCTTATGTCCGCGGGCAGACCAGGCCACGTCTCGCACCACGGCAAACCCAAGCCCGCCTAGAACAATCAGACTCCAGATCACGATGTTGACTCCAGGGTTTCCCACGTCTTGGGCCAGGCTGTCCGGCCAAAGTGAAAATCCCGCGTTGCAAAACGCCGAAGCTGAATGGAAAAAGGCGTAGTATAACCCCTGAAACCCGGGAAGTCGCTCTCGCCAGCAGAGCCATAGAAGTACGGTCCCGATCAACTCGATGACAAGCACGAATCCCACGATCCTAAAGGCTAACTGGCCTGCTCCCGCCAGTGAAATGCCGGGGAGTTGCTCTTTCATGAGCAGTCGATGACGCAAGCCTAAATGCCCGCCTAATAAGACGATCATGGTACTCGACCAGAGAAGCATTCCCATGCCGCCAATCTCGAACAACACAAGGATCACGGTCGTTCCAAATCGAGAGTATGCACTCCCGGTATCGACGACTGAGAGACCCGTCACGCAAAGGGCGGAAGTCGAAGTGAAAAGGGCGTCGAGAAAAGAGATGCTGCTCCCCGGCGCGTGACTGATCGGCAAGAATAGTAACAACGTGCCGAGGCCGATGAGTCCAAGCAGAACTAAGATAGCTAACTGAGAAGGCGTGAGTAGGCCTTCTTTTAGGGTCGGGCGGAACATTTGTCTCCGAATTCTTCTCCACGAGACTAAACACTTCGTGTGGAAGTCTCCCTTCCCAATGTACACAATGAGAACCTTTGGCTTCTTAGTTTTCCACGATGAGGCGTCCGGCTCAAGCTAGACGGCAGGGTGACCCGCCGTCTAGTGCGTAGCAAGTTGTAGCCAAAAAGAGTTTCTTTGGGCTGAGGGGGTATCGGTGATGAGAAAGTGGTTTGTGCGGGGAGACATCGACGGGTTTTTCGCCCTGGCGATCGACAACCTAGTTCAACTTCTACTGGTGGACTCTTTGTGTCGCTATGTGTTGGGTTTCAGTCAGGAGATCGTGAGCGGGCGGATCTTGCCGGGCGTGGCTCTGTCGCTTGTGATTGGGAACTTCTATTACGCCTATCAGGCGCGGGAACTCGCGCGACGAACCGGGCGCGACGACGTCTGCGCCCTGCCCTACGGAATCAACACCGTGTCGCTCTTCGCCCACGTCTTTTTGGTCATGCTGCCGGCCAAGATCGCCGCTACGGCGGCGGGCGCTGCAGACCCCTCCCTTGTGGCCTGGCAGGCGGGATTGGTCGCCTGTCTCGGATCCGGAGTGATCGAATTCTTGGGCTCGTTCGTGGCAGAGAAGCTTCGAGTGGCCACCCCACGGGCCGCTCTGTTGTCCACACTTGCCGGTATCGCCCTCGGATTCATTTCGCTGGGATTTCTTTTCCGTGCGTTCGCCTACCCAGTGGTGGGTTTCACCACCTTGGCGATTGTGCTGATGATCTTTTTCGGCGGCGTTCGATTCAAGGGTCGAGTTCCGGGCGGAATGGTTGCCGTCGCGGTGGGAACGGCCGTCGCGTGGGGCACCGGGTTGGCGCCGGTGGGGGAGACGCCGGTCTGGGCTGGCATTTCATTTCCCAACCTTTGGGTCGGCGACATTGTGACCAGTCTGTCGGCCGGTACTCTAATGGGTTACATCTCCGTGATTCTCCCTATGGGACTTTTCAATGTAGTGGGCTCGTTACAGAATATCGAATCCGCTGAAGCCGCCGGAGATAGCTTTCCCACCGCACCGTCCTTGGCCGTCAACGGAGTTGGTACCATCGTGGCGGCGCTTTGTGGGTCATGTTTTCCGACCACCATCTACATCGGGCATCCCGGCTGGAAGGCCTTAGGCTCCCGCTCCGGATACTCGATATTGAACGGGATTTTTATTGCCTTCATCTGCCTGACTGGAACCTTGTCGGCGGTGGCGTGGGCCGTTCCCATCGAGGCGGGTATGGCCATCGTCATCTGGATCGGATTGGTCATCGCGGCTCAAGCCTTTCAAACGACGCCGCGAGAGCACGCGCCGGCAGTGGTCGTAGGTATGCTCCCGGGTATCGCGGCTTGGGGTGTTCTGGTGGCCAAGGCCGCGCTCCACGCCACGGGGATGGGAAACCCTGGAGGGCCTCCCTTCACGGAAGCCCTGCTCGTGAAGTTTTTGGAGCAAGGGCAATATATGGCGGGCGGTTTCGCGCTCGATCAGGGCTTTATATTTACCTCCATCATCTGGGCCGCGGCCACCGTCGCTATCATTGAACGGAGCTTTCTAAAAGCCGCAGCCTGGTCGCTGGCAGGGGCCGTGTTGTCAGGGTTTGGCTTGATGCATTCTTTCCAGTTCACCACCTCGGACGTGATCGTTAAACTGGCTCCCGCTTGGCCCTGGGTCTACGGATATATCGCCATGGCACTTGTCTTCTTCGTGGCCCCTTACGTTACAGAGGCGGAGGCTCCCGGCGCTGGTCACTCGCCAATCTTCCTTGAAAACGAAGGAGCTTCGAGGGAAGGCGATTTCGAGCCGGAAGTTTCTTGACGCCCTCCCAAACGGAGGGCTGCAAGCACGTCGCGGATTCGACGCGGAAGGATGAGGCATTGATTCACACAACGATTTTTCGAGGTTCCGATATCGAGCCGTTCTTTGGGGCGTTGGCCGGTCTGCGCATCGCTGTCTTCAAGGAATATCCTTACCTTTATCAGGGAAGCCGGGCTTATGAAATGGAGTACCTCCGCGACTTCGCCCGCTCAAACCACAGCATTCTGGTTTTGGCGCGTTCCGAGGGGCAAGTGGTAGGTGCCTCTACGGCGCTCCCCCTGACCGACGCGGAGGAGGCTTTTCAGAAGCCATTTCGCGACGCTCACTTGGATCCAAGGAGATACTATTACTTTGGGGAGTCAGTCCTTCTTCCCGAGTTCCGTGGGCAAGGTATGGGCCATCGCTTTTTTGACGAACGAGAGAGAAGTGCGGCGACATTTGGATTCGCCGAATGCTGTTTCTGCTCGGTAGTGCGCCCTGCCGATCACGCGCTGCGTCCCAAAAATTACAGACCTCATGATACCTTCTGGAAAAAGCGAGGTTATCGCCTTCAGCCCTCACTTCTCGCCGACTATTCCTGGACGGACCTAGGAGAGCAGGTTGAGACCACCAAATCGATGCAGTTTTGGACTCGCGCGACGCCTCTTTAGCTTAAACAAAGAAGTTAACAACCCGTTAACATAAGTCCGTCACATTTGGTATTTCGTCGTAGTCGGGAGGTCTATTATTGGGTTATGAAAGATCGCAGATGGAACCTCAGAATCAGTGCCTCCTCCCAAGTTGTGGTGTCGAGCGAGAACACCAACTGCCTAGCCTCTTTAGAGAACATCAGTCTCTCCGGCGCACGTTTAGAAGGCGTGTCCGGGCCGATCGCGGACTCCGCCGTAGGAACGTGTTTGCGACTCATTGTCCAATTTGGGGCTCAAGCTTTCCATCAAGTGACCGCAACGGTGGTCAACAGAGATTCTGTGGGCCTCGGTTTGTCCTTCGACCGCGCTCTTCAGGTGCCGACCTTCGACCGCATCGTCTTGAGTCAACTGGTCTCCGGTTCTGCTAGTTTGTAGTTTCTCAGTGGTTGGCAGTGGTGCCACGCACAACAACTCTATGTTAGACGATTTGGGACTTTGTCACTAGAACTCAAGGGCCATCTGCCGGAAGGTGCTCTCCTGCTCCGGCCTCAGTCTCATCGCCACAAACTCCAACGTTTCTCTTCGATAGATCGCGATCTTGTTCCGATAGGCTTGGAACTGGTCCTCTTGGCTCTCGGTGACGCCTAACTCTAGGCGAATCTTGTCCTTTTCCTTTTCAGAGATCGTGTTCCCTGAGCGATGGGTCCACAGCGTCCGCAACTTCTGTTGCTGGTGGGGCGTCAAGGTCGTCCGCATCTGTCGGCGGAGATGTCTCTCGTGCGTGGCGCGCCGTTCGAGAACCGCACGAATCTGATGGTCTTGTTCCTTATTGAGTGCGAGTTGTGACTTGAGTAACTCCGACTTTACGTAGGTCACTGTTTGACAGACCGGTTCCTTTTGTTTCTGAAGCGGACCGGTAGAAACGACCGAGGTAAAGAGGAGGAAAACAGCGAGGAAAGTGAGCCAGGGGGAAGGTCTAGTGATCAAGAGTGGTCTCCTTTCGGGCAGAGGGGGTCACCTATAACTATAGCCTAACTGCCTTAAGATAAATCAAGGCTAATCTAAATTTTTCCTTAAGATCGGGTGCTCGCTGTCCTTTTAACGAACGTGTAATGCCTTGGGTTTACACTTTGTCCCAGATGAGAATTTCCCACGACACACGAGCTTACGACGGATACTTCATCGACGCCAAGGGTCGAGCCCAACATCCTGCCTCCGTGCCCGCAGAGTTGGACGCTGTCGGACCGTCCGAAAAGCCCCTCGCGTTTTTTGTCAACGGTATCAGTTCGGATCTGGGCCGAACGCGCAGCGATATGGATAAGCTGAAAAGCCTTGGATGTCGAGTGGTTGGTGTTCACAATGCTACCGCAGGTGTGCTGCGGGATCTTGGACAGTGCGTTGCTGACAAATTGAACATAGGGCAAAACGGTGCTGTTGTTACCGTCAAGAACTTGTTAAAGACAGCCAGGGCGACCGGTCAGAGCCTCACTCTGATCGGACACAGTCAGGGGGCCTTGATTTGTAGTCGCGCGCTTTGGGAGACGCAGAAGGAAATGGAAAAGCAGGGTCTTTCCAAGGCAGAGATGGCTCAGGAACTGTCCTTGGTGACTCTGCACACAGCGGGCGGAGCGGCTTATCGCTTTCCCGATGGACCTGAATACCATCACCGTGTCAATCTTTTAGACCCGGTGGCTCTCTTGACCGGACTGGCCTCCGGAATTTGGGGGACGACGCCGGGCGAGAACTCGACAACGGAGACGTTCTGCCGTTTCGTGACGCCATCGGAGTCGAAGGCCAAGGAAACTCCGTTCGAAGGTATCCAACCCAAACTCCTCGATCAGACGGTTCACGGTGTCGCGGTATATTTCGACGACTCTCAGGGTTAGGTTGAAGTCTTAAGCAATTGACCCAAAGTCTGTTTCCCCTCTGCGGGCGGTGATTTGTCAAAACATCTAAAAAAGCGTACGATGCCGGGCCTATGGACATTGGAACCTATGCCACGCTCAGAGTCGTGGAAAGTCGCGAGAATGGCGCTTATCTGAAATGGGGAGGCGTAAAGGACTTATTTCTGCCTCGGGACGAGCAGAAGGGTTGGGTCTATGAAGGGGAAGACATTGTCGTTTTCATCACCTTAGATGACGACAAGTCGCCGATGGCCTCTATGCGGCTGGAAGAATTTCTCAGCAGCGAGCAGACAACAGCGATACCCGACCAGAAGGTCGACCTTTTGATCTTCGGTGAGAGCGATCTCGGTATCAAGGCGATCGTGGACAACACGCACCAGGGTATCCTCTACTTCAACGAGGTCTTCCAGACTCTTCACTACGGCCAAAGGATCCCCGGCTACATCAAGAAAGTACGCGACGATGGGAAGATCGACCTGATCCTAACCCCTTCGGGTACCAAGGGATCCAGGGACCTCGGGCAACGAATCCTCGAAGAGGTCAAGGCGGCCGGCGGATTCCTCGCTATGACTGACAAGAGCCAACCTGAGGAAATCTACGATCTGTTCCAAGTGAGTAAGAAAAAATTCAAAATGGCTTTGGGCGGTTTGTTTCGACAGCGCAAGGTAACGCTTCATGACGACGGTGTCCGTCTCGTGGAACCTTAGGACCAGGTCCTAGTCCACTTCGATGCGGAGAATGGCACGTTTGTGATATTTTCTTCCTACTTTCGCTAACACATTGAGGGCCGAGACTTTCCATCCATACTTAGCTTTCAAGGCTCGATAGGCGGTCTGGATCTCCTCGGCGTCATTCACCACGAAAGCTTGAGCGTCGTGCCAAGTGCCAAGGGATTTGCCACTCACGGTGCAGGGAGCCAACAGAGCCTTGCTGGAGTTTTTTAGCCGCTTCACCTTGCCGGCTTTACCTTCGGAGAACGCGTAAAAAGCACTTCCCGCGGGAGCGGCCCAAATGGGGGTGGCTACCTTATCTCCGTTTTTTCGAAAAGTGGCGAGGTTCAAGTATTCGGCGGCGAGCAGGGCTTCGGGTAGTGGCATGTTGAGATTGTAACCTATCCCGGGCACGACCACGAGTGACGAGGGTCAGACCGAACATGCTCTGGGGTGTCTAGGCCCCCAATGGCAAGGTTTTTATTGTCCGGGCCCTAAGTCTCTTCTGTATGAAAGAACTACGATTGACCCCCGGACTCAGCGCGCTTGAGCGGGGACGAGTTCACGGCGAGACTTTTCGTCCGGACATCCAAGCACTTGCTGAGATCCGAACGAATCTTATCGCCGAAGCTTGGCTGTTGCACGGTCCTGAAAAAGTTCGGTCCCGGGCCGAAACTCATCTCCCTATTTTGGCTGAATACGACGCGGACCTCTGGGAGGAGTTCCAAGGGATCGCTCAGGGTGCCGACGTTTCTGAAACCGATCTTCTGATCCTAAATCACTACACGGACCTGCGCGATCTCGGGCTAGCAAAAGAAGCTTTGGAAGAGGGTTGCACCATTCTTCACGCGCGTTATGATGACGAGGTTTTGGTCGGCCAAACTTGGGACATGCACGCCACGGCCGGCCCCTACGTGATGATGATGTATCTCCCGGACGAGGGCGTCTGGACTCAGACCGTGACGGGATGTCTGGGACTATGCGGTCTCAATCGTCACGGGTTGACGGTTGCGATCAACAACCTCGTGATGGGAGATGCAAAGGTGGGCGTATCTTGGCCGACTCTGGTTCGTAAGATGCTGCGGGCCAAGAGCGTGAACGAGGCTGAAAAGGTGCTCGTCAACACGACGGTCGGTAGCGGGCACCACTACCTTTTAGTGGATCGGGAACGAAGCGTAGCTTGGGAAATCAGTGGCAGCCAATCGGCGGTCGTTTATGAGGGAACGCCAGACACCTATGTACACGCCAATCACTGCCTAGACGCGGAATTGGCCCTCTCAAGTCAGATCGCCGAGACCAGCACAACCCATGATCGTCAATGTCAGGCAGAAGGTCTTCTGGCCAAGAATCCGCGGCCGGAGGCGCAGGAAATTTGGAACATGATGGCTTGTCGGGAAAATTTTCCCAATTCCCTGTTTACCGACCGTCGCACTCCCGAAAACCCTCACGGAGTGGCGACGTGTGCCAGAGTCTTGATGGACTCTGGGCGCACACAGATTTGGGCCCGCTCGGGATTCGAGGAGAATCAGAGCCCCGTAATTTTGGATTTTGAGTAGCTTTATGAAAGACCATCTTCCATTTTTCACCACCTGGAGCGTTCAGCCTAAGACGGCCCTACCCGAGATTCTGGAAGGCGCCGGTCCCCGCTTTCGAACTCCGGAAGGTTGGTGGCTAGATATGGCGTCGCTGTCTTATCAAGCGAACCTGGGTCACGGTCATCCCCGGATGGTGTCGGCCATCAAACGTCAAGCCGATAGCTTTTGCCTGTCTCAGCCCAATCAAACGTTCCCAGCCAAGGAAGAACTGGCGCGCAAGCTTTTGGAGATGGCTCCTCCAGGATTCGACAGAGTATTCTTCACCCTGGGTGGCTCGGAAGCCGTTGAGAACGCCATTAAAATCGCCCGACTGGTGACCGGTCGCTACAAAATGATTTCCCGATACCGTTCCTATCACGGTGCGAGTATGGGAGCACTCTCTCTGTCGGGCGACTATCGAAGGCCCCCTCTCGAGCCACTCTTGACCGGAGCCATTCACGCACTCGACTGCTATTGCTATCGCTGTCCTTTTGGACATCCGTCTGATAGCGAAAATCTGGCGTGCGCTCATCAGTTTGACCACATTATGGGACTTGAGGGCGAGGGTTCTGTAGGAGCCGTGTTCTTGGAACCTATTCCGGGGGCCAACGGAGTCCTGATTCCTCCCGCAGGATACTGGAAGCGTGTTCGTGAGCTATGCGACAAGCACGGCGCTCTGCTGATCGCCGATGAAGTGTTGACCGGATTTGGCCGCACCGGTCGTTGGCTGGGAATCGATCACGAAGGCGTCGTGCCTGATATGATCACCTTGGCCAAGGGATTGACGGGTGGGTACGTTCCGCTGGGAGCGGTATTGGTTCACGAGCGGGTCAGCCGTCACTTTGACGACCAAAAATTGTACTGCGGACTGACTTACTACGGCCATCCTTTAGCCTGTGCGGCCGGGAATGAGGCGTTCGATATCTACGGCGACGAGGGACTGATCGAGGCCGCGGCCGAGCACGAGTCGACCTTTCGCGCCGGACTTGTCGAGATCGCCGAATGTCTTTCTGGTGAGGATTTCGATGTGCGGGTTCGCGGTCTACTGGGAGCGGTCGAGTGGCGCGAAGGCGCAACCGCGAGAATGGGGCCGTTCTTTTCTCGCTTGGCAGAGAAGTTAGTCGCTGAGCGGATCCACCTGTTTGTGAAGCCGACCGAAGGAATGCTGGTCTTGGCTCCGCCCCTTGTCATGTCACGGGTTGAGCTTGAAGACGGTCTGACGCGGGTGGCTGAGTGCGTCCGCTGGGCCGTTCGATCAACCCAATGAGCGGCAAGAAGAAGGCTTTCGAGGGGTGGCTGTCAAGAGTTGTTCCCATCGATTTCACTATGCCGGAACTGACCCAAAGCGACCTTGATGAGTCGCTTCTGACCCATAGCCAAGTGCCTTTGCTGTTTGGGCACAGTTCCGCGGAAAAGATCATGGACGATCTTCGCCGTAACGGTTTGGCGGCGGAGCTAGAGAGCCGGGGATATCATGATCTCGAAGCCGAGCTGGATCATCTTCCCATGGGGCAAGAGGGAATGCGCTTGACTGCAGGTCACGCGACGTCCCAGGAGCGGCTGACGCTATTAGGACTTCGTGGATACTGGGGACAGTTGGACCTGTTGGCGGATGAGGAGGGCAAAAAAGTTACCGTTCTCGTGTGGGACTGGCTAGAGTTGCGAGACCCAGTCGCGACCTTCCCGGCTAACCGCCCCGCCCTTCCCGGGCAGACTGCTCCGGGACTAGCGATCTTTCATCGTCTCGTGGAAATGATGCGGACCTACGTCGAAGCGACTCAGGCCCAGGCTTTGGTCACTATACCTCAGTACTTTCACAACGCGGTTCTCTATTGGAAGGATCCTTCTCTTCGCTATCGTTTCTTCGATCGGGAACGGCACGGTGAGTTGCTAGCTCAGATGCGAGACCTCCTTGAGCCTGGAAGCCTGCACGACGCGAGTTGGGCCTTTGCCGAGAACCGGGTCGAGGTACTTCGCGCGGGAGAGGGAGAGACGTGGCAAGCTTACCCTTGGACACCCTCTGAGTTGGTGTTGGGACTGACCTCGAAACTTCGTAAGCGGTTGGCTCAGCCCGACCCGCTCATTGAGAAAGGTCAGTCGTGCTCGTTTCGAATTCGCGAAACGCCCCACCCGGATCTGGACGGTTCCTTTCATCTAGCGGGTTCCGATGGGGTGGTTAGAAGCGCTGACTGAGGCCGATGACGAATTGGTAGTCATCGCCGGTTGCGGAGAAACTCCGGGCCGCCGTGAGGCTAAACTGGGTGTGCTCGCTGAGAGTCTGAACGAGGCCCAACGCTCCGTAGACTTGAGTGATGCCGTTGAACCGAGCGTCCGGAGAGCTCACGAGGACGGCTGCGCTCAGTTGAGTGCTGCTAGAGAGGCTGTAGCTTAGTGACGCCGCGCCGTTGGTGACGAGGTAGGAGTCAAGGGTTTCGCTATCTCTAGAATAGGTGACACCAACGTTTAAGGTCACGCCCCAACGATCGCTCAGAGTTTGATCATGAATCAGAATGAGGGTCGGTTCCACCCCGGCGGCAGCGAAGCCCGCGCTGCCTGAAGGGATCTCGACCGAGCCTACGATACTCCATCCGGCCCGCGGTTTGTCGGAGAAGTTCCACTTGAAACCTAACGAGATGTCGGAGAATCCAAGGTTGGGATCTTGGTAAGTGAGAAAGTTGCTTTGCAGCCGGAATTCCCAGTCCTCCCCGGTGTCGAGTCGGTAAAGGACAGGAAGTCGCAGTTCCGCTGGAGAGCCGTCTCGGTCTCTTGAGAAGCCAAGAGCAATCTCTATCTGCTGTTTGTCGTCATCAACGTCATGCGAACGAATAATGATAGGACGATCGTTTTGTCCCTGAAAGAGCGGGGGCGCATCCTCTTTCGTCTGTGCGATGGTGGGCGCGGCAAGAAACGCTCCTATGGCGACACCTACCCCGACAAGGTATCTTAACATTCTTTAATGTTCGGACTATCGAATCTTGCTCCTGTCTGATAATCTAAAGCCATGTTTTTCGAGAAATTTATAACAGGTAGCCTGTTTGGCACACACCAGTTCACAAGGAGCGTTCCATGAAAAAAGTACTACTGTTAGGCGCCTGTTGTTTGTCGCTACTGCTTACTACGACGGCCAGTTGGGCCCAAACAGACACCGACGGTCGCACTTTAGGCTGGGCGCTGCGGGAAGCGTACAAGACTTCCGGTAAGGATCCCAACGGAGAGTTTCGCCGACTTTTTTCAGCGGAGGCTGCCGGCACCAAGCGCGCCTTTGTTTCCACGGTAGAGTACGCGACCGAGGTTTATCAGACCAACCCGCAAGAAGCCCAGGAAACTTTGAAATTCGCGATGGAACTAGCCCAAGGGATTCAAGCAGTGTTTCAAGACCCGGTGCCCACGACGCTGATGAATCGGATGTTCCAGGGGGACCCATCAGTGCCATTGGACTTTGTACGATACGCCAGCCAGTTTCATCCGGCATATGCCGCCGAACTTCAGCAGATGCAGCAACAGCAACCCGGCGGAAACCCTGGCTATCAGCCCGGCGGAAATCAGGGATATCAGCCCAATGGGAATGGAGCTTACGGTCCCGGCGGCAACCAGGGCTATCAGCCCGGCGGAAATCAGGGATATCAGCCCAATGGGAATGGAGCTTACGGTCCCGGCGGCAACCAGGGCTATCAG
>JBBKWP010000423.1:0-7080 GCA_037968995.1 Candidatus Xenobia bacterium
CCCGGAGGCAAGGGGGTAGAGTCGCTGGAGGAAGCGCTTGATTGGGGGTTCTTGCTTTCGAAGTAACAACAGGATTGTCCCGTCGATTGAAAGACGGCAAGCGATGGAAGTTGCTTTCCTTTAAATCCGAACGTCTTGCATCCCATGGGAAATTTGTTATCCCACGTCACAAAGAAGTGGCGACAATCATGGCACTTTGGGCAAGACGGCTGACTCATGCCACTATTATGCCCCAAAATTAGGCTCGACGGGTGAACTCCGTGTTAATTTTTAGGACGGCCGCTCTGGATGATGCCGTCGACGATTCCCTCAGGATTCTTTTCCTTGAAAATCTGGTGGACCGGTTCGGTCACTCGGCCTCGGCCGTTGATCATAGGACTAGACGGTATTTCGATACATCGAGTATAGTCGAGCGCCGCGGGCTTTGGTAGGGTAGGATGATTCTTGAATGTTACTATTTCTACGAGGTTAGTATTTAGAACTTATGAGCAGTTTATGAGAGGAACGGTTGTCGCGGCTCTGCAGTTTAAGCCGACCAGAGGCGCTGTCTTAGAGAATCGGGCACGTCTTCTAGCTATGATTCAAGCGGCCGCGCGGGCTGGAGCAACCTTGGTGGTGCTCCCGGAGATGTGTACCTCGGGCTATGTGTTCACGGATAGAGAAAGCATTCTCCAACTTTGCGAAACTCGCGACGGAGAGACCTACGGGCTTTTTCAACGGGTCGCGCAAGAGCTTGGAATCACTTTGGCCTTCGGTTGGCCCGAGTCTGATGAGGCCTCTGGAAAGCTCTACAATTCGGCGACGGTCTGCTTTCCTCGAGATGGTCCACTTTTCTATAGAAAACGTCTACTATATGAGGCCGACACCATATGGGCTGAGCCTGGGGACACTCCATACCCCCGCTGGGTAACCGATGAGGGACTCGAGGCGAGTTTAGGGATCTGTATGGACCTCAACGATCCTCGTTTTCTCGACCACCTCGTTGAAGAGAAGATCCGGCTATGTGCTTTTCCGACCAACTGGCTGGACCAGGAGTTCGTCGTTTGGAACTATTGGGCTTGGTGCCTACAGCGGACCCAGACGTGTTTGGTGGCGGCCAACACCTTCGGCACGGAGGATGAAGTCCGATTTCGTGGCGAGTCCGCGGTTCTTGATGGCCGGGTGATCCTGGGTTGCGCTGGAAGCGAGGGGGAAGAGATTGTCATGGCCGAAGTGCCTCCGGACCCGACGCCGTTTGTCCCTGATGAAGTCTAAAGGGCCGGCCGGAAGCCCCGTGGCCCTAATGAGTCCGGAAATCCTCCAGACACTGGCACAGGATTTCTTGCAAGAGACCGGAGTGGAGCACTGTGGACTTCTTTTGAAAGCTAAAGAGAGGCCGTCAATCCTGTCGAGAGTGGCTTTTCCAGGACCCCACCACGCCGCCCATTTCTTGCTCTGCGATCATTGGTTGATGGAGCAGAGTTACGCTGCTCATAGCTTAGGACGTCAGGTGGCGGGCTACTACCATACTCATCCTCAAGGTGAGGCGTTGCTTCCTAGTTTAGAAGATCGTCGCGGGCATCCGTTTGGAGCGTTGGTGGTTATCTTAGGGTTTGCTTGGGAGTCCGCGGGTCGCCGAGAGTCGACCCTGGGTTGGCGGGCCTTTCGAGTGGGTGAGGCAGACGTTCCCTGGTCGGTTGTAGACGAAGGGAACTTACTCGTAGGAGCAGGGTTTTAGAAAGCAGACCCAAAGAAATCTCCGTAAAAATATCACAATCTTTGACTGGCCCCTACCTGAAAGGAGGGTACCGATGTCGACGGTTCTCAAATCTACGGATGTGACGCAACGCTCTAAGCGTCGCAAATTTACCTGTCTCGACTTTTTTGCCGCAAAGGAACGCGGTGAACCTATCGTTATGGTCACCGCATATGACTCAACGAGCGCCAAACTCGCGGAACTTGCCGGAGTCGAGGTTCTGCTGGTGGGCGACTCAGTGGCGATGGTGTCTCTGGGCCACCAAAACACCCTGCCGGTGACGATGGAAGAGATGCTCCACCACGCCAAAGCCGTGGCCCGAGTAGCTCGTGCTCCGTTTCTCATCGGGGACCTACCGTTTCTCAGCTACCACGGCTGCATCCACGAAGCAGTTCACAACGCTGGTCTTTTCTTGAAAGAAGCCGGTATGGACGCTGTGAAACTAGAAGGTGGGCAAGAGAGAGTTTCGGCCGTTCGCGCTATGGTTGAGGCGGGAATCCCCGTGATGGGTCATTTGGGGCTGACGCCGCAGAAAATTCACCAACTCGGCGGATTTCGTCCGCAGGCTAAAACGGCCGAGGCTGCTCGTCGACTTCTCGCCGACGCTTTGGCGCTGCAAGACGCCGGATGCTTTTCTCTGGTCCTCGAGTCGGTCCCTTTGGAAGTAGCTCAACATCTCACGTCGGTGCTGCGCATTCCTACCATCGGTATAGGGGCGGGCGTTCACTGTGACGGTCAGGTGTTAGTCTGGCACGATCTCCTGGGACTCGATGAGGATTTTTCTCCGCCATTCGCCAAGGCCTACCGGCAACTGGGTCGCGCCGCGGTCGAGGGGCTTTCCGAGTATGGCCGAGAGGTGAAGGAAAGAATTTTCCCCGGTCAGGACCAGGTTCGTTCTATGGCTCCCGATGAGTTGGCCGACTTTTTGGGCTCGACATGTTGATCATCGGGACCGGCGCAGTTGCCTCGTTTTTGGGACCCCGGATGAGGGCGGCGGGGGAGTCGCTTCAAGTCTACGGATCTCCGGGGGCCCGCTTGAGGGCCGCCGCTGAGTGGGCCGACCCCTTTCTGGGAGTTCAGAGCGATGCCACGCAGTTGGCTCAGCACGAGTGTTGGCTGGTGGTGTGTAAGGCCTGGCAGAATCCGGAAAAGCTGCGGCTTCTAGCGACCGCCCCTCCTGCCCAAAGAATTCTGGTGTTGCAGAACGGCTTGGAGCCAGAGCAAGGTTGGGAAGACCTCTGCTCGGGGACTGTGGAGCGTGGACTTTCCACTTACGGAGTTCGCAGTGTCGGCCCCGGCAAGTGCGTAGGGGGACAGAGCGGAGAGATCTCCTTAGTTAAAGGGTCTATGTTTGCCGCTCAGCTTCGTGCGGCCGGTCTTAAGGTCCGTATTGAGCCGAGTTTGGAGAGGGCTGTTTGGACAAAGCTTATCGTGAACGCTTCGCTGAACGTGGTTGCTACTCTCTGGAATTGTCTTAACGGTGAGGTTTTGGAACAGCCCTCGGCTCGAAATTTAGCGTGCCGGGCCGCCGCGGAAGTGGCCTGCTTAGCGGAAGTCCTTGGCCACGATCTTGGACCTCAAGACCCCGTCTTCGAAATGGAACGCGTAGCCTTGGCGACCCGCGACAATGTCTGCTCTACCCTCGCGGACATCCGTTCTCGAAGGCCCACGGAGTATTCCCACGTGAACGGTGCGCTCCTGAAGCTGGCTCGTGCCGCGGATCTGCATCTCCCGACCCTAGAGGAGCTAGACCAGAGGTTCGCCCTTGTTGAATCAACCTCGGCCATCACTCATGTGATCCGACGGGTCGCCTCGTGAAGGTGATCGACAGTGTCGCGAACCTGCGTGCCTTGCGCCGCGAGATGCGTCAAGAACAGTTGGTCGTGGGGTTCGTGCCAACGATGGGGGCTTTGCATAAAGGGCACCAGGCGCTGATGCACCGCGCTCGTCTCGAATGCGATCGGGTGGTGGTCTCGATTTTCGTGAATCCGACGCAGTTCGGGCCTGGGGAAGACTTCGAAGCGTATCCCAGAACAGAAGAAGCCGATCTCATTGTTTGCCGAGAGGCCGCCGTGGACGTAGTCTGGCTCCCCCAAGAGGCCGAGCTTTACCCACCGAACAGTCAGAGTATCGTGGACCTTCCTGATATGGGCTCGCACTGGGAAGGGGCTTCCCGTCCTCACCATTTTCGCGGTGTAGCCACGGTAGTGAGCAAGCTGTTTCACGTAGTAGAACCTCAGAAAGCCTATTTTGGGGAAAAGGATCGTCAGCAGCTTGAGCTCCTTAAAGCTATGGTTCGGGATCTTCTTTTCCCTATTCAAGTGATCGGCGTCGCCACCGAGCGCGATGACCGTGGACTAGCGCTTTCGAGCAGAAACTCATATCTTACGGAGTCGCAACGTGAACAGGCCTCGTTGATCCACTCGGCTCTGGAGTCAGTCCAACGCCGGTTTATTGAGGGTGAGCAACGTCGGGAAAAGCTTTTCGAGACGTTTTGTGCGGATTTGAAGGAGTTGGAAACTGCCACCATCGAGCGGGTGGATTTTATCGATTCGAACTTTCGCAAGAACTACCAAGATGGAGAGAAGGTCGACGGTGGATTTGTCTGTGTAGCCGTTCGCTACGGAGGCGTTCGACTGATTGATGAGATACAGCTTCAAGGAGATACCCGGGCTTCATGCTACTGACTATTGATATAGGCAACACGAACGCGACCCTCGGAGTGTATGACGGCTCGAAGCTTTTGGCCGACTGGAGGTTCACGTCCGCGCAGCACCAGTCTCGAGATGAAATCGGGCTGTCCTTGGTCGCACTCTTTGGGCACGCGGGGCTATCTGTGGACGCCTTGGATGGAGTCTGTTTAGCGTCTGTCGTTCCCCCACTGACCGGAGCCTACCTCGACGCCTGCCAGCGCTACCTGCACCAGACCCCGCTAGTGGTAGAGGCTGGAGTGAGAACCGGAGTGAAAATTATGGTCAGTGAGCCGAGAACGGTGGGGGCTGACCGGATCGTGAACGCCTGTGCGGTGAAAGCTTTGGTCCATGGCGCGGCGGTTGTAGTGGACTTCGGAACGGCTACCACGTTCGACGCTCTCGATAAAGACGGTAACTACCTCGGTGGTGCCATCGCTCCAGGGCTAGAAGTGGCCGCCGACTCGCTTTCGGGGAGAACGGCCAAGCTTCCGAAGGTTGAGCTCACCGTTCCCGCTCATGCGATAGGCCGTAATACCATCGACGCTATTCGCTCAGGGATTATGTTCGGTTACGTAGCCTTGGTAGAAGGGATGATAGCTCGTTTCTCTGAGGAGATGTTAGAGCCCGGTTCGACTCAAACGTTAACCGTGGTGGCAACAGGCGGATTGGCGGCCACCATCGCGGGCTTGACGACCTGCATCGACCGGGTGGAGCCTTCTTTGACCCTCGAGGGTCTCCGTCTGATCTGGGACCTCAATCGCCCACTTTAAATTCCCTCGGCCGCCTCAGGCATCCGGCATCTGAGGGATGAACGGTTCACCGCCCTCGTCGTTGTCGTCGTCGGGAAGTTTCTTATGGGGCGCAGTACCGAACGGCATAATCGTGAGGTTCAAGTCTGAATCTCCATCCAGACCGGTGGGAAGTGCGGGGATGTAAGGGACAGCGTCGCTAATGGATTCGTCGTCGCTGCGCTCACGAAGAAACTCGGGGAGCAGGTCGTCTTCCGATCTCAACAACCGCAACAGGGGGTCGTCGCCTGCGGCGGCCGGTTCGGTCTTTGCGGAGAGGAAGGATGGTTCGGCAGGCTTTAACGGCGTCGGCGGTGGCGTCAGGTCCTGCGCTGGAGGCTCGCGCTTCGGTAATGGAGGTAAGGGGGGCAGTGGTGCGACTGGTTTGGCTGTTGCATCCGCCCGGTTCGGCGTGCTGAGCTGAGGCGCCGCGTCCGGCCGTGGAGTTAAAGGGGCCGAGGACGGCGAGCCCAATCGAGGTCGACTAGGTTCTGTTTCTGCAAACGACGTCTCTGGCGACTCGGACGCCCAGTCCGCTTCGGAATCCTCGATGGAGATGGGGGCAACTTGTCCGATTCGAGGGGCGGAAACGTCCGGTGGACTCCAAGGTTCAGGGACTGGGGTAGAGACTGGAGACTGTCCCACGCGCGGAGTAAGGGGAGGCGGCGGGGTCCACAGTTCGGGTTCGGGGACGGCAGGCTTTTCGGGCCCACTGCTGACCCAAGCCTCTGCCCCTTTGCTTGCTTCGGGTTGTGCCCGCTGGCGAAGAACCTGAGGTTTGGGGCTGTCCACAGGTTTGCCGGCTACCGATGATGACGGGGGCGCTATCTGGTCGGCATGAGTATTGCTGGGAGGAGCCGTGGGCTTTGCAGTTTCCTTAATGTCCGAACTCCACGTTCCCACGGTGTCAGGAATCCAGGTATCGACCTCGGGACGAGGAGGCAAGCCCCAATCTGTGGGTGTGATCTCATAGTCGCGCTCCATCGTTTCCAGTTCGCGTCCTATGTCGAGATCGGGCTCCTCGACTTCGGCAATTTGCTCTTCTAAGACTTCGGCGGTTTTAGTTCCCTGAAACTGTTTCGTAAGCTTTTTTTGCTCTTCTTTTTGATCGTACTTGAAGACCTTCATCAAGATTTTTCCCAAATGGGTCCCCTGACTGAAGTTTGCGAAATTGGCCAGAAACGAGATGAGGAGTTCGTGGAATGAAAGGCTGCCCATTCCGCCTTTCTCACCATCTTTATTTCCGCTCCCGGTGATCTCTTCCCACTTCATGGCAGCATCTTGATCGAGCTTGGTAGCGAGTAGACAGAGTTTATGGTGAGATTCAATTTTCAGAATCGGCTCTTTTTCGAAGGCCGCCAGGGCTCTCAATCCGAGATCTCGGGAGAGATCGCGAACTTGATTGCGGTAGGTTTCGAGACCTCGATTGACCGCTTGCTTACCCATCAACTTGGTAGTAAAGAGCTTCAATTTTCGAAACAGTTTGGCCGAGGGGGTCAGTTCCATGAACTCCTCAGCCTTCTCTGACTCCGCGACGCTCAGGCCTCTCAGGGCGTCCCGCTCAAGCTCCTCCTCAAGGTCGGCGCGAATCTTCTTGGAGTCAGCAAACGCCTGAGAAATTTCTTTGCACATTTCCATGCAGCCGTAGTCGGTTACCAAGCCTCGGGCGTATCCTTGGTAAACCTGTCGGCCGATTCTTGCGACGGCCTTCTCGTAATGAGCGCAGACGCAGATCCATTCATTGAAACGTATGGTGGAGGCTCTACCTTGTTGCATGACTTAGTGTCGTCTTCTTTTGCCTTCAGAAGACTCCCTGCTCAGCTTTGGTTTAGGAATCAACTTACCGGGAGCGACTCTTTCTAAG
>JBBKWP010000424.1:0-4987 GCA_037968995.1 Candidatus Xenobia bacterium
GCCACGGCTCGAGAGCGCGACCATTGGGCTTATATTTCGCGAATCAACCGAGTGTGGGCCGAACGGGCCCACCCGTGGAAACCCGATCTGGTTCAAGCCCACGACCTCGACGCTTTAGAGGCGGCCACCATCCTGGGCAAGGACCTCGATATTCCTGTCCTCTACGACACCCACGAATTATGGAGCGAGCAACCGTTCGTTGACTCGGTGGAAGCGGTCGACTACTGGACCGGTTGTGAGAAGACGTTGCTAAAAGGCGTTCACGCGGTCATGACCATCAACGAGCCTCTAGCCGGCATTCTCCAGAGGAACTACAACCTGGGGTCAGTGCTTACTCTACACAACTGTCAAGAGCTTCAGGACATCCCCAGCGCGAAGGGAAACACGCCGCCCATCGCGCTCTATCAAGGCGCCTACGTCCCCCATCGTGGCTTAGAAGAGTTAATAGCCGCCGCCGCTAAACTTAGACACGTCAGGTTGGCCTTTCGCGGTTTTGGGTCCAGCGAAGACGCTTTGCGCGTCTTGGACTCCGAGAAAAAGGTGATGTTCTGGGATCCGGTACCTGGTCCCGAGGTGGTTCAGGCCGCGGCCCAGGCAGACATCGGATTGATCCCTTTTCTCCCCACCTGCCTGAACCACTACTACTCTACCCCGAACAAACTCTTCGAGTACATGAGCGCGGGTTTAGCCATCGCCGGTTCCGACCTCCCCGAAATTTCACGATTTATCAACGACCTGAAGATAGGGTCCCTATTTGATCCCAACTCGCCGACCGACATCGCCGAATCGCTCGACGCCCTGGCCGTCTCTGACCAACTTGAAGCGATGAGGGGACGCTCACGCCAAGCAGCGCTCGAGCGCTGGAACTGGGACCACGAAATCCAAAAGTACCTCGGTTTAGTGAAAGACCTTCTCAACGTTTCGACAAAGAAGTTATTATGACCGACCACCGCCAACTTGACCCGGCAACCCTTCAACCGCTACTCCAGGAAGGCCCCGCGACACTTTTCGCCACCGTGGGCGGCGCGCATCTGTACGGGTTCGCCTCAGCCGACAGCAACGCGGACCTTCGCGGCGTGTTCGTTCGTCCGATAGACGAAGTCTTGGGCCTGGGGCCCCACAAGGATACCTGGGAATTCTCCGATACCTGGAATCATCTCGAAGTGGACTGGGTGGCTCACGACGTTTTAAAATTCGTGGACCTCATGACCAAACGAAACGGACACGTCCTAGAACAACTCTATTCGCCCCTCGTGGTTTCTGGCGGTCCCTTCCTTGAAGAACTCCGGGACCTTGGACACGGCTGCATCATTCGCCCTATCTTTTACCATTACCGTGGGGCCTTTCATAATCAATGCAAACTATTGACAGGAGGGCGCGTAAGCGCGAAGGCCGTTCTCTACGCCTACCGAGTCTTACTGACCGGAATCCATGTGCTCAAGACGGGCGAAATCCAGTCCCATCTGCCGACTTTGCTCCAGAATTATCAGTTACCCAAAGTCAACGAACTCATAGCCTTGAAAGTGGAGAACGCCGAGAACTCAGATCTCAACGAAGCCCTCGTCGCGGAACACCACTTGACACTTGAAACACTTGAGGGAGACCTCAATTCCGCCTTTGAATCGAGCGAACTTCCCGAGAAAGTGGAACATTACGATACTCTGTCCGAGTTCATCGTTCGGGTGAGAAAGAGCCTAGGCGTCGTGCTTGACACCTAAGGACGGTTGGCCGACTGAGTGCTCCCTGAAGGACGGAGTTCCACTCGAGAGGAACTCGGCTTAAGGAATGTTTCTATGAAGCGACAAGACCGATACGAGTTTTTCTTTTCAGTGTTCTCCAAGATTCTGGTATGGGGCGCGCTTTTTGGCGTCGTTTACCTTTTGCGTTCCTTTTCGCTTTTGATGTTTCTGGTTTTTGTCTTTTCCTACATCCAATCAAACACCGTCAACAAGTTGGCCCCTTGGATCAAGAGTCGCCCGGCCCGTGTCACTTTGGTCGGCTCCATCTTGCTAGCATCATTGATCCTAGCGGGCACTTACCTCGTTCCTCAATTCCGTCAACAAGCCACCGGATTTGTCATCAACTTTTCTACTTACGCTCGAAATCTCGACAACGAACTCGTGACTCTGACCATCAAGTATCCCATCTTGGCAGAGGTGATTCCCGTCACATCTCCGCCGCCTCCCAGAACGAAAACAGAGTGGGACATCCGTCACTCCACCATCGCCCACGTGGTTCAACCCCTACTAGGTATCGAGCACGACAGCGGCAACGGAACCACCATGAAGTCCGCGTTCGAAATTGTCGGTAGCATCGGCTCGGTTCTTTTGGCCGTCAGTTCTCAGTTTCTGCTGTCTCTACTCTTCTCGTTCTTGATCGTCTACGATCTGCCGAATCTCACAAGAGGACTGCTGTCGCTGCGTCATACCAAACTCAGCTACATCTACGAAGAAGTATCCGACAGTCTGCTCAGTTTCGGTCGCACACTAGGGCGGGCTTTCGAAGCTCAGATCCAGATCGCTATCGCCAATACGATCATGACTGCCGTCGGCGTTTGGTTGATTGGAATTCGAGGAGACCTCGCGTTCATTTCATTGATCGTCTTCTTCTGTAGCTTCGTGCCCATTGCCGGGGTCTTCATCAGTTCGATTCCCATCTGCCTACTGGCTCTCCAGCAGGGAGGGCTCTCGGCAGCTATGCTCGCCATCGGAATGATTCTCGCCATTCATATGATCGAAGCGTACATTCTCAACCCCAAAATCTTCGGCCACCATCTGCGACTCAACACGGTGTTGGTCTTGATCTTGGTGACCGTGAGTGGAAAGATCTTCGGAGTTTGGGGTTTGGTGCTCTGCTTACCGATCGCGACCTACATTTTCCAGGATGCCATTCAGTACAAGGAAGACCCCGCGACAGCCAAGGCTCTCGCGAGCGACACGGTGTCCGAAGTGGTTCAGCATGTCCGTCCTATCGATGTTCTGGGAGAGTCCCCGGATACACCAGAGGCTGTTGAGCAAGAGAAGGCTTAAGGAAATAGGTGCGTATTACCCGCGCGGAGTCCATCCGGCAGCCTGCAACATCGAGAGAGCGGCCGGGGTAACGAATCGAAAGAGACGGGTAATTCCGGCGGTGTTGATAAGTTGGATGTCTTGCATAAGTCTATCTTAGCCTTGAAGACTCCCTTAAAGGTTTTGAACTTATGAACAAACGGTTAAGACCGAGTTGCAAGAAGCCGGATCGCCCTCGAGGTCAGCATGAACAGAGGGTGGGAGGCGAGCCCAGGGGGTCGTAGATCGATGCCACAGGAACAATCGTATCCACCTCGAAACTTTATAAGCTTAATTCCAGACAATCGATATCGGAGACTACGAGATGAACCTTTCCACCAATAAGCTACCCCCTGATCCCATTAAATGGCCAAGTAGAACTCCAACCTCCGCGGGCACCGTGGCTCAAAATGTGAGCCGGGACCCTATCGATTCATCACAGTTGGGTCAGAGTGGAGCTGGACAACTTTCTGATCTACCAACTCAAAACTGGAAGGGCAACCAAGTTTTCTCAAGGGAGCCGTTGCATGCAACCTCGCTAGGATTCCATGTCGGTGGAGTGTCAGGAATGGCAGCAGGGGCGGCAAGTCTCGCCTGGGCCGGATCTGGCATCGGCGGTATGCTTGGAGGAATGATCGGCGGAGCCATCGTGGCCGGCGGAGCGCTTGCTGCCAGCGCTGCTCTCCTGGGTGCTGGCCTCAAGGATCTTGGGAAATATGCGCCCAAGCCTGAACTGCCATCACGAAACGCGGATGGACGCTTCCGAGCCAAAAGTGGATCGACCCACATCGAAACACTCAGAGATACCTACGGTGAAGGATTCGCGGCTGGGCTACCTGGTAACATGCCGCTACAACTCTTGCGCTCAGCCACGGGGCTTTCATTGACGAAAATGGTCAAAAACCCTGACACATTGCTAGAAGCTCGCCAGGACCTAAAAGATTGGAAGGCTCCTGAGACCGCGCCCAATGGCCGAATCCGCAATGCGGACGGTACGTTCCGGCAGAAGCGGGGCGACACCAAAATCGACACGCTCCGTAAAACCTACGGAATGGATTTCGCCGCTCAGTTGCCGGGCAACTTCCCTCTTGCTCTGCTTCGGGAAATCAGCGGAAAATCTCTCAGCCAACTGGTAGCTCATCCGGAGTATCAACAGCTTCCCTCCTGACCCTCACGCAGTGGTCATAATGGAAGTGGATCCCTTAGCCCCTGTGAACCGGCGAGGAGACCCTCAGGAACACTGAGCGAGACGTTTTCCTCTAGCTCTACTTCTGACGAAAAGAGGCTGAACGCCCCCGCGCTCAGTATCATCAGGCATGCCCACTCCCCTCAAGTCTCGAATCGCCACCGACCTAAAACTCAAAGATCACCAAGTTCAAGCCGTCATAGAACTCCTCGACGAGGGCTGCACCGTGCCATTTCTAGCTCGCTACCGCAAAGAGCGGACCGGAAGCCTGGACGAGGAGCAGTTGCGGGACATCGTCAAACTGAAAAGCCACTACGAAGCTCTCGAGTCGCGACGTGCCAGCATCCTGGCCTCCCTCGAAGAGCAAGGCGTCCTCCAAGCCGACCTGCGGCGGGCCGTCGAAACAGCCACCAGTCTGGTCGCCCTCGAAGACATCTATCTGCCTTTTCGACCGAAGCGTAAAACCCGGGGGACCAAGGCTCTGGAGTTGGGTCTTGAACCTTTAGCCAAGATGATCTGCTCTCAGCCCAACGGGCCTTCCCCAAGGGAGGCTGCCAAACGCTGGGTCCACGGCGACGTGAAGTCCGTGGACGAGGCTCTCGACGGCGCTAAGGACATCGTGGCGGAATGGGCCGCCGAAGACGCCAACGTCCGCCAAAGCTTGCGAGAAAAGGCCCAACGGTTCGGTGTTCTCAAAGCGATTCTAAAAAAGGGTGCCGAAGACCCCAAAGAAACCTATCGTAGTTATTACGAC
>JBBKWP010000425.1:0-24616 GCA_037968995.1 Candidatus Xenobia bacterium
CAGGTGACCTATGTCATTTCTTCAAACTGGGGATCCGGCTTTGGAGCCCAAGTTGAGATACGCAACCCAACCAGTGCGCCCATCAACAACTGGTCCCTCGCCTTTAAGCTTTCAGCCAACATCGACAGCATTTGGAACGTGAATATCCTGTCTCACAGCGGCACCACCTATAAGGTCGGCCCCAAAGACTTTAATAAAACCATCCCCGCCGGCGGGGCCGTGTCGTTCGGATTCAACGGTTCCCCAGGAGGAAGCGCGGCCCAAGCCACAGACTTCGTGGTCACCGGGGAAAGCGGGACCTCTCCCAGCCCAAATCCGACACCTACAGCCAGTCCGACGCCGACGCCAACCCCAAATCCCACACCCAATCCGACTCCGACTCCTAATCCTAATCCTAATCCTAATCCCGCGGCGCCCGGCTTCTACAGTACCAGCGGAGCCAAACTTGTCGACAGTGACGGGCAGACCGTCTATCTCAACGGTTTGAACTGGTTCGGGATGGAGACCGAGACCTTTGCCCCGCATGGACTCTGGACGCGCTCGATGGACTCGATGCTCGACCAAATGGTAGCGCTCGGCTACAACACACTCAGGGTGCCCTTTTCCAATCAAGCCCTGCGCTCTCAGAGCACTCCCAATGGTATCGACTTCAGTAAGAACCCTGACCTCGCAGGTAAGTCGGCGGTACAAGTTCTCGACGCACTGGTCTCCAAAGCAGGAGAGCGGGGAATGAAGATTTTCCTTGACCGTCACCGCCCGGACGCGGCAGCCCAATCCGACCTGTGGTACACCTCCTCGGTTTCCGAAGAGCAATGGATCAGCGACTGGGAGATGCTTGCTCTTCGCTACAGAGACAACGCTACGGTTATCGGAGCGGACCTTCACAACGAACCACACGGTCGCGCCACGTGGGGAACCGGACAGATCAGTACCGACTGGAGACTGGCCGCCCAACGAGCCGGGAACAGAATCCTCCAGGTCAACCCTAACTGGCTGATCATCGTCGAAGGCGTAGAGAGTGGCAGCAGCGGAAACTACTGGTGGGGCGGAAATCTGAGTGCCGCGGGTTCCAAGCCCGTGAGTCTCAACATCAGCAACAAACTGGTCTACTCAACCCACGACTACGCGACGTCCGTTTTTAACCAAAGCTGGTTCTCCGCCCCTAACTTCCCGGCAAACCTTGAGGGGATCTGGGACAGCAATTGGGGTTACCTCCTCAAGCAAAACATCGCGCCGGTGATCGTCGGTGAGTTCGGCACCAAATATGAGGCCAACGTCGACAAAGTGTGGTTGCAAAAGCTCACTCAGTATATGAACACCAACGGCGCGTCGTTTACCTACTGGTCCTGGAATCCCAACTCCAGCGACACGGGTGGAATATTAAAAGATGACTGGAACTCCGTGCAGACGGCCAAACAGTCTGTCCTTCAACCCCTGCTGGAGCGCTAACATCACAGAGTCCCTGAATAGATAGGCCATCTACCCACCCCGTGGGTGGATGAACAGAAAGAGCCGGAGCATCTGCTCCGGCTCTTTCCCTCTGGGCACGGCCCCGAGGGAACCGATTAGGACCGCGTTTGGCCCCAACGATTGAGGTAAGTGACCTCTTGAACGGAAATGCGCTTAGCGGGTTGAAAGGTCTCACCTGTGAAGTAGGCAACCGGCAGGAGAACGGTTTGAGTGAAGTGGTCCGGAACCTCCAACAATTCCGAGATCTCCTTTTCGAACTGAAGATGGAGGGTCGTCCACGCACTCCCTAAGCCATTCGCTCTCAAAGCCAACATCAAAGACCAAGCCGCCGGCAAAATCGAACCGTAGAGCGAGGCCTGAGAGAGTACCGATTCCTTCTCCACTCGTCCTTCGTGGCAGGCGATGATATGGACCGGAACCTCGCCCATGTGTTGACTCAGGTAGATGGCCGAACTCACCACCTTCATCATTCTGGCTGCCCTAGGGTCGGTCCCCTCCAATTTGGGAGCGCTCTTGGCTTGCTGGGTGCTGTAAGCTGAAAAGGCTTTGGCGTAGTAGTCACCGATGGCCTGGCGCTTCTTGGCATCGGTCACAATCAAAAATCTCCACGCTTGTTGATTCGAGCCGGTGGGTGCTTGGAGCGCCAATTTCAGGCACTTCTCGAGAACGTCGAAGGGAACGGGTCGCTTGAGGTCGAGACGCTTTCGCACGGAACGCGTCGTGGTCAAAAGTTCTTCTACAGTCATCATATCCATGAGGAGACGATTCCTATTCCGTGACGGGACGGCCTGCCTCAGGAAGCTTGTCTTCCACAGGAATTGTGTTTACCGCATGAGGCAGCCCTTCTCCACGATGCCACCCGGTCGCTGACTCAAACAGAGGCCGAACCCTACTTAGCAAGGGCTCGATCAAACGGTCGACGGTTGAAACGGCCTTCTCGAGACCGGGGGTCCACTTCTCTAGAACCCGATCAGCCTTAGTCTCAAAGGAATCGTTGAACTGATAGAGCACTCTAGCCCCCATCGCCACAGCCACTAAAGCGATCCCCGGGATGGTTCCTACCCCGGTCAAAGCGGCGGTCAAGCCGACCGCCGTGGCGATATCGGTGAGGCCCTGTAACTGCTTTGGCTTGCTTTCCTCCGCTAAGCCCGAGGAGAGATCGTAGTATCCCCGCGCTAACTGAATGGCCCCGGCGATAGGCCCCAAGACCATCCCAGCCACTCCAAAGCCCGCGATATTCTGGCCGACGATCCGAAGGCCTACACTAGCCGATCGCGTGGCATCTAAAACTCCTTGAATTTCTTGACGACCATCACCCTTTTTGAATCCCGCTACAGCGTTGTATCCACCGCGGACCACGCCCATCGTGGCGGCGACCGGTCCCAAAATCAAAGGCACGATTCCCAACCCGGCAATGGTTGTGGCCACAGCCGCGGAGGTGGTTATATCAAAAAGCCCATCGATCTTCTGTCCGGTATTCTGGTCCTTGGAGCCACGAATCAGTTTATAGACGCCCCCCAAACCTTGGACACCCGCCGCAGCGTAGCCCAACCCTTGGGCGACCTGTAAGACGACTTCCGTGGTTCGCTCTCGAGTCCGCGAGTCGATGACCTTTTCGAGTTGCGGTATATCCAGAACATCGTTTACCTTGTTCTTGAGATCTTTCCAGACGTCGCGTAGTCCGCCGCCGAGATCCTTAGCGGCGTCAATCGTGGTCCTCAGATGTTCCGGACGAAACTTAAGTCCGATCTCGAAGAGTTCTCCACTGAAGACCTCGCGCCACAAACTTTCTTTCTTTTCAGCGGACATGGGACGGGCGTTGCTTATTGGTGCGGATCTTTGTATCTTCATATCGAACCCTCCCGTCCTCAACAGTAAAATGCGTCACAATGGACTCGACTCAGCTTACTTCTTGAGCCTCAAAAAAACATGAAAGAGTCTGAAAGCATGTCCTACCAGCAACTCCTCGCCGATTTCGACCCGCTTCAAGAAATTGAGTATTCCTGGACCCCTCCGAGTTCGTGGTATCTTAACCTCGAGTTCCTGGAAGCCGAGAAGGAAAAAGTCTTTGGGACCCACTGGCTGTATCTTGGTGCCGAGGCAGAGGTTCCTCATCCCGGCGACTTCGCGACCTTTCAGATGATCGATCAGCCGGTGGTGGTGACCCGAGCCGAAGACGGACAACTGAGAGCATTCTACAACGTCTGCCGCCACCACGCCGCTTGCGTCGCTCAGGGCAAAGGGTCAGCCGAACTCTTGACCTGTCCCTACCACGGATGGGCCTACCGTCTCGACGGACGTCTACGCCGTGCTCCAAGACTGGGGAAGCTGTCCAACTTCGATGTCCAAGAGTTCGGTCTCAAACCCATTCCCTTGGAGGTTTGGGGCGGCCTTATGTTCGTGCACTTTGGAGAGCCGACAAAGGGGGTCACCGCCTACTATTCCGGTCTCGACGAGTTCCTCAAAGCCGAAGACCTACAGAGCCTGAAATACATGGGCCGCAAGACCTACGAACTCGAATGCAACTGGAAGGTATTCTCTGACAACTACTTGGACGGGGGCTATCACGTAGAGTATCTCCACCCGGATCTTGCAGCCCAACTGGACCTGGAGAACTACGAAACGGTATTGCGAGACCACTTCTCTGTCCAGAGATGTCGAAGCGATGGGGAGTCTTCTGAGCGTCTTGGAGATGGGGCGGTCTACGCTTATATGTTCCCCAATTTGATGCTGAACAGGTACGGAAACATACTCGACATCAACCTCGTCTTACCCCTGGGTCCGAATCGGTGTCTGACCATTTTCGACTTTTTCTTCAGATCAGAATGTTCTGAAGAGTTTATCGAAACTTCACTCGCTTCGAGCCACCAAGTCCAACTCGAAGACGTGGGAATCTGCGAGTCTGTTCAGCGCGGCCTAAAATCCAAGGGTTACGATAAGGGCCGCTACGCGCCGCGCATCGAGTTGGGCGAACTGCACTTCGCCAAACTCTTGCACGCAGCTATCAGCGCGCCCTAGATTGTTGATCGTTAACTTACCTTACCAGTTGGCGCGGTCTTGCCAGCCCACGATGGCGTCGATCGTGCCCACGGCCACGCTGTGGTAATTTCCTCGAGCGCCAGTATAGATAGTCCGGGCCAAGACGAGACCGTCAGGGGTTTTCACGAGCTCTTTATAGAGCGGCTCCAAAAATTTGCGTCGGCCAACCTTCGTTAAAAAGTCTTGAAGAGTAGGATAGGCCACTTCATAGTCCGTGGCGATAGCAGTACCCAGCCACTGGGCCAAGATTTCCGAGTTCCCGGATTTAGTAAAGCCATAGGCCTCGTCGAGTTCCACCATCTGGACGGTTGTGATGGTGTCAGGCAAACCTCGCAGAAACCTCAACCACTCGTGGGTCGTCCAACTCTGGGTCACAAGGTCTTTAGGGGCAGCTCCGCTCTTCCAAGCTTCCAACTGAGCATCGACCTGATCAAAGCGCTCACTTTTGGGAGGCTCAAAGTCGTCAGGAAGCCCGGGTTCATAAACCCAACTACGAACGTCAAGGTCCCCCCCCAGTTCTTTATTCACCGCAGCTAAAAACGACTCGGTATCGCGAGAACTGAAAGCGTTCTTGTCGAAATATCCCCGCAAGAAGCGGTCGAACCGCTTCCGTCCGACCTCTTTCTCTAGCGATGTCAGAAAGAAATAGCCCTTCTCATAGGCGACGTCGCTCAAGCCTTCGTCGGGATCGCGCCCTTTCAAATTCAGCTTGAGATGGGTGTCGCTCGAAGGAGTTTCCGCCAGAGTCTTCTCGAGATCGTCAAAGCCCAAACTGGACAGCATCTGGGCATAATCCAGGCCATAAAGCTCCTCCATGATACGGCGCTCCAGGTATACGGTGAAGCCCTCGTTCAACCAGAAATCATTCCAGGTGGAGTTGGTCACTAGGTTCCCAGACCAAGAGTGGGCGAGTTCGTGGGCGATCAGTGAAGTAAGCGATCGGTCCCCCGCTATCACGGTGGGCGTGAGAAATGTCAATCGAGGGTTTTCCATGCCACCAAAAGGAAAGCTGGGCGGAAGGACCAGCATGTCATAGCGCCCCCAACGATAGGGACCGAACATCTTTTCAACGGCCCGAACCATTTTCTCGGTCTCTTCGAACTCATAGGCTGCGGCTTTCAAGCTGACGGGCTCGGCGTAGATTCCAGTCACCTCTCCCAAAGACTGAAAACCGATGTCCCCAACGGCTAAGGCCATCAGGTAACTCGGTATAGCCTGCGGCATGGAGAACGAGTAGGTCCCCTTGTCGTCGAGTTTGGTGGGGTTCGTCGCGCTCATCAAGGCGAGAAATCCCGGAGGCACCGATACCTCTGCCTTGTAGGTGAACCGAACCCCGGGTCCGTCCTGGCAAGGGATCCAGCTGCGGGCCAAAATCGCTTGGGATTGGGTAAAGAGGAAAGGGTGCTCGCCTCCGGCAGTCTGGGCGGGCTCCAGCCACTGGAGAGCGGCGGCCTCGGGACTGGTGATGTACGAGATCACCACCTGTTGGATTCCGGGGGGCAATGCCACTGCCAACGGAGTCCCGAAGAGCGGGTCGGACTTACCCAGAGTATACTTTAAGGCCTTACCATCAGGCGAGGTCACTGAGCGGATGGTCAAGTCCCGGGTATCGAAAATGACTTCCTTAGAGCCCGGTGAACGCATCAGATCCCAGGTCGCCGTTCCGGCCAGTTGTCGGTCTTTAAAATCCACGGATAGCTTGAGATCGAGATGTTTCACCGCGACCTGGTCCGGCTTGGCGTAGCTATGGGGGTCTTCGACGCTCCAGGCGCTCAAGGTCATAGATAGAATCATGAAAGTCAGTAGGGCATATCGCATGTCGGTTGGTTTTAGAGAAAGCGGGTGGATCCCTTGGTGCCTGGCTTATCGTGTTCGCCGGTCACAACCCCTAGCCAGCGATCGTACCCAATTCCCAACGAATTTCATTGCAATAGTTTTCGATTTGGTATACAGTGAAAGAGGTCTCTGGCAGTCTGCGGTCTGGATCGTTTTGCAGATAAGCCCCCGGGGAAGGGCCGTCCCGACTGAAAGGTCTGGCGACATCGGGTCCTGATCGAGCGGATGCTGTAAGTCCAGAGACATCATCAAGATATCGCGACGAGCGATTTGGGCGGGGAATATGGGAAGGTAGTGCCACATGACACAACAGAAACGCGCCAAAGAGCGAAAAAAACAGGAGAAAGCTCAACGCAAGAAAGAGCTGAAGGAAATCCGCAAAGTCGAGAAAGAAGAGGCACCCGAAGAGGAAGAACTAGAACTCTTGGATGGACCTGTCTACTTTAAGGACTTTGATTTCTCCACCATCAAGATCTAGTTAGGTCAGCGACCGGGAAGAGAAAATGCTCTTAACATTTAACAAGCGCCGCCTCGATAACGAGGGGGCGTTTGTTTCGTTTATGGGGGTATAGGATCACGCTTCACACCTCCTTCGACATCTTGGTCCCCGAGGTTGGCTTCTCCCGAGAGACGTTCGGAATCTAGAAAAAACCCGGGTAGTTGGAGCGCAGGGATTCCTCTAAGCGATTGACCTTCTCCGACATCTGATGCTCGGGCGCCAAGCGGCGACCGATGTCCCAGCACAGCCAGGCGATATCTGCTTGAAACTCTGAGAAATACACATCCCCCAAGTCCATCCAACTGGATGCGATGATGGGATTCACGACGAGCGCTTCAAGAAATAGGTCTCGAGCAGCCACTGCCTCTTTGATCTGTAGCAAGAGCCCGGCCTGAAAAATCTTAAGAACGTGGCTAGCCTCACCGGCTTTGGGCTCCAACGATTTGAGTCGAGACACGGAACGTCGAGCTTGCTCCTCCGTCTCACCGATCAAAGAAGTAAAAAGAAGTGCCGTCTCGGGGTCGGCTTGAAAAGCCTCACGATTCGTCACAATCTGCGCGGGCAGGTCTCCGCCCTCCATCAAGTAGGCCTCAAAAAAGAAGAGCGCCGATGGCAACAGTCTCCCTTCCACGAACGCCTGCTCACCTTTAGAGAGCGCGTCCTGGGCACTTTTCACAACCAACTCAGGATCGAACCCCAGCGCCAACCGAGCAAGAGCGCCCAAAGGGTCCACGGGAAAAACATCGGGGCTCCTTTGAGAAAAGTCGGGTCGCACTCGCTTTTCCTCTCCAACCTTTACGAGATGGAGCTTCACGGATTCGGTCTTGTCCAGATTCTTCATCACCAAGTCGCTATCTCGCGGTAATCTCGATTGAATCTGGAGCTGGGCCAGAATGTCTGGGTGACCTCCCACGTAGTAGCGGAGGAATCTCACGAACTCTTGACTGTGAGCCGGAGTTAGCTTTCGCCCCTTGAGCGAAAACTCGGCCATAAGACTGTCCTGGAACCGAAAAACAAGTTTTTCCGGTGCCTCTTCGCGCACGATGGGAGCTTCGGTTTCTTCATCGTCGATGCCAAAAAGATGTTCCACCTCGATAATCTGTCCCTGGGTTCGTTCGGGGTGAGTCTGTCTAAGAGCTGCGATAAGCTCCATACGATTGCGAAACTCGGCCACTCGAAATCCTATGTCCGCATAAAGAGAGCGGCGGGCGTACCGACCCTCGGCGACAAGATGGGACTGGCGCGAGACAAAATCGTGCACCACCCGGCCGTCATCGTCCTCAAACTCTAGATAGTCATCCCCCAAGATAACATTCAGCGACTCTGGAATCTTCTGAGCCTGCACACCCGGAGTCGAGCGCCGTACCTCAAACTCCAGATGGAGCGGCTCGGCGACTCCCAGCGCGGTCATCCAAAAGCTGCCCAACAGGAACCAACTCAGCCTTATCGTCCAACTCGTCACATCGCCTCCAAGAGAAACTTTACAATCCAAAGTCAGGATGCTAATCTAACCACGGCCAAACTTTACAATGCAAAGTCGAGGAAAGAATGCTTCAAATAATTTTCCGTGTCGCTCTTCTACTCTCCATCGCCTTCGAGGTCCTGGTATACAACCCGTCACCCGGACTCGGGCAACTCCTCTTTTGGGGTCTAGGGCTCGGCGCGACCGTTCTCCTCAATCGAAACGCTGAACGAACGTCGCTCCATTCTTGGTGGATGTTCATCCCCCCCTTCATGTTCGCCCTCTCGGTGACAATGTACGATTCGTCGTCGGTGAGATTTTGGTCCACCCTCCTTGGAATTCTCACTCTCCTCTGGGCCATCGCCTGGAATCTGATTGAAGCGCGACAGAACGGAGCCTTGGCCCAACTTTTTCCCACGGCAAGCTTCCATCTGGGTCGTCTCGGTTCAGAGGGCGCCGACGTCTTGCGCTCGGCCGCGAATTGGAACCCGGACTCGAAGAAGAAAACCTCTTCCCTGCTTAGAGGAGTCATCCTCACTTTGCCGCTGTTGCTCGTTTTCGGCGCCCTGCTTGCCTCCGCCGACATGATTTTCGCCCAAATGCTTGAGAGCTTCGAACTCCAAGCCGGCAAGGTGTCCCTCGCCTCTCCCCTACGCATCCTGCTCTGGCTGGGACTGGGCGGCGCTTGGTTAAAACTTTGGCTCACCTCGCCGAAAGCATTGGCGCCGCAAACACGCTCCTACTTTGGAAGCGCAGAACTGAGCTTAGCGCTCGGCGCCCTCAACCTCATGTTCGTGACCTTTCTGGTGATTCAAGTCCGCTTTCTCTTCGGTGGGGCTCAACTCGTGGAATCTTTGGGCCTAAACTATGCTGACTACGCCCGAAAGGGTTTTTTCGAACTGTCATTGTGCATCGCCCTCATCCTTCCGCTGGTCGCGGTGGCTTATCGGGCCGCCGAACTAGAGAATGACGGGCGACTCCGTCTGCTTGGCGGAACCTTAGTGCTTCAAGCCGGAGGTCTCGCGGTCTCCGCTTTCCGCAGAATGTCCCTCTACATCGATGCCTACGGGCTCTCCACGGAACGCTTCTACGCAGCCGCCGGGATCTTGGTCGCGCTCTGTGTGCTAGCTTGGGCAGCCTACGCGTGCCTGCGACCCCAGAGTGTCAATTGGGTGATGAGTCGACAGACCGTGACCGTCTTCTTCCTGCTGGCCGGACTGTCTCTGGTCAACGTGGAAAAACTTATCGTGAACTACAACTTCCAACGCCACACGACCCAAGCCAAAGGCCTTGACCTCCTCTACTTCGCAGGGTTCTCAAGCGACGCCCTCCCTGCCCTCCGAGAAAACTCAAAGCGACTTCAAGGGCCCCTAGCGAGCGTAGCCAGAGACGTTGCGCAGAGCATTGAGCAAAAGACAACGACGACCAGCCTTTTCGACTGGAACCTTTCTCGAGCGCGTGCGGGGGAGCCATAAGACTTCCGCGAAAGCTAAAAGAATGAAACGTTTCCTGACAGCCACCGCTGTTCTGTGGTGCCTAGGCTGCCTCTGCGCTATGGCTCAGACTCCCGAAACCCGAGTTTTTCAACTCAATAATCGACCCGCCGCCGCCACCGTGGAGATGGTCCGCCCGTTACTCTCACCAACAGGACGAGTGCTTCCGGAAACTCGCTTACAAAAACTGATCGTGACGGACCTACCGGGGAATCTGGAGCGGGTCGAAAGACTCCTTCTGGAGATCGATCAGCCTGCTCCTCACGTTCGGGTGAACGTTACGATGCAAGGTATCAGCCCCATGGCCAGTCACCAGGTGGGCATCGGGTTGGCAGGTACGGCCCGAAACCCACGCGTCGGCGTGGCAGCACAGAGTCAGAGTGGACTCTCGACCACCGACACCCAGCAAGAGGTCCTAGTGATGAGTGGAGAGCGTGGCGTGATCACTCTGACTAGAGACTTAGTGACCGTTGACCCATATTTTCGTTTCGTGACCGGACTCGGTTTGCTGCCTTCCTCGGCCTACTACCAAAGCGTCAGCACGGGTTTCGCGGTGGAGCCAGTCGTTGTCGGCGGGGTCGTTCGAATGACCATCAGTCCCTGGCTCGGTTTCGTCGGTCCAGACGGTCGGGCCGAGGTTCTAGTGAACGAAGCGGCCACCACGGTATCGGTGCCTTCTGGTCAGACCGTGACCATTGCATCAGGTGGCTCCAACAATGAACTGACCTCCAACGCCTATGGTCTGATCTTCGGTTCTGCCGGTCTAAGCGCGGGACAGAGCGCCACGATCACCGTTCGCCCGGTCATCGAATCCCTCCCATAGACTCGGAACGCTTGGAATTTAGGCTGCGGCGTCCAATTTCGCTGAGGCGACCCAGCGGTAGCTACTGTAAAAATCTTTGAGCGGCATGCTGAAGACGCCGTCTTTGGACTCATCCTTGTGATGCTCCCATTCCTTGCCGTGCGTGGGGTTCTGCAGGGTCACCGTTTGGGTGTCGGGATCGTAGCCCTTAACAGAATAGCAGTGTCCGTTGGCGATCCCGTTGTGCAACTCTTCACAATTGATGAAATCCGTCGAAGCAGTAGGACGACTGCCGCAGATGACAGGCCCGTTTTGGCCCACCACCCGAGTTAACAGTTCCCGCGTCTGGGCCAAGGTCATCTCGTCGAGACTCCTTTGGTCCATTTCCTTTCCGGTCAAAACAGCGAAGGCGAACTCCGGCTCGATACCGTTGATGAAGGAGCGTAGACCCGGTTTTTCTTCGCCTCTTTGGCTGCTCCAGCCGGGTTGGGTAGCACGGTGCTGAGCCGCGGCGATCTCCAGCAGAGCAGGCCAGCGGTCGGCGTCTTTGCCTTGAGACTGATAGAGTCTTTCCGCGAGACTTGGTTCCGTTACGGTTTCAGTAACATCACCCTCAAGTGAGATGGTGTAAGTTCCGTTGGAATTCGCCTGAAACTTCGAGGCAAGTGCCGATTCCGTTAACCCGGCGGCTGTGGCGAGGAGAACACACGATCCGCTCACGCCTTGTCGAATCTCGCCAGGGGCAATGGTTTCGGAGTCCAAAGCTCGGAAGTCCGTCATCCCTTGGGCCTTTTCCAGATACTCCGCGTAAACTTCGTTGACCGCGATCATAGCACCCGACGAAACGCGCTCGGTATCTGCAGTCCAAGCGACCACGTCAGTCAAAGAGATTCCGCTGCCATCATTGGGATTTCCAGCTTCGAGGAGGGAATGGTAACGCATCACGGTGGCCAGTGCCGCCGCGGTGGGGGGGTCGTTTGCGACCTCTAACTTCTCACCATAGAATCCGCCGCTCATCAGGTAGTCGAGTTCCGACTTCTCTAAACGAGTGCTCCCGTCGCGATCCCAACTCGCGAAGTCTTGGTCCAGTTTGGCGGCCAGCCGAGGGTCCAGAACAACAGGACCCGGAGAGACCGGAACCACGGGGTCGTGAGTGGGTTGAGAAAGTCGTCGATAGACGGCTCGATCTTCGGCGCTCCACACCCGATCTTCGCTCAAGCCCTGAAACTGCTCTTTGAGCCCCAGAGACTGCAAAGCTCCCTGGACCTGCTCTGAGGTAAAGGAACCTTCGCGCCAGTCGGTCTCCTTGGCGGTGTACTTGGTGAAGAGGTCCTCTACCACCGAAGCTTTCTCGGCCTTGGATCCACGGTTGAGAAGGTCGACTAGTTCAGGCTGGTTCAGACGGTAGCCGAGGTACGCTTCTTTCATTCTGTCACGAAGATTTGCTTGACTCACGGGATTCATAGCTCAACTGTACCGCCGTGAGCTTAAAGAATCGTGAATGGTCACCAACCAAGGCTCTACGGCTTTTTGTTTACAAATAAGATCCATCTTCAACGAACCGGTAGGGATACGCTTGTAAAAATAGATAATCAGGATGACTACTATGCAGATCACCACCAGACTTCAACAGCCTATGAGCTTGAAACCGTTGCAGCGGCTTCTCCCCAAAGCAGAGCTACCCGCCCTCGACAACGTGAACCTCGGTCGCACCCAGCAGCCCTCGGGCTTGATGGCGCCCCCCGCGCTTAAGCCGTTGACCCAGCCGACGTTTGCTCCCCCAGGATTAGGGCTTCCTCAAATCGAGGAACTGATTGCCAAAGCCCTTTCGGACCCCGCGGCGGAAAAACAGCTTATCGACACCCTCCAGGTTCTGAATGCCGCCGGCCAGCTCAAACCTATGTTGCACCAACTGGCCGCATCTGCCCAAGAGTTGGGAGCCCTTCCGCCCATGCCGGAGGAGAAAAAGAACGACCTCATCGATCAAGCGGCCGGTATGATCGATGCCCAGTTTCGAGAACACGGACTGACCCCCGACACCAAAGGGGCAGTCTACGTCGGTTGGCCGGAACTCTCCGCGGGACATCTTGCCGCCGTTCGCAACACCCAGGCTCCCCGCATTCCCGGCGGACTCAGCTCCTTCACCAATCCCGCCTTTGTCAGCGAACTCGAAACTCTTCAGGGCGCCAAGTTTGAAAGCGGCAACAGCGTCAAGACCTTGATGGACGGCCCCGCCTCTTTTGCCGAGCGGGACCGCATGGTCGATAACGCCAAGACCTCTATCCATTTAATGACTTGGGCCTTCTACGACGACGGAACGGGGTGGGATACCGCCAAGAAATTGGTTGAGAAAGCCAAAGAGGGTCTCGACGTCAAGGTCATGGTGGACGGTCAGGTTTCCCTCAAAAGTCACCACAACGCCCCCATCAAGTTTCTTGAGGAAAATGGTGTCCCCGTGGTGCGCTGGAGAGACTCCGAGCGCCCCTACGACGGCATGCATCGAAAGATGATGATCGTGGACGGGACAGAAGCCGTGGCCGGCGGGCTCAACGTAGGCGACGTGTACAGTCACCGAAACGGCGACGTCAAGTGGAGAGACGCCGATGTCCTATTCTCCGGACCGGCGGTTACCGCGGGAGAACAACTGTTCGCCAACCTGTGGAACGAGCAAGCCGCGAGTTCCAAGGTCGCCACCATGGCCGTCCCCGATGCTCCGAAAGCGGTGCCCGGCGGCACTCGCTCGGCGATGGTCAATCACAAACCCGGGCCCGAGGGCGACGCCCACATAATGCTGGCCACGATGAAAGCCATCGAAGGCGCCACCGAATCCGTGGATATAGAGAACGCCTACTTCATCAACACTCCCGGAATGAAGGAGGTCCTGCTCAAGGCTCTGGCTGATGGAGTGAAGGTTCGCCTACTCACCAACTCGGCCCAAAGCATCGACGAACCACTTATCTCGGGACCGATCCTCGCAAGTCTACCCGAACTGGTCGCGGCCGGAGCAGAAGTGTACCTCAAAAAGGGCGACACCCTGCACAGCAAATTTATGACCGTCGATGGAATCTTCTCCTCGGTGGGCAGCCATAATCACCATCCTCGCTCGCAGCGGTTCGAAGGTGAGATGGTGGTCAACTCCCTGGACTCCCAACTGGCACAATCCTTCACCTCGGCCTTCGAAGCCGATATCGCTGTTGCGCAGCGCGTCGAAAAACCGGAAGACATTCAAGTGCCCGAGTCGCCACTGGGGACGCTGGCTCTGCGATACTTTTTCGACGCATTATAGAGCACTCAGCAAAGGTCAATACACGAAGGCGTTCAAGAGATGACCATGCTCACGCTTATTCATTTTGGTCCCTCCTATGGGGTTCCGGACGGAAGCCCATTCTGCGTCAAAGCCGAGGCTTATCTCCGGATGCTCGGAGTGGAGTATAAAACCAAACGGGGGACCCCTAAAAGAGCGCAAAAGGGACAACTTCCGGTTCTCCTTGACGATCAACAAGTCATCTGCGGAAGCGGAGAGATCATCAAGCACCTCCGCAAGACCCGGGGCGACTTCGTGGACTCTTGGCTGCAAGACTTCCAGTGGACCGAAGGATTCTTTCTAGCGAAGACGGTGGAAGACTATCTCTATTTTCTGTTGCTTTACCAACGTTGGCAGCTATCCGGAAACTTCAAAATCGTCAAACGAGAATTCTTCAAAGATCTTCCTCCCGCAGCCCGAGCAGTATTGCCTCATCTCGTCCGCTATTGGGCGAAACAACGTGGACTCAAGCAAGGACTTGGGCGCTGCGGCGCCTCGGAGATAGAACAGAAGGCCCAAGAAGCGGTGGAAGCGTTGAGTCGTAAATTGGGTGAGCAAGACTATTTCTTAGGCGACAAGCCCTGCTGGCTCGACGCCACTATGTTCGGGTTTCTCACCAACATGCTCAACCCCGCCTTTCCAGAAGGGGTCGGAACCTATGCCCGGCAGTTCTCGAATCTGGTCGCTTACGAGCGTCGATTCAAGGAACGGTATTTTCAAGAGTTCTTGTAGACTCCATAGCGACCTCGGCTGTCTTTGAGGCCACTCCCAATCCGACTCCGGTCAGAACTAGCAACGCTCCGGCCATTTGCATCAAGCTAGGGACTTCGTCAAGCCATGCCGCCGCCATCCATGAGGCGCCCACCGGTTCGCCTAAAATCGCAAGAGCCACCACCGAGGCCGGCAACAGCCGTAGAGATCGGTTCAAAAGCGTGTGTCCGATCCCTTGAGGAATCAAGGCCATCAACCCCAACAGCAACCAGTTCGTTCCTGAGAATCCGACCATCGGACTCCCAGAAATAACCACCAGTCCCAACAACGTGAAAGCGGCTACTGTGTAAACTGAGGTGACGTAAATCCAAGTGGAGAGACGCGTTTGCAATCCTCGTCCCAGCAAAAGGTAACCGGACATGAACATCGCCCCAGTCAAGGCCAACAGATTTCCCCACAGGGGATTCGGTGCCGTGCGGGGATGACCCGGTTCCGTAGCGGCGATCACAAGACACCCTAAGAACGCGATGAGAATCCCCAACCAAAGCCGGGGGGAAACCCGCTCTTTCAAGAAAATTACGGAACCCAGCCCGACAAACAGCGGATTGGTCGTCACCAGCACCACCGAACTCGTCACTGACGTGAAGCCCAGCGAAGCGATCCAAGTCGCGAAATGAAGCCCTAGACAGACTCCCGACAATAGGATTCCAACCCGATCCCGGTAGGAGATCTTTCTCCACCAATGCTTTTCCTTTCGCCACGTGATGAGCCAAAAAATGGGAACCGCGAACGAGAGACGATAGGCTGCCATGCTCAAAGACGAAACCGAGCATAGCTTAACTAGAATCGAACCCGTGGACACCGCGAGAACTCCGACCACCAAGGGGAGCCAGAGGTTGGTGGCCTCAACCAGCGCGCCCGGGAGGCGAAGTCGCTGGGCGCCATTCTCTTCAGGCAAAAAAATCGCTCAGATGTCCCAAGTACTCGGTCCAATTGAGATCAAGAATCGTGTTGTGGTCTCCTCGGGGAAAAAGCACAAGGGTTTTCTCTTCTCCCGGAGCCCAAGCCATATGTTGGTGGGCGTGGGACGCTTCTACCAAACTGTCGCCTGCGGCGTGAAGCACCAAGAGCGGTCCGAAATATCGAGACAATTTTTGCTCGTGGTCCAACCTTTCACTGCAAGCCCTTTCGAAAGCTTCTGAACTCACACCGAGTTCTTCCGGCAAAAGACGAATCTCTAGGCGTTGGCGAGGGTCCGCGACTCCGCTCTCTAAAATAAGACCAGCGATTTCCGGTTCCTGTGCCGCCCACTCGACAGCGAAGATAGCGCCGACCGACCGGCCGTAGACGAACGTTTCTTCGGGCGTCAAACCGCACGCCCGGCGCACTACGCCCACGTCGTCGAGCATTCTCCCTAGCTCTGGTCGACCGCTGGACCCGCCGTATCCACGGTATTCTACCAGCAAAAGATTGACGCCAAGTTTCGTCACCGCATCGGCGAAGTCGTGAACGTAATCGGCCACAATCTCTCCATTGCCATGATAGTGCACCAAGGTTGGAGCGTCGGCATGGGGTCGATGCTCGAAGCAACGCAGGCGAGTGTCATCTGGGGCCGAGAAGTCTCGGTAACTTGGCGGTGTGCCGGGCCGAGGGAAAAAGTAGCGTTCGCTGATCAGTGGGTGGTTCAACAGGTCCGTGGGGCTAGTCATGTCCGGGCTGTTGGTTCTTTTTCGGAAGCTTGCCTCCTTAAAGAGAAAAACTTCACCGAGAGACCATGTTAGTGAAGGTTAACATAGAAAATCGAAGAAATGACGGGGATGAGCGAGTTGCGTGAAGACTATATCGATGAAGTCATTAAGGAATGGAATATTGAGCTACCCAACCTTGATACGGCGGGACTGTCCGTTGGCGGACGGATTCTGATCCTCAGTAAATACATCGAACAGCGCGTCGATCGCTGCTTAGCTCCTTACGGAATACAGATCTGGGGCTACGATGTTTTAGTCTCCTTACGTCGAGCGGGCGAGCCTTTCACCCAAACCCCCACGAAGCTCATGCGAAACTGTTTTCTCACGTCAGGTGCGGTGACCAATCGTGTCAATCGCCTAGAGGCTTCCGGGCTAGTGGTTCGGTCTCACGATACCGTGGACCGCCGCAGTGTGAATGTAACGTTGACAGACAAGGGCCGAGCCCTCGTCGACGAGTCCATCGTCGCGCGGGTGGATGACATGTCCGAAGTCTTCTCCATCTATTCGGAGAAAGAGCGAGAAGCGCTGGCCAAGTCTCTGAGAAAGCTCTTGTTGAAGTTCGAGGATATTAACGAGGAATCAGCTCCAAAGTCGGCACGCTAACTTTTATTTTTTCCTAGCCTCTGAACTTTTTCCGACCCGCGGCTCTCTACCCCATGAAATGATACCCAACGGGAGAGTGCCGATGAACCTCGAGAATGACCTAGACAATTCGCCCCAGCAAGACCTCTGGGCGGAACTCGCCGACACGATGGCAGGCGTTGCCGAGACGTCCGGCAGCGAAATGGACGCGGGAGTCACGTTCAAGAACCGGACTCCGGTCATCCGGCGCATAGGCCTCGGCGAAAAACTAGTGGCCAAGGTACTCACTGGGTTCGTACCCGTGCTGCTCCTCCTGGGCGTCGCTATCACCCTAAGCCTCCGAGAATGGGAGCCCTTGGGCTTGGGTCTAGGCCTGCTTTTAGCCGTCCCGCTCGCGTGGCTCATCGCTCCCCTTTTTCAAGCCTCTCGAGCCAATCTTTGGACCTTCGTCGGGTGCGGTGTTCTGGCCGCGGGCGCCATGGAATTGACAACCGTGATTCCCGAGGCAGCCACGGAATACCTGACCGCCGGACACGACCTCGGACGGTGGCAACTCATAGCCTCACTTCAGATTCACCTGGAAAGCTTTCTCACTTGGAGCCATTGGGCAACCTATGCCGCACTGGGAGTTTTGGCCCTTGCGGTCGTCGGCACGGTCGGTCGCCGGAATCCTTGGATCGATGTCCCCACCCCCGGACGGGCCCGCGCGATCGCGGCGTGGGCGGTCGTTCTCTCACCAGTGCTCTTGGTGCTCTGGTGCGGTTCCGTATTTTTTCTAGAGCAACGTGAGACCGCTCAGTGGATTCGAGAATATCGAGATCGCCGAACTCCCCTGCCCTGGTCTTACAGAAACGACACACCTTGGGCTTCGGTCTATCGCAACCTTCCCGACCCACCCATCCAATCGATGCCGATGTCCCCTGGACTATCGGCCAGACCTAGTCCGCAAATCCAAGCACTAGAAAAGGTAGCACTCACAACCTGGAGTTCTCCCGACCACGCAATCCTTACTCGTGGGGATTCTCATCAGGTGCAGTCCATCTTGGTTTATCTCTTGCAAAACCACACCTCGCTCGCCGATCCTTTGAAAACCGCTTACGCCTATCTGGAATTCGCCTTTGAGTATCGCCCCCAATCCATCGATCAAGAGTCCACTCTGGTATTCTCCGACGTCCTGTTGCCAAGGTTTGCCGGAAAATTGACTCCAGAACAGTTGCCCTTGTGGATGGCGAGAATCGAAGGACTCCTCAGTCAGTGCAACCAGGTGAAAGAAGACATCAATATCGACATCGCGGACCAGTTCCAAGAAATCCTGCGCGACTTAACCAGGCCTTCTAGCGGCGTGTTCATCGACGGCGCGCCTCGGCCCTTAAGAGCTTTTGGCTTCGAACTTCCCTATTCGCCGCTCTCCCTTACTTATTACGTCGAAGCGGAACGGGTGCTTCGACCGTGGCTTGACGTTCAAGAACGACTGGACACCGAGCAACTCAATCACCTTTTCTCCGAATTCCCCTCAGAAGACCACGTCGACGGCTACCGCGATTGGTTCACCGCCAAGCACCTCTATCGCCAAGCGATCTACCGACAGTACGCACCGAAGTTGAAACCGTACTTGGAGACGGCTCAACTGATTCTCGCCCTTCGGCAGAGCAAAGCGACCACGGGCTATTGGCCGGAAACTCTAGAGGCGGTCTCAAGCGATCTCAGCTTCCCCTTGAAAAATGAGGCCTGGTCCTACCAAGTCGAGGGCAAAACCGCCCAACTGAAAGCCCTTTTCCCCCAATCCAAAGACCATCAAAAACTCGAATGGGTTCTCCAATGATCGGTGCTCTGTTGGCGAACCCCACGAATGTCACGAGCGGCACGACCATCGAACTGAGCGCCTGGGTGAGACAGGCTCAAACTGGCGACAACTCAGCTTTCGAAGAGTTGGTCCGACGCACTCGAGGCTTGGTCAAAAAGACGGCGTTTCCCCTACTTCGAGCAGACCAAGTGGACGACGCTGTCCAGGAGTCCTACCTGGTGGTTTACCAAAAGATTCATCATCTGCGCGACCCCGACGCATTCCAGGCATGGCTCGTGCGTATCGTTCTCCATGTCTGCTATGCCATCAGAAAAAAAACGCCCTTGGTAGCTGAAGTGGAAGACCTGGTCGTGACTGACGACACCACCCGCCAAGTCGACCAAAGAATCGATCTCAAGGCCGCACTGGATCAGATGAAAGAGGACGACCGGAACATTCTGATTTTGCGGGAGTTCCTCCAACTCTCCTATGAGGAGATCGCCTACGCGCTTCGCCTTCCCGTGGGGACCGTCCGTTCGCGGATTCACAACGGTCGAAAAAAATTGGCCAAGCTCTTCGGGAGTTAGGGATCTGGATTAGCCGAGTTCCACCAAAGTCTTTAAGATCGGGTGGTCGGAGATCTGTTGCTCACCGTCGAATAGTTGCTCGTTGACAAGAACTTGAGGCGCCTCCCCCGGCCCTCTGACGGTCATGTGATCCAATCCGTCTTGGGCGGTGTCGCTGGTGACCTTGTATCCCAGTTCGCCTAAAAGAGGAAGGACGCTCTCACCCGGTTTGGAGTTGAGGTCGCCGCCTCCGACAACGGTCTCTTTCGGCTCTTTGACATCGTTCAGAAATCTGTCCAAGGTCTCGGTCTCCGTTTGGCGTAGACCCCCCAAGGTGGCTCCGGAATCACGGGCGTTGTCCTCAAGTCCGGCCGTCAAATGGGTGTTCCATAAAAGAGCGCTCTCCCCCGTGGGCTTTTGCACTCTCAACGCCTGCACGGCCCTCGGCTCTCGAAACTGCCCCTCTATGTCATCGCCGCTCGGCGTGTCTTTGTGATAATCTAGAGCCGCTCTGGCGCCTTCTGAATCCGCCGGTGGGAAATCCCCATTGAGAACTCCCCGCTCGTTCTCACTCACCCTGAGGTCGGGATGAAGAAGAGTCAGGTTTCCTTGGGTTTCACTGGTTCGAGAATAGTAGCCGTTCATACCCATCTCGTCGGCCACTTCCTGGGCCTTCTCAGGAGGCATCTCTTGCAAAAGGTAGGCGTCGCTGGGCGCTCGATTTCTGAGAGCGTCGATGATCGGACCCGTCTGGTCGTCGTCATCGCGGTCGTCCATATGGTGAACATTGAAACTTGTCACCCGCAGTCGATCACCTTGGCTGAGTTGACGGGGCGGTTCCGCCTCGCCCGATGGATTGAGAACCCGACTCTGGGGATCCGACACGTCGTTCGCGGTTTCATCATCGCCGCCACCGGGAAGCAGACCTTTGAGGACATCCAATGGCCCAGATTTCTTGACCTCGACCCGTCCTACACCGGACGCTCCTTGAAAAAGACTAGCCGAAATATCAGCCGAGACGTTCGCGGACGAGTTGTTGGAATTGTAGTTCTCGCTGAACGCGCCCATGAAGCTTCCGAAGCGATCGTCTTCGCCGTCCGTCGCTCTAGTTTCTGACGAGAGAGCGACTCTATCCTCAGTCCGATCTTTCGGTGGAGTCGGTGTCGTGGGAGACGGAGACAGATTGACCGGAGGGACCTCCCGCGGAGACGGTCTGTCGACTCTCGTGACGGAGGTTTTCGTGGTGCTTATCATAGTCACAGCATAAACAGAATCGATTGACCCGAACCAACTTCGGAGCGGGTCATGTTAAAAGAATGTGAACATTCGACCAGGAAGGCCTAGTGTCTAACCTTTGTTGGCTCCCATCTTGAGGCCCTTCGTCAGGTGACGCTCCAAGGTCACATAAACGATAAGCGTGGGCAGCATGACGATGACAATTCCAGCGAAAACCAGACCAAAATCGGTGCGAAACTGCCCGACCTGAGTGAGGTTGGCCAGTCCCAACGGCAAGGTCGTGAGGGCTTGGTCAGCGCCGCCCCCAAGGAGCACGAAAGCCACCAGATACTCGTTCCAGACACCGAGAAACGTCATGATAGCGATCGTCGCGAGGCCGGGGCGGGCCAAAGGAAGCATGATCTTCGAAAAAACGGTCCATTCGCCCGCGCCATCCAAAAATGCCGCCTCCCGCAATGAGTTGGGCAGTGAACGAAAAAATCCGACCAACAAAAACACGGCGAACGGTAGACTGGTGGCTAAGTAGACCAGGCCCAAACCCAGACGAGAGTTGAGAAGTCCCAGCGCCTTCATCTCAAAAAAGAGAGGAACCACCGAAAGTTGGATGGGGATCATCAATCCCGCCAGAAAATAGAACTGCAACGCTTTAGCACGTCGCAGGCCGAAACGGGCCAAGGCGTAGGCTGCTGTCGATGATAAAGCGAGGGTAGCGAGAACGACCAGTACGGTGATGACCACGCTATTAAAAAACGATTCACCCAACTGCCCCACTCGCCAAGCGTTGACGTAGTTCGCTCCAGTCGCTCGGTCAGGTAGCGCAAAGGGCGCCATGAAGATCTCTCGACTGGGTTTGAACGAGGTGACGATCAGCCATAGAAAAGGGGCCAAAGTCATCCCTAGGTAGGCCCAAAGCAGTGAACCGATACCCCATCCAGACAGTCGATTCTTCATGGCTGTCCCGCCTCTTCTCCACCGGAGAAACGATGAACGAATAACGAGCCGACTAAAACCGTGGCGAACAAAAGACAAGCGATAGCGGCGGCTTGCCCGATCCGCTGTTCCACGAACATAGAACGAATCATCAGGGTCCCCACGACGTGGGTCTCAGTGTTGGGAGATTGGTTCGTCAAAAGCCAGATCGCCTCAAAGGCCTTCATCCCTCCGATGAGCATGAAGATCGTGGCCGCGATCAGCGTTTCCCAAATCATAGGTAGAGTGACGTAACGGAACTTCTCCCAAGCGCTCGCCCCGTAAAGGTCCGCGACTTCAAAAAGATCTGGAGAGATGCTCTGCATAGCGGCCAAGAATAAGACCATATTAAAACCGCAGGCTCCCCATATCCCCATGGGAACGAGGGCCGTATAGAGATGGTCGGGCGACAACCAAGCAAACCCCTCAAAGCTCGCCATTCCAAGCGCCGTGAGGATCGCATTGATCGGTCCTCCTTGGGGATTGTAGAGTTGCTGCCAGAGCAATATACCGGCGACTCCCAAGAGGTTTGGGAAGAAAAAAGCGATGCGAAAGAAACGTTGCCCCCACACTCCGTGGTACAAGGCGGTCGCTAGGAGCAGGCTCAAAGGCAAGACGATGGCCGGAATCACCACCATCAGGTAGAGGTTATTTTGCAAAGCCACCCAGAAGGCATCGCTCTCCAAAAGAAGCCGCGAGAAGTTGGCCACTCCCACCCAACGAGGGGTCCCCAAGCCATCCCACCTCGTCAAACTCACAAGGAAAGCAACCAACGAGGGCAAGACAAAAAAGACGGTATAGACAAACAGCGCTGGTCCAAGGAAGCTAAGATTCCGGCCATGATGTCCGGCCCCGGTGGTCGCTCTCGAGCAACTCGGGCGACGCCAGCCGAGCAGTAAGCCTCCCAGTACGAAAGCTACGAAAGCCGTCGTCTTCCCAATATGCCGGACCTCGATCCTATCGGGCTGCTCGTATCTTTGTCGTGCGCGGACCGACCCAGTCTCTAGCTCCTGAACAGCCTCCACCGCGCCCAATCGACCCGCCATCAGTTTGCCGAGCACGTCATTCCAGACCTGGTCCATGCCCGGAATGACTTCCCCGGCGGGAGAGCCGAAGGTGCGACGTACACCATCAAGTTGATGGGCCACGTCCACCATCATGGGGTGAAGAGCGGCATTCGCTCCCTTCACAGCCACCGTGATTCCCCTCTCAGAGGCGAACGCCCCGGCCACCTTGCTCGAAGTGAGATAACGCAGAAATTCGACTCCGGCCTCAGGGTTCGCGCTGTTCTTGAAAACAAACCAACTCCCGCTGGTGGCGTAACTCGCTTGAGGGTCCGCGAATTTCGACACAGGTAGCGGAAGGGGGAAAGCTCCCAACTCAAAGTTCGACGGAATGTTGTCCTGCATCTCGCTGAAAAGCCAGCTTCCGCAAAACAGCATGGCGGCACGGCCTTGAAAAAATTCCAACTGGGCCTCCGTGTGGCTCATTCCAAGCGAACCCTTTTGGAAGTATTTCCCAGAGAGACGCTCCAACCAACTGAGTGTCTCCACCATCGCGTCGTTATGGAAACTTCCCGGCTCCAAGGCCTCTTGGGCCGCGTAGGCGGTCGGTCCCGCCCTTTGATAGTAAGTGTTCTGGACCAGAGCTTTAGCGTAGTAAGGGTAGCGACCCTGGAAGGCCACCGGCGCAAGATCCACCTCGGAGATCTCTTGACAAAGACTGAGAAACTCTGGCCAGGTTTTGGGCCTTTCCCAGCCGTGACGACGAAACATCGCTTTATCGTAGTAGACCGACCAGACAACGTAAACGAGAGGCACTCCGTAGGTTTTCCCTTGATGGGTGAAGGCGTCCAAACTTCCGGGCGAAAACGTTTCCCGCCAAGTCGTGGAACCGTCCCAGCTTGGACCATCAAGCCACGGGTCTAAGGGCAACAGTTCACCGTGTTCGATCAGCGACCAAGCATTGATACTCGCGTTGGTCACCTCGGGCAGATTCCCCTCGAGAATGCGGATCCTTAAGCGGTCTGCGATCCTCGGGTCTCCTTCCAAGCGCACAGGCGTGGTCGGAACCATGTCTTTAAACTCTTGGGCAATCCGACGATAAAAACCTAAACCTTCACCCCCTTCGAAGACAGAAACCTCAATGGGTTGCGCCGAGGCGGGTGCCGAGCAGTGGAATAGACAGAACAAAAGGATGACGACGCGGCGAACCATCTCCGTACAGTATCACAAGGGCCGAGAAATTCCGTCGACCAGAGCTATGAAAGGAGGCTGTCTCTCAGATCGTCCACAAAAACAGCAGCTTGGTCTCGACCATGACAGATTGGTCGGGTTGCCAATCCCCCATGTCAAAGCTGTGAGAAACGATGCGAGTACCAGGCCGAAGTTCAGACTTAAGGTGCGGCAGAAGTCCAAGATTCACGTGGTGGCAGAGGTAGAGCGTTACGATGGTCGCCTCTCGTATTTTGGCAGTAAAGAAGTTCTCGACTCGGAAATCGACACGGTCGGAGACGCCTTCGGTTTCGGCGTACTCTTTGGCACGCACGACTAATCTGGGGTCCAGATCGATACCCACGGCCGTCAGACCGCGTTTGGCAGCTGCGATGACGACCCGACCATCTCCGCAACCGAGATCGTATAGGTGGTCATCGGGAGACGCTTTGGCCAAGTCCAGAATCCCCTCAATCACCAGCCTCGGAGTGGGAACAAACCGAATATCCTTTTTCATTCTCTGGTCAAATTAGGGAACAGGGGGTGCGCACCTCTAGCTAGAGGCGTTTTTCTTCAGAATGAGGCGCTGGCTCGGACTCTTAGAGCAACTCTAGAACTCGTCTTGTTGGCAGCCATAAATCGCCGGAGAAGAGGCCCCCGAAGGGAAGCGTGAGAAGGGACCCCAACGATGTCGTCATCCCTTGCGAAAGCGAACCCCGCCCCTACCGTCCTTCTATGTGGTGCCGGAAGCCGTGGCCGCACGGTCTACGGAAACTTCATCCTCCGCCGTCCCGACTTGGCCCGCGTGGTGGCCATCGCTGAGCCAAACCCCGAACAACGTCAAAGCCTGGCTCTTGAGCACCAGATCGAACCTCAGTTCGTTTTCTCCGACTGGCGAGAGGC
>JBBKWP010000426.1:0-28716 GCA_037968995.1 Candidatus Xenobia bacterium
TGTCTCCTGAGCGGGCGCGGCGGGGTCTGAAACCGGATGGGAATCTGAGACGACGGCTGGAGATTCTCGGCCATCCGCGGGCTGATTGCCATCCTTGGGTGAATCGGGCGGACGGACCACCAGTAGGTAAAGGAGAGGAAGTGCAACGAGAACGATAGCGACCAGCAACAGGGGCCGCTTCTTGGATGGCGACTTGTTGTCGGTCGTCGCTACAAGGGTAGGAGGTTTCTCCTCCTTCCAGTCGATGATCCACGGGTGCGGCGGAGCGAGGGAAAAGGCCTTGGGAATGACGTTCCCCGGATAGCTTCCTCGACATCGGGTCCAAGCCTCTAGGGCTTGATCGGACGGAGAGCCGTCGTAGACGTTATTGAGAAGAACAAACCAGTTGTTCAAGATCAGACGTCGATTCGTAAGGTCTTGTCTTGAGACTCCGTCGTAGAGTTTTCCCATCAGGGTGTCGATCGATTTGGCAGCTTCATCCGGTTTGGGGTTGAGAGAGTGAAAATAGCAGGAGACCTGTTGATAAAGCACCTGATCCTCTTCGGAGGCCTGGCCGCTTGCCATGGCTTTGGTCCCTAGCTTCAGAATAGGGTCAGCCGAGCGACCCAGCCAGGCAGTCTGACCTTTCTCGTCTTCTCCAGCCAGTATGTCGCAGAGCAAAGACGAGAGCGCGATTTTCGCCGCCCAAGCGGCTTCGACGTTGCCGGAATGGAGCAGCTTTTGGCCGAAGGCCTCGTGATGCTCGCGACACGCCTGGATCTCTCCGTGAAATAGCGCTACGTCGCCGTCTTGACCTTGACGCTCTTCGACTTGGCTCGGCGGCCGCCACTGGTCTCGGGTCCGAAAGGCCGCGACAAACTCTTTGCCTTCCATCGGGAAGGTCCAAATTTCCAAGGCTTCGCCTTCCTTGGCCTCGTCTGGATGGAGATACTCACCTCCTCGTCCGATTCCGGGAGAGAGCCCTTCTACGATCTCGAGATCCTTGCCAGACACTCTCCAACCGCCCTCGGGTCGTCGTTTGAGGAGGCCGTGCAGAACGTGAGTCCCTTTGGCGCAGCCCAACTTCAAAAGGGAGAGAAAGGCCTCCGGAGCTACGCTGAGGTCAACCTTCCAATCGCTCAGGAGCAGCCGAAGTAAAAGGAAAGGGGCGTCTTGATTAGGGTGGACCAGCGCGATCCGTAGGGTGATCGGCTTAGGTCGCATAGCCCCCAGCTGAAAAACGGTTCCGGGGGAAGTCCGACCCTCAAGTTCAAGCGCCTTTTCGACAATGCGAATCAAGGCATCGCGTTCCTCAGGTGTGTATACCACACAAGAATTAATGCGCTCGGGCCCTTGGTAGCGGAGATAGACGCAGTCTGTGACACCCACGTTGCCGTATTCAAGTTTTCCGTCTGGTGTCGAAATCGCACCGATCGGACTGTTCAGATCAAACACTCTTGTTCAACTTCCAATAAATGACGCCCAACACCCCACGTCTAAACATCTTGTCCCAACATGAACACCCACATTCGACAGGAAGTGATCGATCCCGCCTAGGAAGAGCCAATTTATTCACAGGTAAGGGAGGGTCGGATTGGGCTGAAGCTTTTGCAAGGAGGGTTTGGCTCCTCAGAGCGAACTCAGCGGGGGATGACAAAAGAAGAGGCTTTGCCCACGGCGGAATTCAGCGAAGAAGGCGAAAAGAAGAAAGACTATCGTAGGGCGGTTCTGATTCAGATCGTCTTCTTGGCCTTCGCACTGATGGCCGACGAGGGGCTTCGATTGCTAGGGTTTCCCGATCGAGGATTCGTGTTCGACGCGATCTTCCATGTGCTGGGAGCGATCTATCTGACCGCACTGTGCGACATGCTGAGAAACTATACCCGTTCGCAGTGGCTCGTGGGAGCAAGCTTTTTGGTGTTGATCGTCGCCTTCCTTATCATGGTGGTGGTGAATCTGATTCTCAGTCCCTCCTTTTCGCAGCGAACGACGTTTCTCATGTTAGGCCACGGAATGTTGGCTTTGGTACAGCTCGAAGTCATCGCCTTCGCCATTCGCGATCTGTTTCGAAGTCGGCATCGTGCTGACGATCGGCTATGGGGGTCCGCCTGCATCTACTTTATGTCAGGATTCGCCTTCGCGAGCCTTTTCGCAACCGTTTTGGTGGTTCATCCACTGGCCTTCGGCGAGAAGCTTCCATCGGAAGCTTATGTCTTTTTTGAAACGATCTACTTGAGTTTCAATTCTCTGGTGGGCCTCGATACGAGCTATCCCGAAGCCACGCGCTTGGTTCGAAACTTGGCACTGGTCGAAGGGATCTGGAGTCAACTCTACCTCGTGCTATTGATCGGAAGACTGCTGACGCCCACCGAGAAGTAGCCGTCCTGCCTTCTCTTCATGGAGGTGAGGGTTTGACCCCCCCGAAAGGGCATGACCGAATGACTGAAGAGACAACGATGACACGCGGCAAGGTGATAGCGCTCCATCCTTTCCGGAGGGCACAATCTTTTGACCAACATTACGATCTTGGTCGAATGTACCGAGAACAGGGTCGATTGGAAGAAGCCAGTCGAGAACTGCAGCGTGCTGCAGCGCTGGATCGCACGCATGTGGACGTTCGGTTGGACTTGGGTGTCCTGCTGGCAGAGCAAAGCCAACTTCATCAAGCCACCATCATGTTCTCACAGGTTATCGAGCTTGACCCTCTCAATACCGAAGCCCATTTTTATCTCGGGTTAGCGTACTTTCAACGCGAAGAGATGAAAGAGGCGGTACGAGTTTGGCAGAACGCTACCAAGCTCGACCCCGAGGACTGGGAATTACGGCTTTCTTTGGCGGAAGCGTACATCGAACTCGGTCAGCAGAAAAAAGCCTTGAAACAGCTGGATAAGATTCTCCAAGTGAACCCGTCGCATCTAGACGCCTTGAATTTACGAGGAGTGCTCTATCTGCACACCGGGGACCTACCGAGAGCGCGCATGGAACTACAGGCCTGTGTGCGTCTGGATCCCAATTTTCCGCGCAGCCGAATGAACCTCGGGGTGGTCTTCATGCACCAAGGCTTTCTTGATATGGCGGTCTTGGAGTTCCGACGCGCCAGCCGACTTTCGCCCGGCAATCCTGATATTCTCTATAACCTGGGTCACGCATTGGCTCATCGTGGACAGTTCGACGAGGCCCGTCAAATCTTGGAAACCGCGCTTCTTGCTGAACCCGGCATGCTGGAAGGTCTGCTCCTGCTCGGCGGCATCGAATTGAAACTCGGCTTCCTCGACGAAGCCGAAGAGAGATTCTCGATGCTGTTAGAATGGGATCACGAGGACGCTGAAGCGTTCGCAAGTCTCGGTCATATTCAGATGCTCCGCGAGAGCTACGATCAGGCAAGTCAGTTTCTGCGGAAGGCCTTGGAACTTCAGCCCAGCAATGGGAGCTATCATCATCTTATGGCCGAAATTCTCGGTCGCGCCCAGAAAGTGTCGCGGGCTGTGGTGCATGCCCGCAAAGCATCCCGTTTGGCGCCCGACAACGCCGCAGTTCATCTCTTGTTAGGCGACCTTCTATTTCAACGGGGCATGAAGGCGGCCGCTGGTGAAGCATGGGAACGCGCTGCCAAGCTCGATCCCGATCTGGGCTGCGGAATCGGCGAGCGGCACATCGAACGTCAACAGTGTCAAGTAGCCGAGTAGTCGGCAGTCGAGTAAAGTCCCCGAAGATTTTCACGTGAAACTGTAGCTGCGAGAGGGAGAAGCTTCTTTCACCTCTCGTCGTCTTTTTCGGGTCCCGATTGGTGCCGTTTGAGATACCGCGTTAGCCAATCTAGGAGGTCTCGCTCCTCGTGCTTGTCTTCGACATCTCTCAACTCGGCCTCGTTGATCGGGCGGACTTCCGCACGGGCCACCGAAGCCAGCAGCATCAACTCGGCTCGGGCCGCGTTGGGTCCTATTACTAAAGTTTTGGGATGACGAAAAAATTCTCGACGAAAAACATCGAGATCTTGCTCGGAGATCGTTCGGCCCCGCACAGGTAGTCGACGGACGTTCCAAGTATCAGGGACGTCGATGTCTTCTTCGTCGGGTCGTTCCAGGACCGTACGAAGGTCGACGATACTAACGGTTTCACCCGTTGAGAAGATCGCAATCATGTCGTTGAGGTCGGTGGCCTTGCCGCATAGGATGGGTCGACCGAAAAATTCGAATGTTTTCATGGGTCGCTCCCTTCGAACTCCACCCAAACTTTCATTCTATGGCGTTGGGCACGTTGTTTTGATATCTTCAGACAAGTTGTCACCAGATGATTCTTAGATGACCGAGGAATTTGAGTTGAATAGTTGTCGAATGAAGGGATTGGCCGGGATTGAACACCGTGTCCGAACAATAGCATGAACAGCACCGCGAAAAGTCTTTCGCAAACGGTGACGAAACTTGAACAGATCCAAACACGGACGTTGCAAGAACTCACTCGAACCCACGAGGAGAGTCTTAAGGTCGCTCTGGAGTTGCTCGAGAACCTATTACCTAACTTGGAACAGCTCGACTCGCCCATAGCGAGCCTCGAGGAAATTAGCGATGCCCGAACGAAGTTTCGACACGGCTTTTTACAGCCGTTGGTGAAATACTTTGGTCGCCAGCGCCATCGCCGAATGTCGGCATCGCTAGAGACCTTTTATCGGGAACGAGACGAGCTGCTTTGGGAGTTGCCTGATGTCTGGCAGGGTCGGGGAGCCGACTTTCTCATGCTTTTTGATGAGGGAAGTGGACATTTCTCGGGCTCTGCTCGCTGGTCTAGGCCACGACAGTTGCGATTGCGGGCGGCGGCGGCCGGGTACTTGGCCGCTCACGAACAAACAAGGCTGATTTGTGAAGATCGTCTGGTGATGGGGTTGGTCCACACCTTTCGTGCATTGTTGGTGGCCTGGGAGGTAGCGGTGACTTCGAGGGCGCTTCCTCAATATGCCAAGGTCGTCGACACTCTGATCAGGCAATCGATGGACTCGGTTAAGGACAACCTGCTGCATTGGGCGGCCCAGAATAACAAGGAGCTTGCCGGCTTCACTAAGGCCTTACTCAAAAAGCCCAGAACTCCAAGGTCTGCCAGAAGCAAACATCAGTTAGCTCAGGGAAGCGTGCTACGCTCTTTGGAAGCGGACTTAGTGTTGCAGGAAGAGATCGAGCGATTTTGGGATTCCAGTGTGGAGTCCCTCTTGAAGTTGCGCCGGCGATTATCCCGCGAACTAGAAAGCCTGAAAAGCGACCGCGACACTATGGTCGCTTTCGTCGAGGGTGTGGAAGAGGAAGAGGTGTGCGGAAAGCCACCGGCCGGGCGTGTGAAGATATTGCCTTTTCGTTCGCAAACAGACACGGTTTTCGAAGAGTTTGATGAACAGACTCCGAAAATTCCCGACACGCTTTCGGTGGTGCGGTTTAAGAGGTTCAAGTCGCCGCCCAAAGTTCATCGTTTCAATCTTAGTCCTCTAGTCTGCATGATCAAAGCCTTGGCGGACAATCGCGAAGACTTGGAGTGGAGGATCAAGAAGGTGGTCGAGGTCCATTTGGCGCTCTTTCAAGAGATTGAGCGTGCCAGAGACGTGATCACTTATGCGCGCGAAGTTGTCCATGGTGAGGGGGACGGCTCAGATGACGGAGCGATACGGGACGCCACAGCGAATGCGACCCGACTGCTGGCTCTTTATTCGGATCAACGACTCGACGCTACCAGTTTGGCCGGCGGAACCTGGACCCAGTGGCTCGACCAGGTCTTCCTAGAGTATCGTGAGCGCCTGGGCCGCGATCGCATGGATTTCTTGAAATTTCTGGTTTCTAGCCGCGGGCGACAGAGTCAGAGAACGCTTTTGCGGGTGGCCGGTCGAGGGGTCAAGGAGAGTCGTCGGAGATTTCGCGTCTGGTTGACCACGACCTCACGAAGGTTTCTCGTTGGCATCGGCTGGCAGGGGGAGGAACGCTCAGTTCTCACAGCGCCCACACGGCGCGCTCTCTTGCCGGAAGAGTATCTCAAAGTTAATAGCACCGCGTTGCCGGCGATCTATCAACGGCTCTTCAAGGTCGAACCCCTCGATGATACTCGGTTTATGGTGGGCCGTTCCGACGAAATGGAGGCGATTCGTGAGGCCTATTCTCTTTGGCAAAATCAGCGTGCCGCCGCGATACTCATCACTGGTCAGAGGGGAAGCGGGAAAACCAGTTTGCTCAACTGCGCCGAGTCGGAAATCTTCACGTCTCACCCCGTTCTTCGTTTGGAGGCCGTGGATAGGATTCTCACCAAGGATCAACTAGATCAGTTTTTGCGTCGGGCCCTTGATGTCCCAGCAGACCGCCCCATGCTGGAGGCTCTCGAAGAGTTTGGCGGTGTCTTGGTTTTAGAGGAAGTTGAGCGCCTCTTCCTTCGCAAGATTGGAGGTTACGACGCCATGACCGCGCTGATTGATTTGATCGGTATGACTCAAAACTTGTGTCTGTGGGTGTTGGCTCTCAACGAGGTTTCCTTGCGTCTGCTAGAACGCGTTTTTCAACTGTCGAGCTCCTTCTCTCATCGCATTCGAACCAGTGGGGTCTCGCCTCCGGACGTGCAAGAGGCGATCCTGCTGCGACATAATTTGAGCGGTTTTAGCCTCCAGTTCGATGCGCCGCCTGTGATGGACAAGAAGATTTCGGGGCGCCTGTCAAAATGGAGGCGTTGGTCAGAGTCCGATTCCAGTGCGCTATTCTTTCGCAAACTCTCAGAGAACAGTGCAGGCGTGTTTCGGACCGCCTTAGAGCTCTGGCACGGCCACATCCGACTGTTTGAAGGTGGCGTGGTGTTCATGCACGCTTTCCATGAAGTGGATTCCAGCCCACTTATGGTGGAACTTGGTCAAGACGATCTTTTCTTCTTGGTAGCGATCCTTCAACATGGCAGCCTCACGCCAGAAGAGGTAGCCGAAGTTTTCGAGATCCCGTTGGTCGCGGCGCGAACGGCGATCGATGAACTGTGGGGCCGGGAATTGATCCACACCGAACCGACCAGACCCGGATTTCGAGTGACGCCCGAGGCCTTGCCTTTAGTGAAAGAAGCCCTCTACAGAAAGAACCTACTTTAATGTTACTTCTCGCGGTTGAGCCCCATAAATTCAGTTTTTGGGACCAGTTGACGCCCTTGAACATCAGCCAGGCTGTCTTGTGGGGGCTAGGCGCCTTCGTCATCATAAAGGTTTTCGACCGTGGATTAGAAGCGCTTGCGGATGCTGCCCCGAGGGCCCGTTTCTTTTTCAAGGGCTTGATCCCGGTGGTGCGTTTTCTTATCACTTTAGTGGCAGCCCTCATCATCGCTCACCTTTTCGCGCCGACGCCCGAAGCCATGGTGGCGGTGACAGCGTCAGTGGGTCTCGCCATCGGTTTCGGTGCTCAAGATCTGGTCAAGAATGTTATCGGTGGCATGGTCATTCTCGCCGACCGTCCTTACCAGTTGGGGGACCGGGTGATGATAGGTGATGCCTATGGTGAGATCGACCACATCGGTTTGCGCAGCACCAAGATGACGAACTCCGACGACACCCGAATCACCATCCCCAACGCCGAGGTGCTGAGTGGTAAGGTATGGAACTCCAACAGCGGAGTACCCGACGCGCAAGTGGCCACCGAAGTCTATCTACCCCACGATGTTGACCCGCATCTTGTCCGGCGCATCGCTATGGAAGCGGCTTTGAGTTCCCCATATATTTATCCTGACAAGCCCGTGTCCGTGATCTTCTCCGAAGTCCTCAACCAGAGACCCTATTTGAAAGTCCGCATCAAAGCGTACGTCTACGACCATCGCTATGAGCCCAAGATGCAAAGCGATATCACCGTTCGCGTGAAGTCGGAGTTCCGTCGACAGGGCCTGTATCGGACCTCTCAGCCCACAGACAATGATGGGCCCGCGGACCTCCAGGACCACTCGGAGTAGTTATCGAACAGTTTAAGGATGCATGATGTTCCTAGGGGTCTGGTCCGGTTTCCGATCGCCAAAAGACTTGTTGCCCTTGCGCGCGGCGCCGGATTTACGCTGATCGAATCGGTGGCGGTCGCGGGTATGGTCTCCTTGGTGGTTATCGTCTGTTTGGGTCTCATTCCGTCCTTCAAGATGAGCAACCGACGAGCGAATATGGAACTTCGGGGCGGAGCCATGGCACAGTCGGGACTTGAACTTCTTCGTACGGTTGCCTTTGACGAGATCGCATCGACGCCCATCCTCGACCTCGAAGATGACGGAGTGACCTACAAGGCTACGATCTCTGAATCCGACCCGATCAGCGTCGGCACGCCGCCCAAGGTTCTTTCCAAAACAGTCAGGGTGGACGTCACCTGGCGTTGGAGCGACCGCGATTACAGAACGTTTCGGGAAACCGTCGTTTGCCGAGTGGTCCGTTCGTGATCGGTTCGCGTCCTAAAAACCCTTTTAGAAGTGCGAAATGCACCTCGGGAGGCTTCACGCTTCTCGAACTTATGGTGGCATCGGTTCTAGCTATAATGCTTTTGGGGATTTTAGCCCGGGTGACGAGTCTGGCCTATCGGATCGGGCATGAGGAGATCGAGCGTGGGGCGCTGGAATCTCGCGTTCTTATGGTGGCCAAAAAGTTGGAGGGCGATCTGCTCGGTTCCTCGGCCGCGGGGCTTACTCTGACTCCAGATGGTTCTCGTCTAGCGATTCACCCGCTCGACTCTGTCACCTCGTCGAGTCGGGTTCTTTTCAAGCCGGAGTTCGCGATTTGGAACTGGAACGATACGTCGGCAGGTGGCGGGGTCGAGCACCGTCTGACCCGAAGCGAAATCGACGCTCGGCCGGACGCTGTTCCCTTTGACGGGGGAGCCTTTCGTTGGACTCAGGCTCAAATAGCGGCGCTTTCTCCGGTGCCCACGGGGCGCGTGACCCTCCAATTCGACGACGTGGCCAAGTTCGAGATTACGAACCCGACAGGAGTTCAGGTCCCTCAGGTGGGTTCTCCGCTCTCTTTTCTCATCCAAGTCGACTTGCCGCTAGCCAGAACTCGAAAGTCGATTGGAATCAAGAGAACCCTGCTAGTCCGCACGGGGGGGGCTTAAGGTACTGATTGACCCGGCTTGAAGTTTAGTCGCGAATCCTAAATCTACTGGAACGGCCTCCACAACAACACCCGCGAGGAACTCATCAGGTCGGCGAACAGGCTGTTGAGGTTAAAGCTGACGGCTCCGGTCTCGAACCCGAAAGGTTGGGAGTCGGCGCTCCAGTAGTTCTTCCACTGGTCCGGTTCTTTCTCTGCATACGTTCCCAAGCCATCAAGGTCGGTCATCCAGGGTCCCGCCAACCGGATAACTTCGGCCTTGACGCCCGTGGGGTCGGCGATGGGAATGTTCTTCCAGGACTTAGCGAAGAACTTCGAACTTGGTTTTTGGTTGTAATCCTCCCAGGTAGTGGGGTCATCCTGTTTCCAACCCGCAGGCCATGCGGTGCTCGTTCGCTTGGTGGAGACACAGGCCCAGATGTCACAGAGCCAGCCTTGGCCGCTGGGGTTGGGTCGGATCTTTGCTGAGACTCCGGAGTGATAAAAGCCAGAATTGAATCCGTCCCAGTAGCCGGCAAGACCGATCGGCTTCATATAGGCCAACTGCACCGAACCGGGATCGTAAACGAAACGCACGTTGTCTAGGGTGGCGGTCCCTTCGGCCCCTCCCTTTCCGTGCACCACGGTAGCGCCCACCACGGTGATGTTTTCCGCCTTGAAATCTCCCTCACAATAGACCAGACCCTGGAAGTATTGTCCGCTTGGTCCGTTGGCCTGAAGCAGGAAATCCCCGGTGCATCCGATGGCCACCTGGTCGTTGGCGTTCACGCTTCCCTGACCGCCTTGGATAGTGACGTTGCCATCCACCAAAAGCATTCCAAAGCCCTTGAGGCCGCCGCCGCTGATCGTTAGATCGCCGTCGACTAAGATGGCGTTGCCGTTGAGGTTGTACCCTCCCGAGAGCGATAGGGGTCCGTTGAAACGATAGAAGAATCCTCCCAATTTACCGGCGGGTTCTGGTACCGAGATAGCGTACACGTCTTGGTTTGGGTCGGCGATTTTTTGCAGTTCCAAGATTTTCGCGGGCATGTCAAGATCTGGGATAGGGCGCGGTTCGGACAGAGGAAGTGTCTCCATTTCCACCACACTGCCGGTTTCCACGCTCACATTTCCTACCGCCCCGGCGCTTCCCGAGATCTTAGAACTGTCTCTGACTCGAACCGCCGGAGTGTTGGGATCGGCAGGAGCGTTGCTAAAGAGATTGGCAGGGAAGGTCTCCTCGGGTGGGATCGCTTCAGGGTCGCCCCCGTTATATGCCTGGCCCCTGCGTACTCCCGCTAAGTAAAGAGTTTTGGCATCGACCCAACCGGTGCTTGCCAGCCCATCAGGAAACGGTGGCCTGAAGTAGTAGCACTCCATCCACTGCTCCACATCGCCCACTTTCCCACGACCCACCAAATGTACGGTCCGCCCGGGCACAGAACGACCGCGGGCGCCAGGTTTGGCGGAATCGGTATCAAGGTTGTAGGAGCTGAAGGCATCAGAAAAGCCAGCCTCTCCCGGGTCGAACGTCACGGTTCCGGTCGCGCCTTGTAGGTCCGGTAGTTGGACTTCGATGCGTTTCTCCGCCCCCTTCCCGAACTCAAAATCGGTTTCCACGAGTCGGGAGATCGCCTTGGAAAGAGCCGCGTCTGCAAGGTTGCGGGCGTGTTCTTGAGTGGTTGCTGATTGAACGACCCGGAGATGACTCACCCCGGCGGACACCGCAGTGAAAAGCACCAAGGTGAGGGTCACCAAGCACAGCAAGACGGTGCCCAAAGCGAGGCCCGCCTGATGTGCTGTTTCTGTACGGTTGAATCGATCCCGTCTCAAGGTTTTAGAAGCTTCCTTTTCGCTGTGAAATTTAAGACATCATAGCACGGTTCCACTCCTTTGGCTTAGATGGAGTGCCCGCTTAGGTTTGCCTCAATCTTCCCGTACTTGCTAGGAAGGGGTCATCGCGCTTTCTTGTAGAAGTCTTTCAAGCAGTGTCACTCATGCCGATCGACGAAGCGCTTCCTATCATCTTGGCCGAGATGAACGCCGTCCGGAACAGAACCACCGTGGACTTGCCTCGGGTGGGATGGCGTCGTCGCCTGACGGCTATGGATATTTTCGAGATCATGGTTCGCATCGATGATGTGGCGATCGTCAATTCGCTCTCCGGCTCAAGCTTTGAGTTGGACCGATGGGCCTTGAACGACTGCGCCGGGCTGGTTCGCCGCTTGAGCACAGAACCTGGGTCGTTTCTGTTGGCCGTTCTGTTGACCATCTCCCCTCAAGGTCTGGCTCAGATGGCTTCCCAATTGTCTCTATTTCGATGGATGGAAGTTGCTCGAGCCCTCAATGGGATCACCCCGGATCAATTGAAGGCGCTGAACTATCTAAAGGAGTTGGAGGACTATCTGATGGGTGCGACGAGCCGGCGCCCCAAGGTTGACCTGCCTTTTGTGTTTCCGCTGCCGGCACCGTCGGTGCTTCGCATCGTCCAAGGCTTCCGATTTCGTTTTGAGATCCTTAAAGAGCAGGGCTACCAACAGGCGATGAAGCGTTACATTCGATTTTTTTGTTGACGCGAACTTGACGGCCCAGTGTTGGTCAGGCGTCACCGGTTGAATCCCTTTCTGGGTTGTCCTGAGTAAGACGAGACAAACTCAGTTTCTGGCGCCCTTCGGCATCGAAGTTCTCTAAGGATAACCACTCTGTGAAAGCCACATCGAGCCTCTCCCATTCACTGTCTAGGATAGAGAACCAGGCTGTGTCTCGGTTGCGCCCTTTGCTGACGGAGGCCTGCCGAAACACCCCCTCGGGGTGAAATCCGAAGCGCCGAGCGGCTGACGTCGAGGGCTCGTTGAGGGTGTCGCACTTCCATTCGCAACGCCGGTAGCCAAGGACCACGAAGACTTGGTGCAGCATCAGGTAGATCGCTTCCGTTGCCGCCGGAGTGCGTTGAAGTTTGGGGGAGAAGTAAAGATGACCGATCTCGATGGACCCAAGTTCTGGAAAAATACGGAGAAATGCAGCGACTCCCACCGCCTTGCCGGCGGGGTCCAAAATGGCGAAGAAGAGCGGTTCGGACGAGGCCGACTGATCGAGAAGTAGTGCTCGGTGGGCCTCTCGATTTCCAGGAGGGCCATAAGATAAGTAGGTCCAATTCCGACCCTCTGGGTCAAGACCTTGAGCCTCGAAGAGGTCGTCGGAATGTTGGTCGGCGTCGAGAGGTTCCAAGCGACAATAGCGACCGACCATGGAGCTTCTATAGGGACTTTGTGCCCCTTTCCAATCGAGGACGGGGAAGCCGACAGGCTGTCCCAGCGGATTGGTGGCGTGGGCATTTTTTGGTGTTTTGGTTGAAGATGCTGTCATCGGTAAAGATCGCCTCCTAGGAATTCGTATCATCCTAGAGAAGATCTGGTCTGCCGTGAAGGACCAGATTGCAGTAGAAGAGTCGACCAGTTTCCGTGCGTGAACTTCATTTCGATATTTCTGAGGGTGACGGCCCCATCTATTTGAGGATCGCTGAGGGTTTACGCAGGGCCATGGAGGACCAGAGGTTGCAACCGAATGATCTCCTTCCTTCAACACGCACCTTGGCCCATCGCTTTCAGGTACACCGCCACACCGTAATGAACGCTCTGGCCGAGTTGGTGGCCGAGGGATGGCTCGAGTCGGAACCGGGTCGGGGCTATCGAGTGGTTGAAGGGATTCCACGATATTACGGACCCTCAACGGATGGAGTGCCTCCGGATGCTGAGCCATCGAGCCCGCCACGCTTCGCGTTCCCCAGCGGACAGCCGGACCTTCGAGTCTTTCCCATGGCCGAGTACAGCGCGACCCTGCGCGAAGTGTTGAGAAGCACCGACCCGTCGCGACTTCTGGGCTACGACAACCCCGCCGGTGCTCAAGAGCTTATAGGACAGTTGTGCTCCTATTTGCGCCGTCTTCGAGACGTCACGAGTCGAGAGATCGTAGTCACCCACGGCTCCCAGGAGGGCATCTTTCTGGTAGCCAAGCATTTGCTGAAACCCGGCCAGGTCGTCGCCGTGGAAGCGCGGGGGTATGCACCGGCTTGGCAAGCTCTTCGTCTGGCTGGGGGGACACTTCGAGGCCTCCCGGTGGATGGGTGCGGTTTGGTTCCCTCGGCTTTGGAGCAACTGGCCCGCAAGGAGTCCGTGGCGTTGCTTTATGTGACTCCGCTGCACCAGTATCCCACCACGGTGACCATGCCGGTCGAGCGGCGACGGGAACTCTACGATGTGGCAGTGCGTCACGGGATTCCCATTCTTGAAGACGATTACGACCATGAGTTTCACTACCGGTCGCGTCCCTTGGCCCCGCTCAAAAGTCGGGACCCGGAACAGTTGGTCTACTACACCTCCACTTTCTCCAAGGTGGTGTATCCTTCGGCACGACTGGGGTTCGTTGTCTTGCCCGAGGGGCAGGGAGCCATGCTCGCCGATCTGAAACGCATCACCACCCGGCAGAGCAACACGTTGCTACAACTCACTCAGGCCCGCTGGATGGAGAACGGCGGATTTGAGCGGCACTTGCGGCGCATGAGGAGACTATACCAAGGACGGCTCAATACGATGGTGAGGGTCCTGACCGAGCAGTCTCTGGTCCACGATGTTTCCCTGACTTTCCAAGCGCCCGACGGCGGAATGAGCTTGTGGGTTGATTTCGGATGTGACACCTCGAACTTAGCTCTGGCCGCGGAGAAAGTGGGGGTCTCGATTCGCTCAGGATCGGAGTACGACCTCGAGGGGGGCACCTCCACCCATCTTCGCCTGGGTTTCGCCAGCAGTACCAATGAAGAGATCGAAGAGGGACTGGCCCTTCTGCTGCGAGAAGCCCGATCTTTATGAGCCTATCCGAGTTGCGATTTCCCGATAGCTTCTTATGGGGATCGGCCACCGCGGCCATCCAGATCGAAGGAGCCGCGGCTCTTGACGGCAAGGGTGCCTCGGTGTGGGACGTGTTCTGTCGTGAACATCCGGACCGAATATTTGAGCGGGCCACGCCCGAGGTGGCGTGCGACCACTATCATCGGTACCTAGAGGATGTGGAATCCATCAAGAACCTCGGCCATAACGCTTACCGCTGCTCGATCTCCTGGCCGCGACTGCTCCCTGATGGCCGAGGCAGAGTGAACACCCAGGGTCTCGATTTTTATGACCGCCTCTTCGACGCCTTAATTGCTCGAGGGATTTTCCCCTTGGTCACGCTTTACCATTGGGATCTGCCCGAGGCATTGGGAAGTTGGGAGTCGCCCGAGGTGGTGGACGCCTTCTTGGAGTACGCAGCGCTGTGCTATGAGCGTTTCGGCGACCGTGTCTTTGCATGGTGCACGCTCAACGAGCCGGGCTGGACCACGCTGAACGGCTATGTGACAGGCCTTCATCCACCAGCCAAGCACAACCTGAAGGCCGCTGTACTGTCGTCTCATCATCTGATGTTAGCCCACCACGGGGCCTGCTCTCTGGCTCCGACGGATGCTCAGGTGGGACTGGCGCTCAACGTCTCGCCCATCTATTCCGCCTCCGACCGGGCGGAGGATGTGGCCGCTGCCCATCGCGCCGACGGCGTTTTGAATCGCTGGTTCTTCGATGCGGCGGCGACAGGTCGTTACCCTGAGGATGTGGTGAAACTCTATGACCGGCTCGGCTATCTTCCGGAAGGTCACGATCGGCTCTGCGACACGGCGCGCCTCGATTTCCTTGGCGTCAACTATTATTACCCGCACTACGCCGTGGCAGCAACCTCGACTTCGGACTTTCACCTCAACACCAGCGGGGAAAAGAGCGAGCCGTGTCGATTTTCACTGGCCGACTGCTTCGCCTTCGCGCAAAATCCCAGGGGACGCTACACCGACTGGAATTGGGAGATCGATCCCGAAACTTTGGGAAAACTGCTGGTCGACCTGAGTCAACGCTACCCGGATCTTCCGCTCTACGTGACCGAGAACGGCTTGGGCGCGCCCGACGAACTCGTCGATGGAGAAGTCGACGATCAGGCCCGAATCGGGTTCGTGCGCGAGCACCTAGTGGCAATCTACAAGGCCATCGGCGCCGGCGCCGACGTTCGCGGATACTTCATGTGGTCGCTGATGGACAACTTCAGTTGGATCAACGGCTATAAGAAACGCTACGGTTTTCTGTACGTCGACCGCGACAGCCTAGACCGCACGCCTAAAAAGAGCGCGTTCTGGTTCCGTGACATCGCCATGAGCAACACTTTGCGCTGTTAATCCGAGAGTGGTGAGTGAACTCCGACTTCGGGCAGGTTGGACAGGGCCGCGCGGGAAGCATGATCCATGTCTTCGAGTCACCCTCCGCTTTGATCACTTACGAACTTCTCGGCCGCGCGGATATTCCGGGTGGGGGAGAGATGACGTTGGAGCGCCGCAACGGCGAGTACGCGATTCTAGCCGACGGCTACGAACTGATGACCAGTCGCGTTCATTTCTCCGAAGAGCGCTTGGCGCGAGAAGCCTTTTCTCGCGCTGACTGTCAACGCGTGCTGATCGGCGGCCTGGGCATGGGCTTTACCCTCAGAGCCGCACTTGACGCTTTAGGGCCTGAAGCTGAAGTGGTGGTGGCGGAGTTGGTCCCCGAGGTCCTCGATTGGAATTTAGGCCCTCTAGGGAAATTGGCTCACTATCCGTTGCGTGACCCGAGGACCTGTGTTTATGTCGGTGATGTTTTCGATATGATCTCCCTGACAGACCATTGGGACGCCATTCTGCTCGACGTGGACAATGGGGCCCAGGCTTTCACCAAAGAAGACAACCAAGAACTTTACGAAGATGATGGATTGGATCGCTTGCGCGAGTCGCTGCGTCGGGGTGTAATTCTGGTGGTCTGGTCGTATAACCCCAACCAAAGATTCGAAAAACGACTCAAAAGAGCAAAATTTCGCAATGAAACGTTGCGGATAATCGAGCGTCAGGGTAAGTTCAAGCTCTATCACTATTTGTTCATCGCCCGCCGTAATCTCAACTCCGAAGATTAGGGCTCTATGGAAAGGATCCGTTTTGCGCTCGCTCCTGTTATCACTTTTCGTTCTAGCCGCTTTGATTCTACCGACTTGGGCCGCCGACCAGGCCTGCGTAGTCTGTTCAGTGGAACAGTCCCGCTATCACCTGGAAGACTGTCAGCATGTGACTGAGTGGAACGGAGAATCGTTCTATTTCTGTCAAGAGGCCTGCAAGGAGCGTTTCGACTCTGAGCCTGAGGTCTGGTCGAAGAAGTTTGCTGTCCTAGACAAAGTGGCTGCGACGCCCACCCTGCTTCCGGCTTTCAAGTTCCCTTTAGAACCTTTGGGTAGCCTATCGTCCGAGGATCTTGCCGGCAAAGTTCTGGTGCTCAACCTTTGGGCGACCTGGTGTGGGCCTTGCTCTGAAGAGATGCCTGATCTCGTCAAGCTTCAAGAAGAGTATGGCGACAAAGGGTTGGCTGTTGTGGCCTTATCGTTCGACAAGACGAAAGAGGCCCATTCCAAAGGAGTGAAAGCGCTCGGACTCAACTTCCCCTCCATCTTCGCTGACCAGGAAGCGGTCGCGGAATTCCTCGCAAAATTGGGTCCGGTCTCGGCCATACCGATCACCTTTATCGTGAACACCGAGGGCCGAATCGTGGAGCGCATTGACGGGAAGGGCACCTTTGATCAGTTCGTAAAGTCGGTGGAACCGCTCCTGCCTCAAGCCGAATCGCCGAAAAAATCCTCAAGAAGAGGCTCCGTCGTTCCCAGTTGACCTGGCTGACCCGGTGAGGGCACGGTGGTCCGTGGGGCCGCCTCAATTTCTCAGAATCGATGGACCTACACCACGCGGATTATTCCCACGATCAATGTAGAACGCGCTCAGTGGCGCAACACTCTTGTGTATCGCGCCACCGACGATTTTCAGTTAGGAGTGGAATACAACCCCCTAGGTCAGGATGTCGGTCCATTGGTGAACTGGCGATTGGTCCGGGAGACCGACCGCATGCCCGCGGTAATGATCGGTACCAGTTCTGATCGCATCGGAACCCCCAGTGGTCGCGCCTACTACGTCACCTTCTCAAAAGAGGTGGCCGATGGGTTGGGAGTCTACGTCGGTGCTATGTACGGCGAGTTTGAGGACAAAGTGAGAATTCCGGCGGGGGTGTCGTATCGGTTCGATGACCACTGGAGCACCATGTTTGCCTTCGACGGCGTGAACGGTCACCCCATGGTCACCTACAGTTGGGACCGCTACAACGCGACGTTCTTGATGGTCGGCTCCAAGTACCCTGGGATTTCGCTCGGAGTTGGATTCTAGACGAGTTGGACCTCGAAGCCTTGGGAACCAACTTCGGATCTTACCTGAGAACTTTCTTATTTTGATTCTAAAGGACCCTCATGGGGTCTGTGCTAATCCTCGAAAGTGTCGACCCCTAAGTTCGCTATAGGACTTCTCATATTTGCGATCGCAGCGGTGTTCCTGCTAGGGATCGACAACTACCCTCTGACCGAACGCAGTGAAGCGCGCTACGCTGGCGTCGCTTGGGAAATGCTTCAGTCCCACGACTACCTCACACCCCGGTTCAACGGAATCAAGCATTTCCATAAACCGCCTCTCTTTTATTGGACGATGGTGGCCGGGATGTCCATTTTGGGACCGACCGAGATGGCAGCGAGGCTGCCCACGACCTTGGCGGCTTTTGGAGTCTTGATCGTCGTCTGGTGGATGGCCTCAAAAGGAGCGTTCGCGCCGAAGAAGGCTTGGATGGCTGTGGCCTGCTTAGCGACGGCTCCCTTTTTCTGGGAGATGGGTCGCATCGCCGTCACAGATATGATTGTCACTTTTCTCGTCACCACCGCGCTCGCCGCGTCTTGGATGCTGCTCTCGCAGAGGATGTCATGGCCTGCTTGGACCGTTTTTTGGGTCAGTTTGGGGTTGAACTTCCTCGCCAAGGGACCGGTGGGGCCCTTAATCGTAGGTTTGGTGGTGGTACCGTACTGCTTTGCAACCCGAACAAACTGGCGGAACCTGCGACCACTGATTGGACTCCTGGCTGCGGCACTCGTTGGACTCCCTTGGTATCTGTGGATTTTGCGAGACAATCCCGGCTTGTTGAGTTACCTTTTCAAGTTCCAGACGGTCGACCGAGTGTTCACCACAGTCCACCATCGTGGGGGGCCGGTCTGGTTTTACCTTCCTATTCTATTTGGCGGTTTTTTACCTTGGTCGCTTTGGCTTTTGGGGCCCCTTCGCTCATCATTTTCGAAGGTCCGAAATCGAACCACGCCGACGAATCCCGATCTTTTCCTTCTCCTGTGGATCTTAGCGCCGGTTCTGTTTTTCTCCGCGATCGGTTCGAAACTGCCCCCCTACGTTTTGCCCGTCTTCCCTGCGATGGCGTTGCTGGTGGCGCGCGGCTTCGAGCAACAGACCTCTCGCACGAGGCTATGGCCAATGCTTGTCTTCACGGTGGTTGGAATCTTCTGTCTGGTTCAGGTTGCTTACGATGCGGTTCCTCTGTTGTTGACATTTCATGAGAACCTGGTGTGGACCGGCGCCTGGCTTCTTTTAGGGGGACTCGCAAGCGCGGTGGTGGCCTGCAAAACACGAGGCACTCCGCTTTTGGTGGTGTACGTGACGATCATGCTGGGGCTCCAAGGGTTAGCAGGTGTGGCCTTCGCCAAATTAGCCTATCTGAGTGCGAAGCCGATGGCGAGCAAGATCCAGGACACGGCATCCGGACCTTATGAAGTCGCTATGTACCGGCGTTATCTTTTCGGTCTGCCGTATTATTTGAAGCAAAGAGTGGTCCACGTGGAATATCCACGGGAAACGCAGTTTGAGACAGACACCGCCTATCAAGAAGTGATGGTTCCTCATCTGGCAGCCTACCTTCAGAATTTTCGCAAGAACGATGAAGACCATTTTCTGATTGTGTCGCATTACGAATGGCCCCAAGTTGAGGGCTACTTCACCGAACCCGTGATTTTCACCGACCGCCGATATCGAGTTCTGTATCATCGGGCGAAGCTTGTTCCAGAGAGGACGCTCCGTCCCAAGGCCAAAGAAGACCCGGGTTCGTGATGATGCAAATTTCTAAGAAACGCTGGTTAGCTTTGGCCTTTTTTGTGGTTCTACTGTTGACCTTTTGCCTGGGCTCCTACGGCCTCCTAGAAGACAACGAGGCTCGGTTTTTCGAGATAGCGTGGGAAATGCAGCGCAGCGGAGACTGGCTTGTGCCCCACCTCAACTTTATCTCCCATTTTCACAAGCCGCCGGGAACTTTTTGGTTGGTGGGTGGCAGTCTGGAACTGTTCGGAGAATCGGAGTGGGCAGGCCGACTTCCCGTGGCCGCCGCCTCGCTTTTGACCCTTGTTTTCGTGGCCATGTTGGCACGCTTGGAAGGAACCAAGGCCGAGAGCTTCCGTGCGGTCCTCATTCTGGTCACTTCCGTGGAATTTTGGTTCCTTTCACGGTTGGTTCTCACGGACATGTTTTTGACCGTTTCCGTGACCGCCGCCATGACGTTCGCGTGGGGATCTCGCCGCTCAGCCGGATCGAAACACTGGGTGGGTTTCTGGCTGTCTTTGGCGGCGGCCGCTCTTTTCAAGGGACCGGTTGGTATCGCCATCGTCGCTCCCATCCTGCTGACGGCCGGACTGTGGAGTCGGGAGTCCGTCTCATGGAACCTCAAGCCGCTTGTTGGCTTAGCACTTTTTTTCGCAGTATCTTTACCGTGGTATTTGCTTGTCTGTGCCCGTTACGATGGTCTATGGCAGTACTTTCTGAACTTCCAAACCGCCCAGCGAGTGTTGACCACGGTTCACGGCCGTGGCGGACCTTGGTGGTTTTATGCCCCGGTTCTGTTGGCCGGTTTCTTTCCGTGGTCTGTCAGTCTGCCGCGGGCCGTGCTGGGCGCTTATCGGCGAGCGGAAGACTTCGATAGATTCCTCCTGCTTTGGATGGCTTACCCGTTGGTGCTGTTCAGCTTTTCCGGCTCAAAGCTTCCGACCTATCTTTTGCCGATGTTTCCGGCTCTGGCTCTCCTCGTGGCCCGTCACGGAAGAGTTCCCGGCGCTTTGAAGGCCATGGGAACCACGACACTGTGCAGCATCGCGGTTTTTACCGTCGCGGTGGCGGTCTATCTGAAGATCGGCGTCTCTAAGGAGATCGCTCCGGCGTTCGACCATCTTTTGGTCTTGGTGGCGCTGGGCGCCCTGGGGGTGTCGCTCAGCTTTATGTTTAGGCGACGACTCAATGAGGGAAATTGGTTTGAAGCGGGGGGATGGATTTTTGGAGGAATTCTCTTGGTTTTGGCCTCGGCGCTCGGACCGAGTGACCCGGCTTACAGCGCCCGACATCTGGCAACTGTTTTATTAAGTCGACAGCCTCCGCCAAGCATCGTTGGCGAGGTGTCCGATCATCTGCACGGCCTCCCGTACTACCTGAAAAGAAGAATTCCCCAGATCGATTACCGCCGAGAAACTCAATTCGAACAACCCGACGACTATCGCCACTACCTCTTTCCCGACATACCCAGCTTTCTGGCCGACCTTGGACCGTCGGAGACCAGTCTGCTGGTCATTAGGAGATCTGATTATGAAACCCACGCGAACCCACAATGGAGAGTCGAAGAAGTCGGCCCCTGGCTCTTGCTGCAGCCACACCTCAGGCCCGCGCCAGGTCCTGCACCTCAAACAACAGAGGACACAACGCACGGCGGGATTGTCGGTGGTGATTCCCATCTACAACGAAGTGGACAGCCTTGAAAACCTCGTTCTCGAAGTGACCGCGGCGGCCCAAGGTCTTCGAGAGGATTGGGAGCTAGTTCTCGTTGATGATGGAAGCGATGACGGAAGCGCCAGTTGGCTCAAGGCCAACGCCTTTCCCAACGTGCGGGTGATCCGGTTTCGTGAGAACCGGGGCCAGTCGACGGCGCTCCTGGCGGGAATGCGAGCCTCAAGATTCGACATTGTGGCAACCCTTGACGGGGATCTCCAGAACGATCCCAAGGATCTCCCCCTTCTCCTCGATCAGTTAGAGCACGCGGATATGGTTTGCGGCCATCGCCAGAATCGCCAGGACACGCCGTGGCGACGTTTCGTTTCCCGCAAGGCCAACCAGGTCCGCTCGTCGCTCACCGGCGACGGTGTCAGCGATACAGGCTGCAGTTTGAAGGTGTTCACCGGAGAGGTAGCCGACAAAATCGGCTTTTACCACGGCGCGCACCGTTTTATGCCGGCCCTGGCTCAGTTGGAGGGCTTTCGAGTGACTGAGGTCCCTGTGTCTCATCGACCCCGCGTGGCCGGGACCACAAAGTACGGAAACTGGAACCGCCTGCGCGCCACGATTCCCGATCTGATCGGATTCTTGTGGATGAAAAGTCGCTATTCCACCTACGAGGCCGAGGAACTTTAGGGTGAGCGAGACGGCGTGGCTTGCTGTTGGCCTCATCGCTCAGGGCTGTTTTTTCTTACGTTTCTTCGTTCAATGGCTAGCCTCTGAGAAGCGTAAGGAGAGTGTCATCCCCATCTCCTTTTGGTACTTTAGCATGGCTGGGTGCGTCGGACTTTTGTCCTACGCGATCCACAAACAAGACCCGGTGTTCATGATCGGTCAGTCGACCGGCCTCATCATCTACGTCCGAAATTTGGTCCTGATCGCTCGGAAAAACGCTCAGAATCCTGACCTGCCGGTCGGGTAGGAGTGTTCTAGGGGGCCACGGGGTTCTCGGTTGGCTCCCTAGTCTTCAGAGGCTTTTTCTCAGACTCTCCAACGCCCGCTCGAATTCCCTAAAGAATCCGTCGAAGCTGTGAGTGTGACTGAGCAGTTCGCTCTCAACGAGTGTGAAGGCTCGGTCGATGACCTCGGAGGAGGGCTCGCTGTCGGAGTCGTCGTCAGAAAACGCTTCCATATAGAAGAAGAGCATCGCTAGGCCGCAGGCTGTTCCTAGAAGTCTCGAAACCACCGTGCCGCCCGCCAGCAGTCGTTTGCCAAATATCAGGTTGTTAAAATACCGTTCCAAGAGGTTTGTCACGCTTTGACTGGGTGAGGAGCGAATCGAGAAGCTCGGAAACGCCCGCTGGAAGCGGTTGGAGAAGTAGACGTCCTGGTTCCACAGTCGACTGCCAACTCGGGATCGCTCCTCGACACTCTCAATCTCTTCAAGCATGGCAATAAGATTGCTGGAGACCATGCAAGTCAGGTCTCGTACTAAGCTGCCTAACGAGTCGACCGGTTGCGATGTGGAAGAGCCTGCCTGCCCGGAGGAAAGTGGAACGATCAAGCGATCTCCCTGCCGCTCCCAGAAAGTGATCGCCAAGGCGATATTGAGTAGAGAATCTGTGGGGTGTTCTGGGTCGAAGGCTGCCAGGACGGAGCCTTCGAGGCGCTCATACTCCGCCCAGGTCACGAAAAGGCCGTCGAGAACTTCGACCCGTTCATCCATGTCGCAACTTGGAGCCGCTTGGCCGGGCGCCTGTCTCAAAAGCATTTCCAGGCCCACTCGCTCGTTCTCCACAGAGGCCCCGTCGTTGGAGAGGATGGCCGGGCAGGCAAACGAGACGGCCGCAAAAACTCCCCGCGGCGTATCCGTCAAAAGAAACGGATAGGTCCTGCAAACCAAGGGCTTTCGGGCCGGTCCGAGCTCCGCGTGAAGTTCGCAACGATAATTTTTGTTCAAAAAAACGCAGGAACCGTCGTCGTCACGCGCTAGGACCACACGCTCCTCGGTGACCACCAGAGGCGTAAATCCCGCGCGGACTTTTTGGGCGTAAAGGCGGGATTCTGTGATCGTGTCCTGGGTCTCTTCATCCACCACGACGGACCAACCGGCGCGGCAACAACGACCGCAAGCCGTACACTCAAAATTCTGTCCAGAAGGTAGATGGAGACCGCGCAATTGCCGGCCGTCGACTTAATACTCGACCACGACACAGCTCAGGTCGTATCCGAGCAGGCCGCCGCCAAGGTCGAGGTAGGCGCAACGTGTGTGCTCCACATCCCAAGTCACTTCAAAGTCGAGAGCCCAGTAGCGCTCACGGGTGGAACCCTCGTACAGTCCGACTTGGCAGAGGGACCAGTCTCTGTCGAGAGCTTTGGAGTCGGTCGCTGTGCGCTCTAGGATCTCAGCGAGTGGCGCTTCGTCGCGCGTGCCGGAGACGTTGTCAAAGCAGTCCTCCAACTCCACCATGGCAAGGGGACGAATGAGGTCGAGTTGTTGGGAAACCGTTTGCCAAAATTGGAGCAACCGGTCCACGTCGGTGGGGTTGGGACCCGATTTCCCTCCGGGAATCTCGAAGCGAACCGCAGGCTCACCCGTTTGAAAATGAGGGATCAGACCACTCCAGTTTTCCCCGGAGTAGGTCACGGTACCAAGACCGACGCAGTCAATTTTTTTCCGAGTCTTTTCATAGAGCCAAGCCAGCCCCGACAGCAGGCACATACCGCCTATGATCAATAACGGCAGAAAAAAAATGGGATGCATCTTTAACATAGCTTCATGGACCCGGCGAGTCGGCCGGCTGTCCGATGGCCTGCTTGGCCCGGTCGCTCCGCCGCGATTCGGTTAAGGTGGATCCGTCAAGAGAGTTGATGTCTTTCTGACTGAGGTCGAGGCGCGGCGCGAACGCCTTTTGATGAAATCGCTCGAGCAAGGCATCGGCCGCCGTCGCTTCTCGGTCTTTTTCTTTGAGGGGGACGGAGGCTTCGGTGATCAGGATACCCTGGGGAGAGGAGAATGTTGCCATCAGGTGGTCTCCGGACTTTTCAATCTTGACTGGATAGCCCCGAGAGTCGGAATGAAAGCGAGGGCTTTTCGCCAGGGCCTTGGCGACAGCCTGAGCTTCAGCGGAACCGTCCGTGCTGAGAGTCACGGGAATCGAGATTGCCAGGTGACGGAACATAGCCGGTGCGGTATCAAAAACGCGTGTTCCTACCGCAATGGCATCTTCGAAGCGACCCTCATCAAAAAGGATTCCAGCCAGGCGGGCCTCCGCTCGTGCTCTCAATACGGCACGGGACTCCCCCAGTTTGAGAATGGCATCCTTCAAAATCTCGATGGCTTTCTCGTTGTCGCCTACGGCCCACCGCACTTCCGCTCGATTGACGTCGAGGGCCGATTTTTCCCATTCCATGGACTCCGGCGGATTGTCGTCGAGTTGCTGCAGAGCTTCCGAGGCCACACCTGCTCCGTAGACCTCGACAAGATCCGGACGATGCCAGTCGCTGACGACAATGGTTCGGGGGGCGTAGTAGGGACGCAGGGAGTCCGTGATGCGGTCGTTCTTGGTCACCATCGCTTGTATCTGTACCCCGGCGAGTCGAGCTTTTGCGAGGTATTCCCGACGTTTCACGAGGGCTTGCCACCAATCCCATCCGTGGGTCCAAGTGAGACTCTCTTTGAGGCGTGACGCTTCAGCCAACAGTAGGGACCGGTAGAGGAGCAGAGTCCCCGCCTCTTTTTGATCCAGTTGGATGGAATCGCCCCCTTGGCGATCTGGGCGCCGCACGATGTTATGAACAATAGAGAGCGCCTTCTCCGTTTCTCCGAGTTGTAAGAGGAGTTCAGCGGTAGCATGCTGGTCCTGAGCCCATGTCTGCTGCGCCAGGAACGGCTGCACGGCGAATCGCCATTCGTGTGTTTTCTTTAATGCGTCCACGGCTTCTGAAAACCGGGCTTGAGCGAGGTAGAGAAAAGTCAGATCGAACCAGGGATTGGAGTAGGTGAAGGAGTCGAAGTATCGCGTCGCTTCGGAGTATAGTCGTTCGGCCTCATCGAAACGTCCTATGCCGGCGGAGGCCTCTCCCAAGTTGCGCAGATAGGTCGCGGTTTGGTTCCAGCCTTTGCTTCGGACTTCTTCCACCAGCGTCTTGAAAGCGGCGTAGGAGGCTTTGGGGTGCCCGAACTCCATCTCGAGAGCGCCCAAGGTATTGTAGTAGGTGGACCGAGTCGCCTCGTCGTCAAAGCTCTTGACTTGCTCAAGTTTAGCGCGCGCTTCGGCCTGGCGCTCTAGTTTCATCAGTGGCCAGGCGTAGGCGGCCAGTATGTTCGGTGGTTCCTGACCCGCCAGGAGGCGGCCCAACTTGACGTACTCATCGAGGACTTTCACTTGCTCCTCATACAAGTCCATCTCGGCGTTGACTTGAATGAGTTCCAAAAGAATACGCTCATACCAGCCCCACGGACCCTCCATGCTCGGACTCGAGGTGTACTTCTCGACGAAAAGACTGTGAGCTTTGTTGAGGTGGAACTTGGCTCTGGGAAGATCGCCTTCACTGTTGTGGAGGGAGAATCCCAGAAGATAGTGGCCGGCATAGCTTTTGGGATTGGATTTTAGAATGGCACGAGCTTCTTCACGGAGCCGAACCAGTTTGTACTCTTCAAGGGAACGAAGTGCGGCTTCTTCGGCCGGTGTTCCGGAAAGGTAAGGGTTGCTCTGGCCCAAACAGGCTCCAGATAGCAAGAAGAGGAGGCACAGGAACCACACAGCCCGTCGCGACGGGCGAAAGACTTGCAACCTCAATGGCTTCTCGTCTTCAGGTCCGGGCCGTTGACTCATCGGCGTAAGGTCCCTCGATTGAGTTGTTCTAAGGGGCCTCGGGCGCATTCTTTGATCACAGCGACCGCGTCCTCGACACCGGGAGCCAGTTCAATGCGATGACGAAAAATGTGGGGTGCCAACCACTCAACATCTTCAGCGATCACGTGATCGCGTCCGTTCATAAGCGCCGCCGATTGAAGGGCCGGTAGGGCCAGAACCAGGGAGCGGGTGGATACACCTTGAGCGATTTTGGGCGAGGTTCGCAAGGCGGTCGCCAAGTCCACCAAGCATGTGTTGATCTCCGGAGCCAGGTAGATCCCAGCGTCAATGGCGTAGCGCGCCGCCAAGACCTCGTCCCGGCTCACCGTGGAAAATTCGCTCGCGGGCCGGTTGCGCCGGTCTTTGTAAGACGTTAAGACCTCGAGTTCGGATTCTCGGTTGATGTGGGCCATCACGATTTTGAAGAGAAAACGGTCCAGTTGGGCAACCGGAAGGGGAAAAGTCCCGACCTGATCTCTTGGGTTTTGCGTCGCGATCACAAAAAAGAGATCGTCGAGCGGATGGGTGACGTTGTCGGCGGTCACCTGCTTCTCCGCCATCGACTCTAACATCGCCGCCTGGACTTTGGGCGAGGTTCGGTTGATTTCGTCAGCCAGCAGGACGTAAGCGAACAGTGGGCCGGGCTGGAAGTGGAACTGCGCGGTTTTGGGTTCGAAGATAGAGACACCGGTAATGTCTGACGGAAGAAGATCTGGAGTGAACTGAACTCGTCGAAAGGAAGCCAGACGTTGCTCGGTGGGGGCAGGTGTGATCGACTCGCCCAAGGCTTTGGCCAAAGTTGTCTTCCCGGAGCCTGGGAAATCTTCAAGCAGGACATGGCCGTCGGCCATCAGTGCGACCAATAGCAGATCGATCACATCGTCTCGTCCACGCACGGCGTGGACGAGTCGACCTTTGAGCCTTCCGAGGACGCCGCGGGCGGCGTGCAGGTCGGATGCTTCTGGTCTGGGGCTTTGAATCTCGATCATCAGGGTGATATGTGCCTTTCCTTTTTGGGCCTAACCTGGGGCCCGGCTATTTCGTCAAAAGCCAGCTGAGGGGATTGAGTTTTCCCAGAACACGTCGCCAGACCGGAACGGACTGGGCGATCTCGGTTCCGAGTTTGTCATAGTCGGCTTTGAGTTCCGACAGGTCATACCTGCGAGAGCCGTTATCTTCTCCAAGGCTCAACGCTAGATGGGCTTTGGTCAAGGTGGCTAAACTTGGTAACTGTTGCGAATACTCTTCGGAGAAGGCTATTCGGCCTTGACCGAATTTTCGAGCGAACCCCACCTCACTCAAGCGATCGAGGGCCGCTTTATACATCGCGTGAACCTTGGCGTCGTCTTTCTCGAATCTTGGAGCCAGACGCCGTTCGACCTTCAGGCCGTAAGCGATAAAAAGCGCGGCGCCGATGAGCCAGGGCAGGAAGTTCCAAAACACGGCCATGATCATTTTGAGCGTTTGGCGAAGATCAAACTGGGGAGGCTGCTCGAACGTCTCGCCCTCTTCGCGTGCCATTTCGGCCAGCATTGCCTGAAGATCGAAGTCGGGAGGCGGTTCAGACTGATCCAAGTTGGTTTGAGGCGCGACATCGAGAGGATACCAGCCCAGTCCGTTGACCCAGACTTCGGGCCAGGCGTGAGCTTCACTGCTGCGGATCAAGAGCGCCGAGCCTCTCCGGTTGCGTCCCTCCACCGCGTAACCGGCGCCGACTCGAGCGGGAATACCCGCAGCCCGCATCAGATAGACCGCCGAGTGCGAGAAGTGAACACAGTACCCCGTCATGTCTCCGAACAGAAAATCGGCCGTGGGGTCTTCACTCTCTCCCACAATGCGCTTCTTGACGGTGTATTTGCCCTTTTCGCCCAAATATAGGGTGATGGCGAGGGCCTTAGCGAGCGGATATTGGCGATACTCGGGGTCTACACTTTGGACAATTTCGTCGGCGAGCTTTTTGTAACGTCGGTCTTTCTCCGGATAGCCGAGATAGTGTTTCTCAAGTTCCGGGGTCCAGGTTGGCGAACTGAGTGTACTGGTGAGAATTTCGGTGTAGTCCCCACCATAGACCAGCGAGGTGACGTCGTAGGCCCGTTCGAACTGGTCAGGGTTCGGATTGGCGGCCGGTTTCATGGCAATGGCAGAGACCAAGCCGAAAGGCTCTGTGTGAGAGGAGATCAACGCCACCCGGGTGTCTAGATCGCGGCTGTTAATGTCGAATCTCGGAGGGATGGCGGGGGCCTCTTCGTTCTTGGTGGGAAAGCGCCGAAACAAGTCCGCATCGGCTTTGCCGGTCGTGTCCTTGACGAGTCGAAATCCATTGAACTGACTGAAGGCCGTTTGGCGAAAGTAGTAGTAGCCGTCCGGAGAATCGTAGTCGTCTCGGAAGACCACAACCGCCACTGGTTTGGGTTCCGGCTTCTGGCTATTCGTCTCGAACGGAAAAGGGTTGTCCTGACTGCTACCGGTGCCATCTCCCAGGCTACCTGACATCGGTTGGTTGCCGGATTGACCAGAAGGTGGCGGTGGATTTCCAGCTTCGTCATCTCGGGCTTCGGCCGGGTCTCCGGTCAGGCCGTAAGTGCCTGGAGGATCGGAGACCAAGTCCTTGAGAGTATCCTGAGGCACGTAGAGATAGAGCCCCAAAGCCAAGATAGTCAACAGGGCAAAATCGAAAATTGAGGATCGTTCGGTGGCCCGTCCGATGGTCAATAAGATCAGGGCGACAGCTAAAACAACGCCGATCGCTTGAAGAATCGGAACCGGGTCGTATCCGCGGGACCAAAGTGGATCGATGAGAAAGTAGGGTCGATTGATAAATCCGTCGCGGTGCGCCGCGAAAGGAGAGGCAAGAAACAGACCCACAGTGAGAACCTCTATCGAGACGAAGCCTTGATAGCGATTCGATAAAAACTGTAGGAGCGCTACGACCGCCCCGGCCAAGAGTCCCCAGACCAAAAAGTCGGTGCAGAGAACCAGGAGTTCCGGAGTCGGAAAGAGGCCGGCCAAGGTCGGGTTTCGAGCGGGCCATCGCGCCAAGGCCACCAGGATCGCCACGCCCACAAAGCTGACAGCGGTAACTGTGGGTGTCCGCAGACTCGAACCCGCCAGAGTGCGCCCCA
>JBBKWP010000427.1:0-24898 GCA_037968995.1 Candidatus Xenobia bacterium
CCTTTGGTGACGCCGTTGACCCCGGCTTCGGCGACCGGGCGCAGTTCGACGCGCAGGTCGACGACGCCGCGAACGGCGCTGACGGCCTGGTGGTCGATGTGGGCGGGTTCGAGTTCGAATTTTTCTCGAGTGATGTCGTAGAGTCCCTGGAACGGCGGGATGAGTTGGGGCTGCTTGCGCCGCCTATCTAGGGCGTCGGGGCCGAGGCAGACCTTAAGTCCGTGGGTTTCGTACTGGCGGACCTTGCGGACGTTGGGAAACACGCCGACGTCGATGAAGCCTAAGGTGGTGAGATCTCGATGGAAGGCGGGCGCGACAAAGGTGCGCACGACGGCGTAGACGAGTTCGAAGACTTCGCCGTGGACTAACAAGCGGTCGAGACCCTCGCGCAGCATTCTTTGCATGGTTTTGTGGCCGCGCTGATCGGCGTCGACGACGCCGGCGAAGCTTTTGCCTAGTCGATGAACGGGATCCCAGCCAAAAATGAGGGAGGCGGTTACTTTTCCCTGGCACTCCGCTAAGAGCCAAACCCAATTGTCGCCGGTCAAGACTTCGCGACTGCGCTCATCGTCAATGACCTCGGGGAGAGCGTACCGGTCGCCATACGTCGCTAAATAGAGGGCGCGCAAGGCGGAGCGGTCCTTGAGAGTCGCCCGGCGCACGGTCACGAGGGACCCGTCGTCGGCCGTCCACGACATTGTCAAATCTGGTAACGATACACCCACGCATCTGAGGTTAGAGAACGCTAAAGCGAAACCCTCCGACGATCGGTGCGGTCTGATAGGAACCTCGACGATTTTTTACTCGACTTTGTCTGAGTTTGTTTCTGCCGAGAAGGCGGAGCATGAAAATTGTTGAAGAGTTTTCATGGGGGACTTGAATGGGGACCCCTCTAGGAGACATCATGACCTGGTTATATAACCATAAAAGCCCGGCCTGCCGGGCTTGGCTGTCTTTGACAGCTTTGCTCGCTTTTGTTTGTACTTTGACGACTCCGGCTTTCGCCGACACCCCGACCGTTGGCAAGAAGACCTCTATGCAGCTTCACTGCATGGGACAGAAATGGAAAATTCCCGTCTATACGACCTCCGATGATGAGGTAGTTCTGGTGCGGGCGGACGAGAAAGACCTCAGAGCGGCGGCACGCCAACTGGGCCGAGAGCTGACTTGGTCGAGCGCTAAGTCGTCCTTGGCCGGCGACGCTGGTACGGTTTTGGCGTTGGGCCAGATACTGCTAAAAGATCGCACACTGCCGCTGGCACCTCTGACTATGGACGGAGCGGTCTACATGCCGGTCTCGGCTCTTGAGGAACTGCTCCAATGCCAAGTGACGGTAAAGAATGGGAACATCTACGTTGAGCCGACCCTGAAAGGGCTGGCCTTTGAAGAGGATGGAGACAACGGCGCGAAGCTTGTTATTGCAACGACGGTTCCGGTTCGCAAGAAGGTCACGAAACTGTCCAATCCGCCGAGGACGGTGATCGACCTTATCGGCGTTTCCATTCCTAAAAAAGATTTTGACGTTGTTCATCCCATGCTGGGGGAAGTGCGGGTGGCACTGAATCAGTCGGCGCCTTCGGTGACAAGGATTGTGGTGCCGAGCCCGTCGGGAATAAAAATCGCGACTCCGAAGAGCTTTGATCTTTTTGAGCATCAGGTGGCTGTGTCCTGGAAAAAGGGCCAACGACCGGCGGTGGCGGACGGGCGACCGACGCCGGCACCTGTGGAGACGGTACAGATTCCTAAGACTCCGGAGGGCCAGGGTCGGGCTCCGGTGGTGGAGATCGGCAAAACGCCGAGGGGACCGACACGACCGCCTGTGGTGGAAGTGGGAGAGAATCCTGACGGCCGACAGCAGTCTCCGACGCCTCCGTCTCAACAGACTAACGGTCCGAAACGCCCGTTACTGCTGGAGGCGAGCTGGAAAGGGCGCCAGCTGAAACTGGTTTTTTCTGAACCGGTCACCTACCGCTGGTCGCGACTCAACGCGGGCCAGCATCGATTCATCCTGGACTTTCCCGGCGTGATATTTCCCGACAAGCGTCAAACCTTGCCGTCTTCGATCTCAGGCCTGGAAGCGGTGCGCATTGTGCAGAATATGCCTGAACCGACGCCGATCGTTCGACTGGTGTGCGATCTGCAGACACCTATTGCGGTGACGACGATTCCCGATAACGATAAGGAGCTGTATCTGGAGTTTCCGGGTCGCGCGGTGAGTCCGGGAGAACTGGCCAAGGGGGTTGGTCAGACCCAGAAACCCGAGCCTGGTTCTGCGCTGGGACGAACTATCTGCCTGGACGCGGGACACGGCGGTTCGGACCCGGGCGCTATCAGTCGAGCCCACGGGGTTTCGGAGAAACAGGTCACTCTGGACATTACGCTCCGCTTGGCAGCGATGCTCAAGGCCGAAGGCTGGAATGTGGTGATGACTCGCACGGTCGACAGGGACGTTACCTACGCCGGCTCTCCCGACAAAGACGAACTGGCAGCCCGGTCTACTATGGCTAACGAGCACGGCGCTGATCTCTTCGTGTCCATTCACTGTAATTCCGCGGCCAGCACGAGTGTTGGGGGGACTTCGATTCATTGGTACAAGAGCGGAGACTATGCCTTGGCTAAGTCCCTGGAGTCGGAACTGATCGTGGCCACGGGACGGACGCACCGCGGATTGATCAAGGACCGGTTCTTTGTTCTAGCCCACACCCAGATGCCGGCAGTGCTGATCGAAACGGCTTTTCTCTCGAACCAACAAGAGGGGCAACTGTTGGCAAGCCCCGAATATCGGGAACGGATCGCGCGGGGAATCGCTGCGGGACTACGGAGTTACGCGGCCCATAAATTTCCTCTTTCCTCGGCTGGAAAGTGACCTTAGAGTCCTGTCCTCTTCTGGTTCAAGCTGCGATCTTAGGGGTCGTTCAAGGGATCTGCGAGTTTCTCCCAATCTCTTCTTCGGCACATCTCGTGGTGCTGCCGAAGCTCCTAGGTTGGCCTTATCTCGGAAAAGCCTTCGATGTGGCTCTACATTTCGGTACGCTTCTAGCTTTATGGCTTCACTTCCATAAGGATATCAAAATGATGGTCCTGGAATGGAGGACGTCTCGGAGCCTCAGACTTTTGGCGATCGCCACAATCCCGGCGGCCGTCGCTGGTTGGCTGCTGGATCCGTTCGTGGAGCGACATCTCCACGGTCCCTATTGGACAGGCGCCGCCCTCATTCTTTGGGGGTTGCTATTGGGAGCAGCAGAGAGCCAAAAATTCGCTCGAGAGAGAACGACGGCTGACCTGACCGGCAAGAACGCGCTCTCGATAGGATGGGCTCAGGCGTTAGCCCTCATCCCAGGAACTTCACGGAGCGGGTCAACGATCGCTTATGGACTGTATCTAGGCCTTACCCGAGTCGAAGCCGCGCGGTTTTCCTTCTTGTTATCCATACCCTTGATTTTGGGTGCTACCCTCTACAAAGGCTGGAGCACCCCGATTCCTGCGGGCCAGGGTCTTCCACTTGCCATCGGAATCGTCAGTTCGGCGGTCGCGGGACACGTCTGCCTAGCAAGCTTCCTAGAGTACCTCAAAAAGAGCAGTCTGCGGCCCTTCGTCTGGTATCGCATAGCTTTTGGCATAGGGCTGCTCTTCTTCGAATTTTGAGAAAGAAGAGCGAAGAATTCTAGAGTGTGTTGAGTAGTTGAACCATCGGCAGAAACGAAGCCACAGTAATGAAGCCAACGATCATGCCCATTACGGCCATAATCAAAGGCTCTACCAGGGAGGAGAGTTGGTCCAACTGATGGTCGACCTCTTCCTCATACATCTCACCGATTCGGCGAACCATCTCCGCCAAAGTTCCTGTTTCTTCGCCAACCTTGATCATTTGGAGCGCCATCGTACTGAAGACTTCGTGGCTTTCCAGCGCGGCGAAAACGCTGGAACCTTGCATCAGCGCTTCCCGCCCCCATCGGATGCGTCGAGAATAGACCTCGTTGTTGGCGACGCGTTCCACTACGCTAAGGGATTCCGACAGTGACACACCAGCGTCAAGCAAAGTGGCCAAGGTAAACAAGATACGGGCTTGGGTGGACAACCGAAAGAGCTGACCCACCACCGGAATTTTCAGAATGTAACTGTCAACGTAGTACCGAAGTTCCGGAGTCTTGTCCAGGTTCTGATAGGCGTTGAAAGCCAAAATCGAACCAACCACCGTAATCACGGCCAGCGGCCCGGAGATCCAGGGATTCTGGGCACCATTGGTGATGGCCATCATCATTCGGGTGGGCAACGGTAGTTCCACGTTCATCGACTCGAACATCGGAATCATCTGCGGCATGATGTAAAACGTAAAAAAACAAACGACCACAATACTGACGACAAAGATGCAGGCCGGATAGGCCAAAGTGGACTGAACCCGCTTCTGCATTCCAACCGTCTTCTCCAGAAGGTCGGCCAATTTTCTGAGAGCTGTATCCAAGGACCCGGAAGTTTCACCGGCCTTGACCAATGCGATGTAAATATTACCAAAAACACGGGGCTGCTCGTTAAGAGCTTGAGAAACGGATTTTCCGCCTTCGACTTCATCGGCCACGCGAGTCATCACCAAGTTGAGGTTCTGGTCTTCTCCGCGACTGCAGAAACGTAAGGCCCGATTCACAGCGATACCAGAGTTCACCATTACAGCCAATTGTCGACTGTAAATCGCCAAACTTTCGACTTTCACTCGAGGCGACCGCTTCATTGCAATGCCCGAAGCAGGACCGCCCGTCTTCTGCTCTTCGACAACCAGGACATTCTTGTAAACGGCCTTGAGTCGCTCCTGAGCGGACTGGAGGGTAGGTGCGCTCAAGGTGCCCGAAACAACCTGGTCGCGCTCGTCAATCACTTTGAATATAAAGCTAGCCACGAGGAGACGTTTCGCTACGAATGGAAGGCCTCCTGGCGCATGATAGACTCACACATACATTTAGATGCAAAAATTTACTCTGACGACGATGGGGTTGAGGCAGTCATTCAGGCTGCCCGCCAAAATGGGGTCGACCGCTTTGTCACGCCCGCACTGCATTTTGACTCGTTTGAACGCCTTTTGGAGATTCAAAGAACGCACCCATGTGTGTATCCGGCGGTCGGAGTTCATCCTCATGAGGTCACTGCCGAACGCCTCATCGACCTTCGTCCTCGCCTCGAGGCTGGACTGGAAAAGCTGGTCGTACCTATTCTAGGCGAAAGTGGGCTCGAAGGCCATTATGATTTCACTCTATTCGAGCATCAAATAGAGTCTCTTCGAGCGCATATTGAGGTCGCTCGCTTTCACAAGGTGCCTATGATCCTACATTGCCGTTCTTGCGAACAGCAACTTTACGACGAACTGCGCTCGAAGCCGCTCGATCGCCCGGGTGTGGTTCACTGCTTCACCGGAACCTGGGAATGGGCTCAAAAATTCTTAGAGTTGGGTTTCTACATCGGCATCACTGGCATCGTGACATTCAAGAACGCCAAAGATGTCGCTGACGTAGCCACCAGGATCCCCTTAGACCGTCTGCTTGTGGAGACTGACGGTCCTTATCTAGCGCCAATCCCTCATCGGGGTCGCACCAACAAGCCAGAGTATATACCGCTCATCGTTGAAACCATCGCTCGACTGCGCCAGACCTCACAGAGTCTCGTCGCCGAGGCCACAGTCCGAAACACAGAAGAAATGTTCGGCCTACCAGAACAATTCGCTGACGCCTCGGTTTTAGCCCTCAGTACATAGAGGAGTCGCACGAGGTGACCCAAAGGAAATCTTTGAACAACCGAGAACCGACCTCTCTCCCAGGGACCCAATCCGGGCCGGGGAAGATCCAAACTACTCAGTTCATGGGGGGCGTTCAGCGCCTCCAAAAGGAGACAGAATGAATTCACTACGCAAGCTCTGGCTCTCGGTCCTAGCGACCACGTTGATCGCATCCGTCCTACCCGCCCACGCTGAAGTTACGTGGGACCAGGTCAAAAGCAAGATCACCGGAGCCAAAAGTTATACCGTCACCTACAAATACAACGGTCCCGCCGGTCAGTATGATTTCGATTACCGCTACGGCGGCGACAAAATCCGTACCGAGATCACTGGAAGCAAAACCGACCCGAGCAAACGGGGAACCGTCATTGTTTATGACAAGGGCTGGAAAGCCGATCAAGTAAGAGCTAAAACGGGTGGCGGAATCATCACTCGTAACCTGACTCACAAAGATGTAGCCGGACGCCCTTTCTATCAATCGATTTACGGAATCATCTTGGATCAGACCAAATCTCTTGGAAAGCCCGCCGTTTCCAAGTCTGGAGCGAACACTCAGTTTAAATTTGGCAGCGGATACACCGTATGGGCCAATGATAAAGCCGAGATCGTAAAAACGGACCGCAAAGACGGCAAACAAGACGAAACTCGCGAATTCTTGACTCACGCCTGGAATACTAGCCCCAGCTACGGTTTCTAAAGCGACATAACATAAGACAAAAAAATGGGACCTCCAGAATGAGAGGTCCCATTTTTCTGTCTTTTTTATTTCCCTTTGGGTATAAGGAATAGTACGGATCACCCAGAAAAGTAGGGCGGGGCATGGGAAAAACTCTTAAAAAGAATCTATATCGAACAAAGCTTACAGGCAAAGTCTGTGCGCTTTCGGCGTTGCCGATTTGTGCAGCTTCGTTTCTTTTCTTTTTCGCGCTAGATGCGGGGAAAAAGTTTTCAGAAAACGACCCAAGTCGATACCCTTTTGTCGGACTGCCCGCATTGGTCGGCGTCATTCTCGTGACTACCGTTCTTTTTACAATGAAAAAGTATTTGGGAAAAGAAATGCATCTCGACGACAGATATCTCATCTACAAAGACCATGAGACGGAACTCCACCTTGAGGTTACGAAGATGGCCTTCACGCCTCCCGCCGGCAAGGGATTCTTCAATACACTGATGTTCAGTGACGGGGAGACCTTCGTACAGATTCCAGAAATCTTTATGAGTGGGGACGACTTCGCGACATTGTGTGAAGAGATCGGTAAACGCCGACACAGGTCTCGAGCCCACGGTAGTCAGCAGACTTATTCGCTATAAATCCGCTGAAGATATCCCTCCGTCCGGTGGGCGTACGCGTCTAGATTCCCTACCACGGAAGGAGGAGTCCAGAGCCTTTCGAAGTCGACTTCGTGGATGAGCAAACAATACACGCCCAGTTCGTTAACATCGCGCTGGCTTTAACCCCTCCCCTTCTCAGAAACCTTGACGTCAAAGACGCGAAAGAAGCTGTCGCCCTATACATGCAAGTGTATGATGGAGTCATTCAAGCCGCGATCGCGAACGAAGACAAGAGCGCACCTCAGCCCTCTTAAGCGGGTCTTAGGCTGAGTCTTCGTCTTTCTCGCCTTGACGTAGGCGCTCAAGAAGTCGGTCACGGAAACCCGTGGGTGCGACCGCCGTCAGGTCCTGCTCAAATTCCAAGTCGGACTCCCCCTCGGATGCTAATCTTTGCGCAAATCCCTCGGGCGCCTTGAACCAAAGTCCATTCCGAAGTCTATCCTCGAGCTCCCCAAAGGCGTCAGCCTCCTCGATAATTGAGTTCCTCGAACCCCTTCGGACCCAAGTCCACAACCATCCGACCAATGAAAACAAGAGCCAGCCTGGATAGTAGGTGAACTCGGAGCGGTCCACCGCCCAAAGCAGACTCAACTCCGCCGCCGCCCACCATACCCAGCGCTCTGACGTGAACCATCCCCGAGCGGCCAGTTCTAGCGCACGCAGTCCCCCAAAACCCAGACAGATCACAACGCCGAACTGCCTTGGCTCCTTTAGGACGAGCATCAGTAGTGCGCACCAACCAACTGTAGCGAACAGAACTTGTCGGCCCCCGAACCAAAACCGGCCCGCACTCAACCCAGGAGTTGACCCCTCTACTTCGAGATTTGGCGTCGCCTCCTCCTGAAAACTTTTGGCCACCGCGCCTATCCATAGCAGAAGGATCCAGTACAGGACCAACTCAAGAATTCCACCCAAGTTGACAGACAAAACAGGGGCGAAGCCGAAGACCGCCAACCAAGCAAAGCCCACGACGATCACTTGACCATTGGTCAATCGGCGAACCCATCGGGGCCTCCACCTCGGAAGAAGCCAAGCGACCAGAAATCCAGCCAGCGCCAACCCCAAGGGCCAGGAACCTGGCCACCAGGGACCTACCCACATCCAACTGACACCGTAGACAATGGCTTCCGCTCCCAATCTCGCAGACCAAACAAGAAGTGCCAACGCGATCAATCCGCAAGTCTGCAGCAGAAGACCGTGGAGAGCGAAATGAGTCTGCTGAGACCCAAAGGGAAAGAACAAAGCCGAAACCCAGAACGGGATTTGGTAGAGAATCGCCTCTCCCAGAAAGCGCAACCCGTCGTACCACCAGTCCCGAGTCGCCCTTCCAGGGAGAGACGACTGTCGAGACTCTAAGGCCAATCCCAAGACTAAGATCCTCAAGGAAGCGATGAGGCTCCAGACACCGCTCGCTCCAGCCGGGGATAAGATCAGGGAAAGAAAGAGACAAAGGAAAGCTAAGCTCTCCAAAAAACCGAAAAAAACGGCACTCGGAAGACTGGCCCTCGACTGCGACGACTCATTCACGGAAATATGCCCGCACAGGTAACGAGATAGAAAGCTGCCCAGTCACGCCTGTTGAAGGTAGGCTCCGAACGCTCAACGCTCCGACGGAAATCGAGAACTTCTGGCGTCTTCCGATCTCACTCAATAGATCTAAGAACCCGGGGATGTCGGAAAACCGTCCAGACAGATTGAGTGCGAACTCTACGGACACAAAAGGAGAGAACCGTTCCATAGGCCCCGGAGTGACTCCGAGAAAGTGGAGCCTTCCGTAGGTTTCTCCGATGGACGACCGATTACGCAAAGCGGTTTCTACAGCGCCAATAAAGATCGCGACGTGCCGTGTGCCTCTAACAGTCCCCGGGTCTCGGAACGGATCCGTTGCGAAAAGCCCGGTGGTCGATTGAAATTCGGCAACCAGATTCCGATACTCCGTGGATTCGATACGGAAGGCTACGGCTCGAGCCCTTAGAGTTCCCAACTGATGTTGCCGCTGAGTGAGTCGGGCTTCTAAGCGCAGAAGGTCCGTCTGTTGAAGATACAAGAAATCGGCGGTCCATCCAATGAGCAGCAAGACTGCAGGCCAAAGAAGAGGAAAAAAAGTTCGTCGATTCACCGAGAGTCGACCTCGGGCCGCAAGAGCCGACTACGACTCTAGCGGGTAGCCTTGATGCCCAAGGCTGGCTTCAAGCTTATCCAGGGCTCGGCGAAGACGAGACTGAACGGTCCCCAAGGGAACGTCTAAGACGTGAGCGATCTCTTTGTACGACAGATCTGCCACGTATCGAAGCAGGACCACCGAACGAAACTCCTCAGCCAGCTCACGAACAGCTGAGTGAACATCGAGCCCAGCTTCCGGACGCGGGTCGTGGACCTCCGCCTCGGGGACCAAACTGCCGACCACTTCTTGCTCCCTCTTTACAGCTCGATTGGCGTTCAAAAAGGTGTTCATAGTGACTCGATAGAGCCAAGTGGAAAACTTGGAATCGTGCCGAAACCTCGGCAATCCCCTCAGAATCTTGATCCAAGCGTCTTGAGCGAGATCCTCGGCCTGGTGACGGTCGCGCGTGAACGAAACGGCCATCGAATAGATGCTGTCTTGATAGAGCTCAATGAGCCGTTCGACAGCGTCGGAATCACCCGCTTGGGCCCGTCGAAGAAGACTGGTCGGTTCCCCTTTTACAGATTGAGCAAGCCGCTCGGAAAAACGTCCGAGACCTCCCACCCAATCTTGTGCTACGCTCGCTGAAACCAAAACAATTACCTCATCGAATTTGACCCGCAGGCCCTTTAGAGAGAAGTTGCCCCACTTTGCCCGCTATTCCTCCATGAGAGAATGAACCAGAAAAAGGCTTAGTTCAGAGCTGGCTCAACAAGCCGGGGCCCTAGTTCCCAACTGACTTTCTCGTTCTCTCGATACAGATCGATGTTCTGAAAATTGAGTTCCACGGGAACGGGGGTTGCCAACTGATGAATCAGTCGACGAACGGCAATGCTGTCCTCAGTCTCGGCCACGGTGAGGAGCCTTCCGTCTTGCATTTCAATATGCGCGAAATGTAGTGTAGGCCGGGCCCCGTCCCAGTGAAATCGAAAGGTTCGGACGGTCAACGCAACTACGGGAGCTAAGTCCACCCAGACTTCCTCCGCTCCGACTTTAAAATACATTTGACCTTCGCGAAGACCTAACAGTACAGAAGAAGATTTGTTCGCTTTCTGTAGGCGTCCCCATAACCGGGGGACCTCCCTCCCGCCGAACGCCACCGCGACCGAGGCGGCCTGTAATGCACCCAGCACGTGGGCAGACTTTCGCGTGATCAGGGCCCGTACCACCAAGGCTGTCGCCATGGCGAATCCGCTGAGAGCTCCGACTTCCTGGAGTTGCAGGGACTGCTTCTCATCCACATCATAAGTGAATTCCAAGCTTCCGTCGGCATTGTTCACCCCCCGTAATTGGAGGAGATGGTCTTTCCCTTGACTGACTCGTTGGGCGGTTCGGAAGATAAAACTCTCCAGAGATTCCAAGGGTCGGCTCAATTCGTAAAGCTCTATGGCACGGTTGGACATGGGCTGCCTCATTCTATGGGCGTGGTGTAAAGACTTTTTTTGGAGGTCGACGTTTCGAGAAGCTCCCAACGCGCTTTCCCCAACGGAGGAGTAAGTGCTCTCAGGATAGCCCCTGGAGGCAAGCCCTGACCTGCACCCGCGGAACGGCTCCAAGCGCCTAAAACCTCATCGGAGTCTTTGAAGGCCTCCGACAGACTGGGATGTCGTTCCAACTCGACCTTCCACTGCTGCTCGACGAAACCCGTTTGCCCTTCGGTCATCATCTTGGCTAGAGCGCTTCCAACAGCGACGAAAGGAGTCAACTCCACCGTCAAAGTGTCTACCGGTTCGCGCATCATGAAACGAAAATGGGCTTGCCCCCAACACGTCGGGAGCCAATAGGAAATCAACCAGCCTTCAGCTTTGCCGTCCTCGGCCAATCGGCCAACAGACTCCATCTGCGTGAGTCGAGCTTGAGCGTCGAAACCCAGAATAATCTCGGAAGCGAGTTCGTACGCTTCGCGAGCCGTGACTGGTCCTCCGGGACCGTCGAGCTCCTGAGTACGCGAGTAGTCCTCTTGCAACTTGTCGATTCCGACCGGCAATGAAAAGCGGGGCTCAGGTGTCTGCCCGCCGCCGAAGAGTTTTCTGAGAAAGTTTGTTATTCCTGACAACATTGAAGCGTAGGCTCACGGTTCGGCGAAGCGATACCAGTTCCTGGTCCTTCTCACCCTTTCGTTTGAACCGTTGTTCCTAAGCCGAGGAGGAACGCGACAAAGATTGAAAAATTTTCCTAAGACCTGAGGAGAATCCGTTTGATCACCGACACTACAGCCACTAGAACCTCAAAGCCGCCTGGTGAGACGCAGTCTGCGAGCGAGGACGCCGCCGAGTCATTCGATCGCGTCTTCGCCGAGAGTGGAATGAATCGCGCCAGCGTTCTTACGGCCTTTAGCGAGATTGTTGAAAGCTTGCCCAAGAATGATGGGCGAGAAAGGCAACTTCGTGACATCGCCAAATCGGCCGTCCTTTCCACAGCCCGATTTTACGGCAACATCATTGAGACGGGTCGAGTTCTTCTCGGCTGCATTGATGAGCTTGGCGACCGTCATAACCTCAATGTCCGTGAGTGCAAAGATCACCTTCTACTGGGCCTCGCCGAAGGGGCGTGCCAAATCGGGCCCATCGTCTATGGACGCTTCTTGGATGTGGCTAGCGACTATCGCGACAATGCTGACGACTGGATCGCCAAAAACAGGAAACAGACCGTGGTCCTGGCCGACATCAGTTTGCCCGTCATTGTGCCGTTTGAAGCTGAACTGACGCTCAGCAGCCGTTCGTTCAAGGATAGCCACTCCACGGCGGCCGGCAGCGGGGCTTGGACACAAAGCGCTCCCAAGGTCGAACCAACCCCCGAGGGCGAACCGACCCTCTTTAACGAGCCTGTCCAAAGTTCGGAACCAGTGATGATAACCGAAACTGTGACCGAGTCGCCAGAAGCCGAAAACTCTGAGCCAGCGGCAAACTGGTCCCGTCCGAAAGGTAAAGGCTTCTTCGCCCGCCTGAGTAACGTCGTAGGGAATCTTCTAGGAAGAAATCGTTAGGAGCGAGTTCGGCCCAGGAAGACATCACGATCCGAGAGAAGCCTTACTGGTGAGAAAGATCGTTGTGATCGGAGCGGGCGCCGCCGGAATGGCCGCAGCCACGCGGGCCAGACGTACGGACCCCAAGGCCTCTATCACCATCTTAGAGGCTTCTTCAGAGTATGCCCGAGGAACATGTTCTCTGGCCTATTATGTATCTGGCGAAATTTCGTCGGGTAAGTCATTGATCGGGGCAGATAAAAGGGATCTCGCAGAGCGGGGAATCGAACTGCAACTTGAATCGCCCGTCCTGGCCATCGATCCTCTTGGTCGCACGGTCCGCTTGGCCCGTAAGACGATTCCGTACGACCGTTTGGTGGTCGGCCTAGGCAGCCGCTCTCGAAAAATCCCCGTGGTCAACATTGAAGCTAACGCACACTCTAGACTCTGGACGCTGCGAAGTATAAAGGAAGCCGACCACATCAAAAATCAGCTCTTGAAACTCCAGGCACGGCGAATCGCCATTGTCGGCGGAGGGTATGTAGGCCTTGAGGTTGCTGAAGCGCTGAGCCGTCGTGGCTGCGAGGTCACGATTTTCCATCGCCAATCAACGCTCATGAGACTTCACACGTTTTGTCACACTTCGGTCGAGTCGGTCCTCGAGAGTCGAGGCATTCGAGCTGAATTGAACGCCGAAGTCTGCCTGATCGATCCGGACTCTCGAGACCAGACCGTCACCTGGACGGCCTCGGACAAGAATCGGCTCAGCGAGGGCTTCGACGCCGTGGTCGCGAGCGCAGGTGTGGTGCCGGAAACGGAACTGCTGGTGCAAGCCGGAGCCAGACTTGGTCCTTCCGGCGGCGTCCTGGTGACGCTGCGCGGCGAAACCAGCCTCGACAATATCTATGCCGCCGGTGATGGCGTGGAGGTACCAAACCCCAAAGGCGGGGGGTCTCGAGCGGTGGCGTTAGCCACCGCGGCCGCCCGACTCGGAAGAGTCTGCGGGGAGAACGCGGCCGGCGGCTCTCGGCGAGTGGGGTCCCTTTTTTCCTGCCTCGCGGTTCGGCTCTTCGATACGCAAGTCGCCACGGTAGGTCACCCCGAGGACTGGAAACAAGGCGAGGCCTTGGAAGTTTCTTTCGGAAGCGACGAGTCACCCTTCTGGCCCCGCCGTGAAGGTAGGGGGATTTTCTTCCTCGAGCCTCGGAGCCAACGGCTTTTGGGGGCTCAATTTGTCGCGCCCCAAGCCGCCAATTTAGCAGACCTCGCCAGCCTGGCCATGGAAAAGAACATGACTCTTGATGATCTCCAAGATCTCGACTATTCTTACACTCCACCATTGTCGGCCCTTTGGCACCCATTTTATCTAGCTTCCCGCCAAGCAGAACGAGAATTAAGACATGTCAAAAATTCATCTATCACCTGCCCTCGCGGAGAACCTGACGGAGAGTATGCTAAATGAATACCGTTGAACCGATTCAGACCGGCCTTCGGCTCAAAGTCCTCGATGGGGCGTATCATCAGGAGTATCTTGGACTAGAGCGCAATCTGGTCTCCTTGGGACGGAGCACTCCGGAGACCCCCTCATCGGCCGTCTATCTGACGTTCCCCGAACCTACCGTTTCAAGACTTCACGCAGTTTTAACTTGGGAAGCGGGAGTGAAGGCATTTCTCTTACATCATCGCTCCCAAACCAACCCCACGCTGCTCAACAATAAGGCGATAACCGGTCCAGAACTCCTTAAAGCGGGCGACACTGTAACTTTGGGACGCTTGGTTCTTCTGGTGGAGGCAGACTCCATCAACTCTGCCGCGCCCACTCAGACGACACCCGCCATCACCCTCAACGCCAAGACCGATGACGGCGACCGCACCTTCAACGTTCCACTCCAATCTAACAGAATTTCAGTAGTTTTCGGGCCGGAACGCTCAACGACGGCGATGACCTCACCCTCTGACAACCAAGAGGTGCAGGAGATCAAATTCTCGGCACCCGTAGCCACAAATTTTCAGCTTCAATTGACCAGTGACGATGAAGAGAATATCGCCTTGGGAAGCCCTCCCACCGAAGCACCCATTCTTCGAGTGTCCCGAACTCTAGGGATGGAATTGCATCTTCCTCTCAAAGAGAACGCAGCCGTTCCCATTCTTTATTCTGACCTGCTTCTCCATCAGAAGTATAGACTGTGGTTAGGCAACGAGAACAATGAGCCGGGTCGCGCTACATTGAGCGAGAAGCCCGGACCGCCCGAGTCCCACGCCAACCATACGCCGCATCTCATTCTAAAGTTTCTCAACGGGCCGTGGCGTGACACTCAAGTCACTATTCCGGCGACAGGCTCCTATCATCTTCCGCTCGGTCCTGGGATCACTCCCTTCAGGCACCCATTCCCGTTTCCTCAGACCCCGTCTTGCTCGATCACCGTCGCCGACGGTTTCGCCCGCCTACGAGTGAGCAAAGTGGACGATGACCAGTTCGTCGAAGTGGACGGAGACCTGGTCTTTGAAAGCGAAGCCGTGACGTTGGTCAGCGGTAGCCGAATTCAATTGGGTGACGCGGAATTTCTCTGGACGGACCCCACTGTCCACGCCGTTTATACATCGTTTTGCCTCAGCCACGGAGAAACCGTTTACCCAATCCGAAAATCAACCGTAAGAATAGGAACAGCGGCCCACTGTGAAGTGATGCTCAACGATCGCGCCCTCCCGCCAGTCCTAGGCCGAATCGATTTCGGCCCTAGAGGACCCGTCTATCATCACCTCAACATTGCGGCTCCAATCCGAGTCGACTCTGAAGAGATCAGCGCCGGTCTTTCCACCGAACTTAAAGGCGGTTCCAGCTTAGAGTTATCACCTGGTTTCGAATTGAAATTCAAGAATCTCTCGGAAACGAAGGACTGATTGTGCTAGAAGGCAATCCTATGGTGCTTATCAAGCTACTCGTCATTGTTGGGGGTTTGATCATCTTTATTCGACTTTTCGCCCGGAAGATGCCCTCCGACCCGAACGCAATCACACCAGCACATCTACCCTCCGACCGCAAATTGGGGAAGTATCTCATCCTAGAAACGATAGGCATTGGCGGAAACGCGACCGTCTATCGGGCTAAATCTCCAGAAGGTGAGACGGTAGCGGTCAAAGTGCCTCACCTCGAAACTCTGCGCCAGAAGGGATTTCAGGCTACCTTTAGGGCTGAGGCCGAGGTCGGGGTGAACCTCGTTCATCCATCTATCGTGAAAGTCAAAGAGACCGGAGAATTCATCGATAGTGGAAAACGCAGAGTCCCGTTCTTCGTGATGGAAAACCTTGAAGGCCAGGACCTCAATGCTCGACTTCGAGAGGTCGGGCGACTTGAACCTCAACAAGCTGCTCAGATCGCGCGGGTGGTCGCCGACGCTCTCGGCTGGGCCCATCACAGGGGCGTCATGCACCGCGACATCTCGCCGAAAAACATCTTCATTACCAACTCACGGCAGATCAAGGTCATGGATTTCGGTATCAGTACCGCCTTCAAACGAGGCGACAAGACCGGAAAGAGCGGTGGTTTAAACTTTGGAACCCCGCAATATCTCGCCCCTGAGCGGACCTCTCGGGTGGATAGCGATGTTCGTTCAGACCTCTATTCCTTAGGTTGTGTCCTCTATGAGATGGTGACCGGAAAGCCACCCTTTGATGGCGAAAGTCCAAGAGCGATTCTAATGCTACATCGCAAAGCACCCATTCTCCCTCCTTCCGACAAGGTCAAGATCCCGCCCCAACTCGAGGAGATTATCATGAAGCTCCTTGTCAAAGACCCTGAAAAGCGCTATCAAGACGCAGGACAGGTCACAGCAGCTTTGGCAGATCTGATTCCGGCGGTTTAAGCTCGTGGAGGATTGGATCTACCTCGACTATAACGCTTCTACCCCTATGGCGCCGGAGGTGGTCTCGGTGATGAAGGAAAGCCTCATCGCCCAAGCCCACCCTTCTTCAAAACACCCATGGGGACTTCGAGCCAACAGACTAGTGGAGCAAGCACGTGCTCATGTCGCGGAGGCGCTGGAATCTCAAAACGAGGAGATCGTATTTTGCTCCGGAGCAACCGAAGCGAGCAATACAATCATCAAGGGGATCTCAAAATCCCTTCAGCTACCCGAGGGTCCGCACCATTTCATTACTAGCGCGGTCGACCATCCCGCCACCCTCGAACCTTTGAGGTTCCTTGAAAGACAGGGTCACGAACTCACCATCCTACCGGTGGACCACCAAGGGAGTCTGCTCCCCTCGCAAGTCGACGCGGCCATCCAGCCGAACACTGCTTTGGTGAGCCTCATTCATGGACAGAACGAAGTCGGGACCCTGCAGCCTTTGGCCGAGATAGGCGCCATCTGTCGTGAGCGTGGTGTCCTCTTCCACGTGGATGCCTCGCAAAGCCTTGGCAAGGTGTCCATCTCGGTGCGCGAACTCATGGCCGACTTTTTGCATATCGCCGGCCACAAGGTTTATGGCCCCAAAGGGTGTGGTGCTCTTTTTATTCGAAAGGGTTTGAATCTGGAGCCACTTCTTCACGGAGGCGGTCATGAACGCGGTATCCGGTCGGGAACCCCCGCTCCATTTCTGATCGCTGGTCTAGGAGAGGCCTGCCGCCTCATCAAAGTTTTGGGTTTGGTTCCCAAGGCGCCGGCGGAAAGGCTCTGGCAGCGACTTCGAGAGCAACTCGGTTCCAAAGTGCGGCGAAACGGACACCCGGACTGCCGACTGCCTAACGTCGTGCACTTAACCTTTGAAACCAGCCACGGTCAGGAAATTCTCGATCGAGCGAGAGTCTGTGCATCCACAGGCGCGGCCTGTCATAGCGCCAGCGGATCTCCTGTCCTGATCGCGCTTGGATTTACAGCCAAGGAGGCGGCGGCAAGCGTTCGCCTCTCCACCGGTAGATTGACCTCGGAGGAGGAGGCTGAAGCCGCCGCCGACCGCATCGTTGAGGCGGTCTCGCAAGACCAAAAGAGGTCTCTACCGAGCCAGTCGAAAGTTTCGTCGCCATGAAGAACATCTTAGGCCAAGATCTCGAACCATGCTCACTAGACCCCATGACGGGATTCTATCGGGACGGTTGCTGTCGCACAGGCACCGGAGACTATGGGGTTCACGTTGTCTGTGTCGTCATGACTACGGATTTCCTCGAATACTCCAAGGCTCAAGGCAACGACCTTTCGACCCCGCAACCCCAATATGGATTTCCCGGACTCCAAGCCGGAGACCAATGGTGCCTTTGTGCCCCCCGCTGGCACGAAGCCTGGCAGGCCGACAAGGCCCCGAAAATCGTCGCCTCCGCAACTCACATTTCCGCCTTGGAACACTGCGAAGGCAAAGCGCTCCTCGCCCACGCCATCGACGTATAACCGTAGGTAGGAAAGGTCGCAGGTGTCTGGCGGGCGACCCAAAGGCGAAAACATTCTGCACTCGGACCAAAAGAAAAGTGCCACCCCATTACGAGGTGGCACTTTTTTTTCGTCCGGTGAGTGTTGACCGCCCGCTGAACTAGTTCGCCGCGGGGGTCTCTACAGCAGCGGGGTCCATTTCCATAGCAGGGGTGGCTACCACTTCAGCGGCGGGCGCACCACTAGCAACCGGCGCGGGGGTTTCGCCCGGCTTAGCTAGTTGGAATTCATCGCGAAGCTTTTGTTCTTCAGTTTTAGCGGTCTTGTCGAGTTCCTGGCCCTGTTTGGCCAACTCCATAACCTCTTGCTGAATCTTCATCATCTCGCCCTGCGATTCTTGCATCTCGGCCATAACAGCTTTGGCGGCTTTGGGGTCCTTTTTCATCTTCTGAGCCGAATCGGACATCTTTTTAGCGATGTCGATCATTCCAGGTGTTTTACTGAGGACGGTGATCGCGGTTTCGTACTGCTTCACAGTCGTGTCCTGAAGCAGTTTCGCTTTCTCGGGAACGGAGAGGCCTTCAACCTTGCCTTTCTCCTCCTTCATCTTGTCCTCAAACTCACCGATTTTAGCTTTGATCGCTTCGGCGTCGAAGTTACCGGCCTGGATCTCCTTTTGGAGACCACTCATGGAACTTTCCATCTCTTTGGCGGTTGCTTTCATCGCATCATTGGAAGCTTGGCGTGCGTTGAGATACGTCTCAACCTGGGCCTTTTCTTGACTGCACCCGCTAATGACCACAGCCATCAACAACACAGCCGTGCTTAAAAATTTTCGCATCATACATTCTCCCTATAAGGTACAGGGCGCGTTCCCTCCTCAACAACAGTTTCCTTCTGGCCTCGGAAGGATCGTTGTCGCGACGAAGCCAAGTACTGGGGGACCGGAAGGAACGTGACATCTATGAAAAAGTTCAATCGCCTCGTCATTGCCATGGGACTCGCCTTAACAACAGCCGCGTGGGCGGGCGGCCACAACTCTGACACCTCTTGCATCAGTGACGGCAGCAGCTTCAACCAAGCTCATTCCTTGAGCCGTTCGTCGTTCGATCCATACTCCTACTTGATCCCCAGCGACATCGATGCCCAACGCATGGAATTTAGTAACGCTTACTCCATCGATCTCAAGCCTCTGTACTCCGACGACATGAGCCGATATCAGTTCCAAGCCGTCGACAACCGAGGGATGGGCGCCGGTTACAGTTCTCCCTACCTTTGGGAAGCCGGGCGTGGCCCGGGGAACTCCGCCGGACCTTCAGGATTCTTGCCGAGCCAAATCGATGGTCGTTCCTTCTCCCCCATTCCAATGGGCCGTTAGACCATTTCCTTGAGCCTCACTCCACCTGGAAAATCTTCGACTCTGAACAAGCCGGCCGACACCGATGGTAGTGAAGATGAGGGGGTGAGCGTCAACACTTACGGTAACTTCGCTCATATATATGACGGGTTTGGTTCCGAAGACTTCTGCCTCACCATGACGACTCATATCGTGGAAAGGCTGGAGAAGTACAACATTCCCACTGGTACGGAAATCCTCGATGCCGCTTGCGGAACCGGCGTGATCAGTGTGGAACTCGCAAAGAAGGGCTACTCGGTTATCGGACTGGATCTTTCCAAAGAGATGCTCCAGCACGCCCAAGAGCGCGCGGACAAGCACAATGTCACCCTTCGGTTGCGGCGCGACGATCTTCGCACATTTTCACTCAATCAACGAGTGCCGTGCGTCATCTCTACTCACGACGTGCTCGATCACTTGTTCGAAGACGAAGAACTCGACCAAGCCTTTGAGCGGGTCGCGGCCGCCCTTCTGCCTGACGGAATTTTTCTCTTCGACATGAACTGCTGGGCCGGCATACGGCACCTGGACGGTCGAACCGTTTTCGTGGAAAGTGAGAAGCGCTCTGGGGCTTATCACCTAATCGCCGAAGATTCGACGCTAGAAACCAACATCGTGGGATTTCTAAAAGTCGAGAACAACCTCTACGAGCGCTTCGCGGAGACCCTCTTTCAACGTTGCTACAGCGACGAGGAGATCCAAAAGCGCATAGACGACGTTGGGTTGGAACTCCTGGAGAAAATGCCCCTGCAGTATTTACAGGGCGATATTTTCAAACAGTTGTGGGTGACCCGAATGCCGGGCCTCGATATTCCAGAACTGTTCTAGGTCCTGTGACGAGGTCCGTTGTCATGTTAGCCTATCACTACCCTCCTCTAGGAGGGGTGGCGGTCATGCGAGTCTTGCGATTCTCTCGCTACCTCAGCGAATTTGGGTGGCGGCCGATCGTTGTCTGCGTCGATGGCGGCGCAAGTCATGAGCCTCGAGACCCGCAACTCCTCGCCGAAGTATCTCACGACGTCGTGATCGAACGTGTTCCATGCTTCGAACCTGACAACTTCAGTGACACTTGGGATATTCCGCGTGAAAAAGTTGTTCGGAATCTTTTCAAAATGTTTGATAGAGCTCTTTTCCCGGACGACCGAGCCTTTTGGGTCAGACCGGTAGTTCGCCGTGTTCAACGGATCGTCCAAAAGTATCAGCCGGAAGTCCTATGGGCCACGGCTCAACCTTGGTCAACGTTGATCGCCGGAATGAAGTGCAAACAAGCGACAGGGCTGCCTCTGGTCTTGGATTTCCGCGACGACTGGACGACCTCAAACATTGATTTCCGCAAAACCAAACATCTTGAGCGAGAAAAGCGACTTGAACAAGAGATTTTGGCCTCCGCTGATGCCGTGGTCGCCGTGACCCCTCATATCGTGGACGCGCTGCGAAAACGTCGACCCCAGAGGCTAGCAGCGAATCATTTTCACTACATCCCCAACGGATTCGATCCAGAGCACTTTCCGACTTCGACCGAGGCAATGCCATCAAGAAGCGGAACTTTTACGATCTTGCATGCCGGTGGCCTTTACGAAAAGAGGCCCATCACACCGCTGTTGGAATTCATAAAAGCGTGGCTCGATCAACAGCCCGAACGTCGGAAAGAAATCAAAGTGGTACTGGCCGGGCGAACGACGACCCAAGTGGACAAAGAGATCCTGGACAGTGGAATGGAAGACATGATCTTGAAGTTGGGCTTCGTTAGCCATCTTCAGGTCCGAAAGCTCATGCAGCAAAGTTCGGTGAACCTTTTGATGATCGAGCGCGTAAAAACCGCGGCTTGGCTTTTCACGGGAAAGGTCTTCGAATACATCGGAGCTCGCCGGCCGATCTTGATGTTGGGACCCGATCCGTCCCCCCTGGCTGATCTCTTAAAGGAGACGGGGCTAGGACACATCGCAGACTACGAGCAGCCTTCTCGCACGGCCGAGATCCTGGAAGCGATATATCAGACGCAAACCGTTAGTCTCAGCGCAACCCATGACACCAAGATCCAGGAATTCAACGCTCGGAACCAAAGCCAGCACCTCGCGAAAATTTTTGAAAGTCTGACTCAGCGATGATCGAACCTACTGTTCTTCTGCTTGACGAGAACCGAGGCTTTGGAGGGGCCGAGCGTCACGCTTTAACGTTAGCCACAGAACTCCATTCCAGGGGACACCTCGAAGCCCTCGTGGGCCGACCCGACTCATGGCTTCGCCAAGCGTGTCCGGCGGAAATCCCATTCTTTTCCTGTGGTTTCCGCAACGAAGTAGATATGTGCAGCGTGTTCTCGCTCTACAAGCTTCTCAAGAAAACGCGAGCCAAGGTGCTGCACTGTATCGCTCATCGTGATTTGGTGACGACAGCCCTAGCCCGGCAACTCCCCGGAGCCCCACCCAGCGTCCTCATCAAAGCCGAGCATTCCTTTCCCGACTCGGACCTGTCTCCGCTGTTTCGCTGGGCCTATCGCCAATGCGACGGTCTGGCTTGTGTCTCCGAAGCCCTCCGAGTACGACTCCGAGAAGCCTTGGACGAGGACGCTGCTTTCGCCGAAAGAATGGTGGTCATTCCCAACGGGATCGCAATGAAAGAGATCTCTTCGACCGCCACCGAGGCAGCCGAGAATCGGAAAGTAAGAATTGGCGTTCTTTCGGCTCTGAACCCCGGTAAAGGACAAGCAGACTTCTTAGCCGCCTTGGCGCAGTTCTCTTCCGAAGAGAGAAGCCGTTTTCAGATCACTTTAGCCGGTGCCGGGCCGCTCCGCGAGGAACTGGAATCGCAGGCTCAGAGACTTCGAATCGATGCCGAATTTCTAGGGCACTGCGACGTCCCTTATGCCTATCTACAGGATCTCGACCTTTGCGTCTTGCCCTCTCACACCGAAACCTTTTCTTTAGTCGCGCTTGAAGCGCTAAGTCTGGGCGTCCCCCTTCTGGCAGCCGATTCCGAGGGGGTCGAGGAGATTTACCAGGAAGCGGACATGCTTTATCCCAAAGGAAATTCAAGCGAACTCCACTCTAGAATGGCTCAAGTGCTGAAAAACCTGATTACTGTTCGCCAGAGAGCCGCCCGATTGGCGCAACGTTACCGTCGTGATTTTTCTAGAGAAACCATGGGCGAGAACTATTCCATCTTATATCGAGACCTTCTCCATCGAAAGGCTGCCCCCCATTGACGCGCCGGGCGCTCGTAGTGCATACCGGAGGCGGTATAGGCGACGTTCTGCTGTCGGCCCCCGTGATAGACTGCCTGTCTGACGCCAACTTTCAAGTCGACCTCTTAGCACGGTCTGGCACGGCAATGGCTCTGGCCACCCACCCTAAAATCCACGAACGCCTAACCATCGACGACAAAGACCCATTAACTCTAGCAGACATGCGGCGCTGGGCCGCGCTCCTGAAAGTGCGAAACTACGAGGTCGCGCTCTTGCTCTGGAGCACATCGCGCTGGGCTTGGACATTAGCGTGGTCTGGAATACCCGTGCGAGTCGGTCAAGATTCTCGCCTACTCTACTCCTGGCTCTTCACCGACCGGGTTAGAGTACGTTCCGAACACGGCGACGTCGACTCTCATTGGACTCAGATTCTGCTGGACTATCCACGAAAACTCGGACTGGAGAACTCTAGCCCCAAGGTCGTTTTTCCTCTCACTTCAGTCGCTAAGGCGAAAGCTGAAGAGTTGATCTCTGGATTCGATTTCGGAGATCTCGATGGACCTCTTCTCGGATTTCATTGCGGAAAGGGCCTTCCGTTGGGGCCTGAACGATGGCCTATTCAACACTTCCAAAAGATAGCGACGGACCTTCAGACGAACCTGAGAGCACGCTTGATTCTGACCGGAGGCCCTCAGGAAGTCGAGATCGTCAGACTTTTGGGTCGGGGTCTCGACAAGCCTTTCCTGGATCTGGCCGGACGCACCAACCTTCCTGAACTAGCCGCTATCGCCGAACGATGTCTCGTCTTCGTCTGCCCAGACAGTGGGCCGATGCACTTGGCCGCCGCTGTAGGGACTCCGGTGGTCGGCATCTTCGCCCTCGACGAAGACTATCCCAAGCGATGGGCGCCGTTCGGCGTTCCCCATATGATCGTTCGTCCGACCAGGCCGGCTTGCCCTCCAGGATGCAAAAAGCCGACCTGCCAAAGCTTCTCTTGCTACCTTAAAGTCACTCCCGACGAGGTGACACTGGCGGTAAGGGAACTCCTGGACAGGAATACCGCCAACAGACATGGAACCGGCTGACTCTATGACGGAGCCTCTAACCATTGGGGTTGATGCCACCTTCCTCCAACGTGACCGACGTGGGATGGGAAGAGTTCTGCGCAGCATCCTCAACGAATGGAAAAAGTCTTTTCCTCACAGGCTCGTTCTGCTGGTTCGTGAGAAGCGCCATCTGGCCGAACTGGCGGACACTCCTTACGCGAAGTGGGACATGACGGTCGCCGAGGACGCTACCGAACTCGATGTCTGCTGGTTTCCCTGGAATCGGGTGGACTGGCAGCCAAACTGTCCGGCGGCGGTGACGATCTATGATGTGGCTCCTTTCACAGAGTTCCATCCCCAAAATCGTCACCTGCAAGCTGATCAGGATCGCCTTCTACAGGCCGCTGAACGGGCCACTCGGATCATCACTACCTCGAACTTCTCTCGCACAGAACTTCACAGGCACCTCAACTGCGACATCTCGCAAGTAGATGTGATGCCTCTGGGATACGATCCTGTTTTTCATCCCCACTGCAATCAATACTTAGACCCCTTCTTCGCTGAGAAGATCGGTACCGATCCCTATCTACTTTTTGTTGGAAACACCGAGCCACGAAAGAACCTTGAAGGACTGCTTGAAGCCTTCCTGCTCCTAGAAAATCAGATCCACAGCAAGTTGGTGCTGGTCTCTAGCAAGCCCACTGGTCCAACCTGGACCGACAGGATTCGAGGAAAAGCTTCAAATCTCAATTCATGCATCAAACGACTAGAGAATCGAACGATTTGGCTTGAGGGCGTCGACGATGCGACCTTGGCCGGCCTCTATCGTCGTAGCCAGGTTTTCGTCATGCCGTCCCTCTATGAGGGTTTCGGACTCCCCCTCCTGGAAGCCCTAGCCTGCGGGTCTTCTACCGCCGCCGCACGGGCCGCGTCTCTTCCGGAGGTCGGCGGAGACATCCCCTTTTGGTTCAATCCCGTCGACCCAGTGGACATCGCTCGAGCGATCCTCGAGGCCATCGAGACGCCCAACGCGGAAGCCGGTCCTACCCACGCGGCAGAGTTCTCTTGGGAACTGAGCGCGGCGACCTTAGTCGAAATTCTGGCGGGCATGTCTAGCCGGCCCAAACAATCAAGTACAACCTAGGAAATTTATGTCCGTTTCGTCGGCAAATACTGTGGAACTCGAAGAACTCTCCAAACTCGCGCACCAGAACATTCTCGTACTGGGTGACTTGATGCTCGACTGTTGGATGTGGGGCAATGTGTCGCGGATTTCTCCTGAGGCTCCCGTTCCCGTGGTGGACGTACACCGGACCACATACACTCCGGGCGGTGCAGCCAACGTAGTGTGCAATCTTCTTAGCTTAGGGTGCCGAGTGACCGTTGCCGGGATGGTGGGCGACGACGATACCGGTCGACGCCTTCGAGCTTTACTTGAGGATAAAGGTGCCGAAACCTCGGGACTGATCGTCAGCCATGCGCGACAGACCACCCTGAAAACCCGTATCATCGCTCATTCCCAGCAGGTAGTAAGAGTCGATCAAGAAGACCGCCAGGCGTTCTCCCTCGCGGAAGCGGCCCCCTTAGGAGCATGGTTGGAATCTCAATCGATGGCCTTCGACGGCATCTTTCTTTCGGACTACGACAAAGGCTTCTTCACTTGTCCCTCTCTGGGCCCATGTTGGCCGGCTTT